>JBBQXZ010000022.1:0-32519 GCA_038209145.1 Cytophagales bacterium | reverse complement strand
AATGGCCTCCGGCGGATCCGGTACCAAAGTTGCCTGGGTGGGCCTGGCCAATCGTATAAGCTCCATATACCTTTTGTCCGGATAGCCCTCAATATTGAACTCCGTGGTCACTGTATCTTTCAGCTTTAAGACATCATCGTAACGGATATGCCGCTGATCGGGCCGGGGATGCACCGTGATTCCCTGTGCGCCGAATCGTTCGGCATCCTTGGCAACCTGTACGACATCCGGATTATTGGCTCCACGGGCATTTCTCAAAGTAGCTATCTTATTAATATTTACACTTAACTTCGTCATATTTGTAATTAAACTTTAATTTTGCATAAAATGCTTCTCCAAAGATAAACCGAACCTTTCTAAATTTGGTTTTGAAAACCGATGAAATAGCCGAAGCGTTTATAAATTTTCATTGGAACACACTGCAGTAATCCATTTTGTAACTGAACCCATACCATTATGAGTCTTAAAACAACGATTGAAGGAGAGATCAAAAAAGCAATGCTGGCCAGAGACAAGGATAGATTGCGTGCGTTGCGTGCCATCAAATCCCAGATCTTATTGGAAGAAACCAAAACCGGAGGTGACAAAGGCCTATCCGAAGAAGACGAAATCAAGATTTTGACCAAAGCGGCCAAACAGCGCAAGGACTCCGCCGATATCTTCCAACAACAGAACCGGAAGGACTTGGCAGATTTGGAGCTGAGTGAACTGGAAGTGATTCAGGAATATCTTCCCAAGCAGCTAACCGAGGCTGAATTGGAAGCCGCCTTGAAGGAAATTATCACCCAAGTAGGTGCCGAAGGCCCCAAAGACATGGGAAAAGTAATGGGAATCGCCTCAAAGCAACTCGCCGGAAAGGCAGAGGGAAAACTGATTTCTGAAAAAGTAAAAGCCCTACTGGTTTAGTCCCTTGAGCCCGATAGACATCATCCTTTTGATCATGCTTGCCATTGGAGGCTTCAGTGGCTATAAGCAGGGGCTGTTCATTGGCCTGTTGTCTATCGTGGCCTTTTTTATAGGTATTATTTTTGCGTTCCGATTTATGCATTGGGGAGCTGCCCTGCTGGCGGAGCAGGTAGAGAGCCTTACTTTTATGCTGCCCTTTATTGCTTTCATACTTATTTTCCTCCTGGTGACGATCACCATCCGCATCTTGGCCTATTTGGTCAAGCAGGCCCTTCATCTGACAATCCTGGGTGTATTTGACAGTTTTGCCGGAGCGATCTTGGGCATGGTCAAATGGTGCATCATGGTCTCTCTCATCCTTTGGGTAGCACATTCCTTTGAATTCAATTTTCCTGCAAAATGGACGGAAGGCTCCGTTCTATATCCCTTATTGGTACCCATCACTCCTTCTTTGGTGGCTTTATTGGATCAATACACGCCCATTATTGAAAATACCATCGCAACCATCAGATCATTGGTAAATTCCGGTACAGGTGATTCTATTAATTGACAACTTTGATTCTTTTTCCCATATGCTGGCAGATTACTTCCTTCGCACGGGTGTGGAACTGCGCATTTTCCGAAATGACGTCACTGTGGAGGAATTGAAGCGGGAGGAGTATGAGGCATTGGTTATTTCACCAGGGCCTGAGACCCCTGCAAAGGCGGGCAACCTGATGGACATATTGGCATATTATGTGGATAAGCTACCCATTCTTGGGGTTTGCCTGGGACACCAGGCCATTGGCCAGTTTTTTGGTGCTGATTTGGTAAAAAGTCCTCGGCCAATGCATGGAAAAGTATCTCTGGTAACCCAAAAGGTGGATCATCCCCTTTTTGCAAACCTGCCCAAAACATTCCAAGTCACCCGTTACCATTCCCTCGAGCTTACAAACCTGCCGGACACACTGGAAACCATTCTCGTGGCCGAAAACGGGGAAATCATGGGGATTGCCCACCGCCACTTACCCATCCTCGGCTTTCAGTTTCACCCCGAAGCCCACTTGACAGCCTTTGGGTTGGAATTGATAGCGGCGTGGGTTTTGTCGGTACGTAGTCTATGAACCTGAGTTCGATTATTCGTCAAACTAGCAATACAATCACCTGGTTAAATTATTTTCGATATCGATTCTGGTTTCAAATCTAGGATGTCAGATCAACCGTTTTGGGGTTTTGGCGGAAATGGGTTGCCGTATTGGGGGGCATGCGGCCAAAACGGGGAGATTTGCGCTATTTTTGCCCTGGGTTGAAACCCAGGGCTATCAAATCGGCCACTCCGCTGGCGTTTTTGGGGAAGGTTGTTTTACGAAAGATTGGTTCTTGGGCGGAATTTAGACAACTTGTTTATTGGGTGTTGTGGTTGAAAATTATGGCGTAAAAAACAATCGAACTCAGGTTATAAATCCTTTGTACTCGTCAACTTTGGCTACAATATTCATTATTTCGTCTTAATTTTTGCAACATTGAACATTGCGAAGCAACTCTACGTTTTGTTTTTGAATACATTTTAATAACTTTAACGGAATATGCAGGCTTACGAATTTGTCAACAACCTTATTCCTCCCCTCAAACTGACCGACAAGTTGGGGAAGGCATTGGCGTGGATGGAGGAAATCAGGACAGATGTCTTGCCTGTAGTCCATGAGGGTCATTTTATGGGTTTGGTTACCGACGAGATGATCTACAAGGTAAACGATCCCGATCTGTCGCTGGAAGCAATGGACCTAATCGCCCTTGCAAACTTTGCCTACATGGACAGACACATCTACGAAGTGCTTCGTGTATCGGCTGTGAATCACAATGGGATGGTGGCTGTGATCGACCGGGATATGGTTTACCAGGGAGTGGTCACTGTAGAAGACGCTATCACGGCGTTTACCGATTCCATCTCGATACAGTCCCAGGGAGGTGTCTTGATCCTTTCCATGTTTATGACGAATTACAGCCTTTATGATATCGCCCGCATCATCGAATCCGAAAATGCCAAAATCCTAAGCAGCTTTATATCCGCAGATCCCCTCGATGACAGCAAAATAAAAGTAACGCTCAAATTGGATCAAACGGAACTCAGGCACATCAAGGCGACCTTGGAGCGTTTTGGATATAAGGTCATCGACCAATATCAGGAAGAATTGGTGATAAGCAGCGATCAAGACCGGATAGGTAATCTCTTGCGTTTTTTAGATATTTAACTTTGGATGAAAATAACCTTACACGGGGTAAAATTTGAACCCGAATTTAGACCCTACATTCAACACCTCATCAACATCCTTGATCAGGAAGGGTTTGAAACCTTCGTTACACACGCTTTTCACCGTACTTTTCATAAGTTGGGCTTGGATGCCAAAGGCACGCGGGTACTAAGTAACCGGGAAGAACTGCATGACATGGATTTTGTTATATCTGTCGGAGGTGATGGTACCCTGTTGGATGCCGTATGCTATGTTGGAGCTTACGAGACTCCCATTTTGGGAATCAATACCGGCAGGTTGGGATTTTTGGCCACCATCGCCAAAGATGACATCTCCCATGCCATTCAGGTCCTTATAGAAAAAAAGTACAGCTTGGAAAACCGCAGTCTGGTCCGGTTGGAGTCAGAACCCGCACTTTTCGGCGGTATCAATTTTGGGCTCAATGAATTTACCATTCACAAGCGTGACACGTCCTCCATGATCACGGTCCATACTTACATTGACGGTGAATACCTGAACAGCTATTGGGCAGACGGGCTGATCATTTCCACCCCTACCGGATCTACGGGATACTCCCTGAGTTGTGGAGGACCGTTGATTTCCCCATTGGCCAAAAACTTTGTAATTACTCCCGTGAGTCCCCACAACCTCAATGTCAGGCCCATGGTGGTCTCGGATGAGAGCGAAATCTCCTTTAAGATAGAAGGCCGAAGCCAAAAATTTCTGGTATCTTTAGATTCCCGGTCCACGCCCATTGACGCATCTGTGGAGCTGAAAATTAAAAAGGAAAACTTTGTCACCAAATTGGTCAAATGCCACGATTACAGCTTCTTCGATACGCTGAGGCAAAAACTAAACTGGGGCTTTGACATGAGAAACTAGTTTTAACAAAATTTAACCCGCCAAATACCTTATCGGGTTTTTTATTCGTTAGGGACTTTATAAATTGCATGGACTTGAACAAAGTAACACTTCGGATTGTACGCATTGTAATCATTTGTATCACAGCCGGCTGGCTGGTAAATCATGATGTACAAGGGCAGCAATACGAAGTAGGACTTGGATTGGGTGGAGCAACGTATACGGGTGATATCATCCGGCGGATTGACCCCTCCCAATCGGGTATTCAAGGTACGTTATTTGGCAGACGAAATTTTGACAATGCCTGGAGTCTAAGGGGAGGCATTTCGGTAGCCCGGCTTAACGCTGCT
The DNA here is from genome assembly GCA_038209145.1 of Cytophagales bacterium. Classification (GTDB taxonomy): domain Bacteria; phylum Bacteroidota; class Bacteroidia; order Cytophagales; family Cyclobacteriaceae; genus Lunatibacter. Next base: position 28,171 of record JBBQXZ010000022.1, on the reverse strand, counting down.
GATAGCATGGCGCCAATAGATCCGGCAGCCTTGGTGCGCAATGCGTATTTTCAAGGCACCCTTTTCGAAGTGTCGGCCATTATGGAATTCCACTTTCTCGACTACATGGCCCATCAGTCTACCGCCAGGTTTTCACCGTTTGGATTCTTGGGTTTGGGTTACGGGATATTTCTGGCCAGCGGGCAAGCCCATCAGGGTGATCCCTCCGATGAAAGCTACCGCATGGGAAGTCCGGTGATTCCTTTCGGTTTGGGTGTTAAGTATAAGCTGAGGGACAGGGTATTGGTGTCTTTGGAAGGGGGAGCAAGGGCAACATTCTCTGATGGCATGGACAAAATCGGAAATGAGGGAATTTATTACCCCCGGTTTATGACAGACCCCACTACAGGTAGTCAGGTACTAAATCCAAATGGCCTCAATTTCGGAAACAACTCCGACCGCGACTGGTATTATTTTTTGGGCATTACAATCAGCTATTCATTTCACCAGGTAAAATGCTTTAACTAGCTTTAACTATTATTAATTAGCCATTAAGGTAGAATTTTCAAAAAGAAGTGTCATTTTTGTACCTTAAAAAAAACGAAGTTCCGAGTAGATTACCCATGAATGAAATAATTGACAAGACTAATATTCCCCACCACATAGCGGTTATCATGGACGGAAACGGTCGTTGGGCACAAAAGAAAGGTGCCATGCGGGTTTTTGGACATAAGAATGCCATCACTGCTGTGAGAGAGGCCATCGAAGGATGTGCAGCATTGGGAGTGGGATATATTACCCTGTATGCATTTTCTACCGAAAACTGGTCTCGCCCACAAGATGAGGTGGATGCTTTGATGGGCATTTTGGTACAGGCCATCGTGGATGAAGTGCCCACCATGATGAAAAACAATATACGTTTGACAACCATTGGCGATATTACTTCCTTGCCTGGCAAGTGCCAGCAGCATCTGGAAGGTGGTATGGAAACGACGAAAAACAACACGGGGCTTACCGTTGTTTTGGCCTTGAGTTACAGTGGTCGCTGGGAAATACTCTCTTCGGTCAGGCAAATAGTCAGAAAAGTACTCGCTGGAGAGCTTTCAGAGTCAGCGATAGATCAGGACGTGATCTCGTCCTGTTTAAATACCTCGGACATACCTGATCCGGAATTGTTGATTCGAACCAGTGGGGAATTGCGCATCAGCAATTTCATGCTTTGGCAGTTGGCCTATACCGAGCTGTATTTTACAGATGTATTGTGGCCGGACTTCCGCAAAGCACATTTACACGAAGCCATCCTGGCCTACCAGAAGCGCGAAAGGCGTTTTGGTAAAACGGGAGCACAGATTAAATCCTAATGTTGATGAAAAAGAATTTACTTGTTGCATGTTTGTTGCTTTTGGCAGGAATCGCCGAAGCCCAGATTCGTTTGGGTGAAAGCCGTTATTCCAACCAAAAACCTGTCAACATCGTTGATTTGGATTACTCCAAACCAAAAAAATACCGAATTGCAGAAATTAAAGCCGTTGGGTTGAGCACACTGGATGAGACTGCCATTATTTCGTTGGCGGGACTTCGGGTGGATGACCAAATCTCGGTACCGGGGGATGTCATCTCCGCTGCGCTCAAAAAACTTTGGAACCAGGGTATTATTGGGGACGTCAAAATTTTGGTCACTAAAATTGAAGGAGATGATATTTATCTCTTGTTGGACTTGACGGAAAGGCCCCGATTCAGCCGTGTGGAGTTTTCAGGGGTCAACAAGACCCAAGAAGGGGAATTAAAGGAAAAAGTTTCCATTCGCGGACGGGTGGTTCGGGATGACGTACTCAACAATGCACAGCGGAAGATTAAGGATTACTTTGTGGACAAGGGCCATCTAAACGCTCAGGTAAAAGTCACCCAAGAGCGGGACACCACCCTCCCCAATAGTGTTAAGCTTCGCTTTGACGTAGTCCGGAATACCAAAGTCCGAATCAACGAAATCAAAATCGATGGAAACGAAAACATCGCCGATGGCAAGATCAAGAAAAAACTGAAAGGCACCAAAGAACATGCTCGGCTCTATATTTTCAAAGATTTGGTATCCAGGTTACTCAATACCACTCCGAAAAAAGCCAAAGAAGCCATCGCCTATAGAAATCCGGTTTCCCTCGAAGAGGTAGAAGAATACATCAACAAAAATTTCAAACTGAATTTTTTCAATGGATCAAAATTTGTAAGATCTGACTACCGGGATGACAAGAACAAAGTAGTCGCCTTCTACAACAGCCGGGGATATCGGGATGCCGAAATCGTCAGAGATTCCATATATGCTTTTGACAAAGACCGGATCAATATCGACATTCAGGTAGAGGAAGGCAGTCAATATTATTACCGAAACATTACCTTTTCAGGCAATTACATTTATGAAAGTCCTGCCTTGCAGGCAAAACTGGGTATTTACAAAGGAGATGTCTATAATAAAGAGCGGCTGGACAAGCGCCTAAATTACGATCCACAGCGGGGAGATGATGTCAGTTCTCTCTATCAGGATGATGGCTACCTTTTCTTTACCATTGATCCTGTAGAAGTCAATGTGGATGCGGATTCCATCGATATTGAGCTTCGGGTTTTTGAAGGGCCGCAGGTTACGGTAAACAGCGTTTCTATAGAGGGCAATGAACGTACCAGTGATCACGTTGTAATGCGGGAAATCCGGATCCTACCTGGACAGAAGTTCAACCGGAGTGCCTTGGTACGAACCATCCGGGAACTCTCCCAGATAGGGTACTTTGACCCCGAAAACATAGAGCCCGACATGCGTCCAAACTTCGAACAAGCTACCGTTGACATCGTCTTCAAGCTGGTAGAAAGACCCAATGACCAGATCGAACTGTCTGGTGGCTGGGGTGGCCTCTTTGGATTTGTAGGAACGGTAGGCCTTACCTTCAATAATTTCTCCATCAAAAATATCAAGGACTTCTCCAAGTGGCGACCCCTTCCTGTGGGAGATGGGCAGAAAGTATCTCTTCGGGTTCAGGCCAACGGGCGTAGTTTCCAAAACTACAGTGTTTCCTTTACCGAACCTTGGTTTGGAGGTCGTAAGCCCAACGCCCTTAGCTTGAGCTTTAACCATTCCATACAACGGCAGCTTGATTTATTTAATCGAAATAATTTTGGAAATGATCTCGGGTCTTTCAAAATCACGGGGGCCACTTTGGGCTTGGCAAAACGTGTAACCTGGCCGGATGATTACTTTCAGGTCAGCAATTCCCTGCAGTTTCAGGTATATGATTTTGACAGATACGGTAACTTCTTTGGGTTAAGTTACAATACGGGTGTTGCCCGAAGCATTGCTTTAAACACTACCATCGCCAGAAACAACATTGACAACCCAATCTATCCGCGGTTTGGGTCGAACATTATCTTGAGCGCCAGTGCTACCCCACCGTACGCCTCCATGAATAAAAACATCAATCCAGAGTCGCCGGATGAGCAGAAATACCAATGGCTGGAATACCACAAATGGATGTTTGATGCCTCCCTGTACACGCCGCTATTCGGCTCCAACAAACTGGTCTTGAGTGCCCGTACCCACTTGGGTTTTGTAGGCTCCTATGGAAACCGAATTGGTATTATTCCCCTGGAGCGTTTTGTACTTGGTGGAGACGGCATGAATATGATGAACTTTGCCTTGGGTCAGGAAATCATTGGTCTAAGGGGCTATGAAAACCAATCCATCACGCCGGGAATAGACTTCAGGGGACAGCCGAATGCACCAATACCTTATGGCGGTGTCGTATACAACAAACACGTAATGGAAGTTAGGTTCCTCGTGTCTCCCAATCCTTCGGCGACCATCTTCCTGTTGGGATTTGCTGAGGCAGGAAACAACTGGGGCAACTACGCCGAATATAATCCGTATGACCTCAAAAAATCAGCAGGCTTTGGCGCCCGGATATTTATGCCTGCCTTCGGCTTGTTGGGTATTGATTGGGGATATGGATTTGACGAAGTTCCTTCCCTGGCAACTCCCAACCCGGGACCAAGTGGAGGTATGTTCCACTTTACCATTGGGCAACAATTCAGATAATTATGGAAAGATGGTTGAATTTGTTACTTTTACTATTCCTTTTTCCGATGCTCACCCAAGCACAGAAAATCGGCTATGTGGATACAGAATACATCCTCAACAAACATCCCGATTATAAGACCGTGCAAGGTGAAGTTGAGACTTTGGGCAATGAATGGAAAAAAGAGGCACAAATATTGGACAGTGAGATAAAAGAAATGTACAATGCCTTACAAGCAGAAGAAGTATTGCTCACAGAGGAGATGTACGAGGAGCGGATGGCTGCGATAAAAGAAAAAGAAAATACGGCCAGGGCTTTTCAGAATAGGGTTTTTGGCCCAAATGGACAGTATTGGCAAAAACAATCGGAACTGATGCAGCCGCTACAATCCAAGATCTATGATGCGATAGACCGGGTCAGTAAGCGGAATGCCATAGCGATATTGTTTGACAAAGCGTCAGGGCCGACTGCCATAATATATACAGATCCGAGACACGATTACTCTGATTTTGTGATAGAAGAACTAGGATTAGAAGAAAACAAATAAATTTAACAAAAATTAACACTATGAAAGCAAGAATCATCCTATCAGCAATTGCAGTGCTTTGCTTTGGATTTGTAGCTACCGCGCAGGAGCTAAAAATTGGGTATACCAATGTCGAGTACATCATGAGCCTGATGCCTGAGATGGAGCAAATCGATGCGGATGTCACCGATTACGGTGCACAATTGGATCAGCAAATTCAAACCAAAACGCAGTCATTCCAACGAGAAGTACAAACTTATCAGCAGGCTATGAATACAATGACTGAAGAAGCCAGAGGAACAAAAGAGCAGGAATTGACTAAACTGCAGCAAGAAATCCAAAAATTCCAGCAGGACGTTCAGGCGTCTTATTCCAGGAAGTTGCAGGAACTCTTGGAGCCTGTGCAGACCAAAGTGTACAATGCCATCAATGCAGTTGCCGCGGAAAACAACTACACCCACATCCTGTCTGAATCGGCAGGCCAAGCTGGACCCATCCTCCTCTACACCAAAGACGATGATCCGTTTTCCAATTTGGTATTGGCGAAACTAGGCGTTACGCCGCCTCCAGCAGCACCTGCGAAATAAATCAAATTCTAAAACTATTTAAAGCCCGTGTCCTTGGATTACGGGCTTTTTTTATTTTTACCTGTAAATAAAGATTTATCCCATTCATGCCGAGGTTAATTCTGTTCAAATCCGTGCTTTTAAACAAATAGAATATCTTTATGAATCTTACCTACCTTATCCTTTCGGTCTTGAGTGCCTTTGTTTTGCATCTTTTGCCCTTGTATCGCAAGCTACCTTATTTGATTTGGAAGCCACAAAAGTAGTATGTCATACCACGGATCCCTGCGACAGGTATTTTTCGTACCTCATACACCAATGTGGGCAGCGAAACGGCCCCTGCGGGAAGCTATCAGGTTTATTTCAAAGTCAATGGCAAAATGATCAGCTTCGAACGGGTAACAGGAGCCCTTGAACCGGGAAAGTCGATCCTTTATACCTCCGAACACAAGTTTGACCCAAATCAGAAAAAGAGGGTATTGAAATATAATTTGATAATAAATACAAAAGATTCTAATAAGGAAAATAATAAGAGGAGTGGGGAGGTTTCTCTTTGAATTGATATTTATTGATACTTGGATATTAAATATTAGAAATAAGGTGATACAGTAGAAATATGGCCTTGCGACCGAAATATTGGGGGAAATTGGATTTTGGTGGTTATGGGATAGTTTTTTTGATAGTAATGGATACCTGCCGGCCGTCAGGCGGGCTGGATTTTGGTTGATATTGGAAATAGGGTAGATCTACTGATGAAACCTTCCTGCCGGCCAGACAGGTATGGCCTACTGCCGAAATATTGGGGGAAATTAAAGGGTATGGGAGAACAGGGACTAATTATTAGAATCCGTAACATCCAATATTTGAAAAAAAAGGAAATACGGAGCGGTTGTATTCGAAAATGTCCAGCCCTGAAAGGGCGAAAGATCAAAGCGATGGGTGAAGCCCATCTTCTTAATACACAGGTTAAACCTAAGCCCTGAAATGGCGAAATAATAGAAGGCTTTGCTCAGTAGCCGATGTGAACTAGGTGGCGGTAAGCTACCTCCTAAGAAATACCAAAAATATTTGATGAACCCTTAAAATGTAATATCTTTTAAGAATCAATAGGAACCTTTGTAGTAATCCGCAAACTTTATATCTTGTAGGAATCATTATTTTTTTACCCCTGCACCCGTTGCGTGAAGTGAAAGCGGTTAACATGATATCGATTGGTTGGGCCAATACAAATGGCTTAAAGGAAATTCCGTTTCATAATCAAACAAGTGAAAGTCGGAATAAAAGATACTACAATCCAGAGAGAATTTCTTTCAAAAGTCCGACCACCTTATTTTTCACCAAATTATGTTTATGTTACTATAATTATAAAAGTTTTCATCTTTTGAAATAATGGTAAATTTTTCAAATTTTGCCTGGGCAATGATTATTCTATCGAAGGGGTCTCTATGATAATCTTCAAGGTCCATTGTCTCCAAGATATGTTCAAATACAACCGGAAGAATCTCAATATTATTTTCCCACAAGTGGTGAGTTAATTCTGATAAATCTCCCGACAACTCCAGTTTGCCAATTTTTATTTTAATAGCTATTTCCCATAAGGATGCTATACTGATAAAACACCTATTCTTTGGATTTGATATAATTTCCCGTGATTTGGGAGGAATTCGGTTATCGCCACTCAAAAACCAGCGTAAGGCATGCGCATCTAAAAGGTAAAGATTGTCCACTACAAGTATTCCTTAAAGTCTTCTAAAGGAGCGTCAAAATCTTCTGCCATTTTAATTTTTCCCTTCATACACCCAAAAATACGAGGCTTCTTCCCAATATCTTTTTCTGTTTTAGCTAGAAGGAAATCCACAAAATCCTGAACCTCCTTTTTTAGATTTTCAGGAAGGGAGTTTATTTTATGATAAAGTGTTGAATTATTCATCGTACCAATTTAACAAAAAAAAATTATTGTATGGTCTTCAGCCCCGGATTTTTCTTAGTGGAGAGGGAAATTTAGGACTCAGTGGGATTGGTTCAGTAGCCAATGTGAACTAGGTGGCTGTAAGCTAACTCCCAAGACATGCTCAAAACCGATTAAACCTAATAATCCATTAATTTAATAACCAAATAACCTATAAACCCATCAACCTTATAAACCTATTAACCCATCAACCTAATAACCCTTCAATCACGGCGACCATTCCACCACCCCACCTTTGGCGGAATCCATTTGGATACTGTAGCTCCTATTGCCCCTGACAATCCAGCGGACTTTTACGGTCCCCATTCCCGGAATGTTTTTCACTCTGATATTTCCAGGATCATAGGTTTGCTCGGTGACCTTATTGAAGTCCACATTATCCACGACCATACCCGTTATAGCGTCCACACCCTTTAAGGAAATAATATCCGGCCGCTCAATGTTGAATTTCAAATCCTGACTGGAATGGGTAGGAATCAAGCGTTCATTTTGAATGGTTGCCGTAGAGGCCTTCAGACCTCCCCCCAAGTCTTCCTCCTTCACCTCAGACACAGTCAACTTCGGCGTATGGTAGCCGTGATATGCGGTGAAAGCCATATTGCGGTGGGCATCCTGCTCTAACAAAAATCCGGGATGCAAGCGGCCAAAGTTTTTCTTAAACCCGCCTACCTCTATGGTCCCAAACTGCGGATGGTCATATTCCTCCCAAGGCACAAAAGCATCTCCAAAGGTAAGGTACTTATCTACTTTCATCTCCTCTTCCTGATATCCCTTTTCTCCCTGATTGTGAAAATATAGGTAAGAGGTCATCAGTTCATTGGAGTAGGTATAAATTCCCCTTCCCCCGTAAAACCAATCCAGTTCGCCCCCAAAGACAGAATACAAATCCTTATACACGACGAGGTATTTATATCCCGGAATGATTTCCTCTCCCTTTTTGGCAATGGCATCGTAGATCCGTATATCCTGTTGATTACAGGTGACGAGATCCTCTTCCGCCCCTGGTCCCCGCAGAATCATACCTCCATAGTTATGATAACTCTGGGCCCCTGCAATATTTGGGTGTTTCATTACGAACTCCATTACGGCCCGGTTTTCCGGAAGGCTAAAAGGGTATTTAAAGGCTCCCCGCTGCCGTGGTCCGGCTGCCAATTCCAGCCCCAATCCCGATTGGGGTCGTAATAGCCTATACCGTCTTCATTAACCCGACAGTCTCCGTCACGGTCTATTCCCTCAAATCCGAGCATTTCACACTCCCCAAACTCTTCCGCACCTACGGGAATCAATCTCCTCGGATCCCGGGCATCTTTGATATACCGGCCTGTTGGTGACTTGCGGATCATTTGGGTGATGTGCCCGTCTTTATTGAGATCGTCAAACCCATCTTCTCCGATCTCCCCATCCAAATCGTCGTCCAGCCGTATCATACCCGAGCGGGGAGAATGGGGCGTATTAGGTTCCAAAATAAAGTAGTCCCTGACATCTGGGTTGATGGTGGGGGCAACGTAAAAGGTTTTGTCCGCCAGCAATTCTTGGATAAACTCAAGTTCCCCATGCATTTCCATCAGGAACCAGGCCGCATATAGGGCAAACTCCGTCCCCTGCAATTCATTGGAATGGATGTTGCCGTCAATGTACATGGCAGGCTTTCTATCCGGATCACCAACCGTAAAATCCGAAACGGTCAAAAGCCAGGTATCCCGGCCTTCATAGGATTTGCCGATGGATTGCAATTTTACCAGATTGGGGTAGGCCTTTTCCATGCGTTGCATGATGTCCAGCAGTCCGGCATTGGTATGGTACCTGTTCCAAGAAACCTCCACTTTGGGTTGATGGGGGGTTCCAATGGCCCGGAAAAACTTTTCCTGTGCATTGACCTCCATGGAAACAAGCAGATATATCGTTCCGAAAAATAGAATCGTTATATTGAAAGTAATCATAGTGAAACGGATCATAGGTTAACAGTGATTTCGGTATAGCCAGTATGTGGTGCTCCTGCTTGTATGCGGACAGCATCCTTTCCTTTTACCACCCAACTTAAGGTCGTCTTTCCGTAGGCTTCGAGGCTGTCAATCAATTTGATCTTATCTCCTATCAGGATATCGGCTGCCTCCCTGCCCATATCCACCCGGATCTTCTTAAACCACCTCGACCACTTCCCCATATCCGTATGAGTTGGAAAGGGCGCGTCATTGAACAGCTCCACTGTAATCCGGGTCAAGTCTTTATCCAGTTTTTCCGTTTTCAGATCTAGCAACGCCAACTTGGGATGTTGACGGGCTAACTGTAGAATAAAATCCGTGTGCATTAATGCTAGACTGTCTGTCATGCCAAAAGGAGGGTTTTGCATAACAAAGGGTTTGATGCCGCACACTTCCACCTGTTTGCCAGGATAATCCGGGTGTTCTATTCCTGTCCAAGGGACAAAAACATCCTCCATTCCCATGGAATCCGCCCAAGCCAAATAATTGGCTTCGACAGTGGGGAAGTTTTTTCCCTCCGCCGTTTTCATTTCGGGCACCCACCATCCCGGCGTAGACAAACTAAGCCGGGCAAAATGAAAATAGGCCCATTGGAAAAAATCTCCGGGAGTACCCTGATTGCTTTGTCGATAGGGTTGTAAGGAAACCGTTTCTCCATAAAGTTTTGCCAGACGCTGATTTAGCTGGGAATCTTTTTCAAGGAAGGAGGTGACGACTCTTTTTTGGGCATTGGCAGCCTGATAGGGGAGTACTTCGGATAGGTTGTTGGCTAGCCCAAAAGTAAAGACCGTATAGATATTCGGTCGTTCATATAAGTAGTCTAGCAGCAACCGACTTTCTAGTTGGGATACGGGAAAATCTCCTGCCAACGCTTCAAATGCGGGGAATTGGTAGAAAAAGCTTTTATTGAAGGCAATGCCAAAATTACCATTTATTCAATACCACCCCAATCGTTGCGCCAATTCCGTGAAAAAAGAGGACCCATAAAGCACGAATTTCCACGGTGGTATTCACCACGGATTACACGGATTTTCACAGATTATTGTTAAAGAATATCTGTGCGTATCTGTGGTGAATCAACCAGTTGGGAGGTGTAAGGAGCAAATAGACTTGGCAATTAAATTAGTGGTTTATTTGAGAAATACTATACCACATAAACTTATGTCCACTCCAACAGAAAAAGTTACCTTATCGCTAAATAGATAACTTTTGGAAAAAATGACCAAAAGGTCTAAAAAAAAATTATCCCAGTATGTTCGTGACCTAATTGAAAGGGAGGCATCTATGGACCAAGGAGATTTCGAGATTTCAAAGGAAATAGTACGGAAATCAGCGGAGAGTTTTTTTGTAGTTCCCCTTTTATCTCAAAATTCCTTATTACAGTATCGTGAATAAGTGAATTCTTTAAATATTCATCAAGTGAAATCGATGCCGTATAGCTATCGATTTTGATTATGCAATCGTAAATGTGATGTATATATATCAAATTATCCTTCTGCATAAAATATATTTTTCAAATCCCGCTCAATATGAGAAATCAATCTGGGTGGTATTGCCCTTTTGGTAACAAGGTCAACTTTCATGTTTAGTATTTCTGAAAGTTCAATTTCAGCCCCGATGATATCGAGTAGATTCGCGGTATTTTGGAATTCTACCAGAATATCCAAGTCACTATCCTGCTGGTTTTCACTGCGGGCAAAGGAGCCAAAAATACCAATCATTTTTGGGGTATGGGGTTGTAAAACCTCGATAATAATTTTTTTTTGTTCTTCGGTGATCATACTTCACAATATACGAAGAAATCGACGCTGTTTCTAAGAATATGGTTGGCCGCTTGTGGTGGATTTCAAAATCCCAAACGATAGATTTTTGTCCATTTCTGTAAAATAATAGCAGGTGGATAACGATTTCACGCATATGTTTCAATATGACCTTCATTGACAGCCTAAAAAAAGGTGTGGATCATCCCATGGAGAAATTCACTATCGACCAGCAGGATAAGTATTTTGTGGGCAGTACAGTACATGTAGATGGATACATTGCAGGGTCGATAATCGGTGTGTGTTTTCTTTTGCCGTGGATGAAAGAAATATACGCACATATGCCTTTTTTCCGGATGAAGGTGAATCCAATAATGTAGTGTACCATTATCCTTGAAGAGACGCTCATAGCCTAGTTTTTGAAAACTCCAGAGTGCGCCACACATTGAGAAAATTTCACGCTGCGGTCGCAACGGTTTACACGCCACGCTCGCCACGAAGATTCCATTTATATCCAGCGGCTTTCCTACCAAACGAAAAAGAGGGAGGCAAAGGCAAACTTTATCTGGCTTGGGGTCCACGTTGCGTCCGTTGCGCTTCCCGTTACGTGAAATAAAAGGGGTTAAAGCGAAGAAAATAGGGTTGGGGTTAGGCCATTGCAAATGGCTTTAAGTAAATTATGTTTCTATGGTTAATAAGTGATAGCTTGGTGTAGTGGGAAACTACACCCAGACAGGGGAATATATTTTCACAAGGATTGGGTTATTGGCCAAAAACCCGATTCGATCAACTATTAAGATGTTTAAAAAAAAATTACCTCATAATTTTATTCCCTAGAGGGACTAAATTTCCCGAAATTATTCTCTAATTTGATTTTTTATATAGATCCCAATAATATGTACCGGAAGATTGCCCTTGCCATTGCGTTTTCGCCCAGAATAGAAGCCTTAATTGCAGAGACAAAGCGACTGAAAGACCTCCATCAGGCCGCTTTGGTTCTTATCCATATTGGCAAAAAAACGGAAGAACTAGATCAACGGCTTCTTTGCATACTGAAAAAGTATGAGGTAGATCCAGGGCAAACGAAGATTATCTGGGAAGAAGGCAAGCCTGCCAAAAAAATCATACAGATCTGCAATGTTGAAAATGTAGATCTGCTTGTAGCCGGTGCGATGAAAAAGGAAGAGCTGTTAACCTATTACCTGGGCAGCATTGCGCGCAAGATCATCCGAAAGGCAGCTTGTTCGGTTCTGGTATTGATTGAACCGAACGAAAATCCTACGGCTTTCACAAAAATCGTGATTAACGGTACCGAAAAGCCCCAAACGCCTTACGTTGTTGGAAAAGCAGTGGAGATATGTAAGTTGGAACAGGCCAAGCAGGTATTTATTCTCAACGAGATCAAAATGTACGGCTTGCAGATGGCGACTATCGGCGAGGACAGTGAGGAGGAGGCATCCAGGCAGCGAAAAAAAATCGTCAATGAAGAAATAAGCTATGTTGAGGACATTTTGAAAACGATCGATCATGAAGGATTAAAAATAACTATCAAAATCACCTCCGGCCGTTGGGCGCATGAATTGGCTAAATTTTCGGAAAATATCCAGGCCGATTTGTTGATTTTGGGAGGCCACGATAACCTCACTTTTTTTGACCGCCTCTTTCCCCATGATATTGAAGATATCCTCGGAAACCTGCCGTGCAACCTTTTGATTGTAAAAAAATAAACATCCCTCCATGAACAGTTTGTCCCACAATGAAGTAATCAACTTACTCCTGCAATTGGCTACTATGCTGCTGATGGCCCGGATCTTTGCCGAGGTGGCCAGAAAGCTCAAACAGCCAGCAGTCGTGGGGGAGCTGCTTGCGGGGATACTGTTGGGACCGACCATTCTCGGCACAATTTCTCCAGACACCTTTGAATCACTCTTTTTAAGCAATCCTTCCGCCAATTTGGCCTTGGATGGCTTTGTGCAGGTGGCAGTAATCCTGTTGCTTTTTATCGCCGGATTGGAAGTGGAGCTTCATTTGGTATGGTCGCAGGGAAAAGCCGCATTAAATATCAGCTTGTTGGGCTTGGTTGTTCCATTTGCACTGGGTTTTGCATTCCCTTACTACTTTCCGGATTTCTTCGGCCTTGCAGAAGGCAACCGACTCTTGTTTTCGCTCTTTATGGGAACAGCCATGTCGATCACCGCCTTGCCCGTGGTCGTACGAATCCTGATGGACTTAAACCTATTTAAAACAAAAATGGGGATGCTCATTGTCGCCTCAGCCATGGTGAACGACATCATCGGCTGGTTGATTTTTTCGGTGATTTTGTCTTTTATGGGAAAATCCGGAAGCCTTTCCCTTCTCCAGACCATTGGCATTACGCTTTTGTTCACCTTCTTTATGCTCACCGTTGGGAAGGCGCTGATCAACCGCTCACTTCCCTGGGTGAATAAGAAGCTTGCCTGGCCGGGAGGTGTTCTTTCTCTTGCCATGGCCTTCTGCTTTATCTCGGCTGCATTCACCGAGTGGCTGGGCATTCATGCGATCTTTGGCGCGTTTCTACTGGGAATAGCTTTGGGTGATAGCGAGCACATGTCCGAGCGGGCCAAGGAGATTGTCCATCAGTTTATCAACAACATCTTTGCCCCGCTCTTTTTCGTCTCCATTGGCTTAAAGATCAACTTTGTGACCAATTTTGACCTGATGCTGACCTTGGCAATTGTCGGAATTTCCTTTGTTGGAAAGATAGTCGGTAGTGGCTTTGGGGCATTTCGGGGAGGATTTAATCTCAAAGAGTCTTTGGCGGTCGGATTCGGCATGAATGCTCGGGGAGCCATGGAGATTATTTTGGGTCTGATTGCTTTGGAGAATGGACTTATTGGCGAAAAGCTTTTCGTTGCCCTCGTGGTGATGGCGATCATTACCAGTATGACCGCTGGGCCATTGATGAAATGGAGTCTTAAAAATGCCTAAAATTTATCAGATTCCAAATTACGCTAAATAATAAAAGCTGATTTTAAGTGTGCAAGAAATGGTCAATTTACCTCTAATTACGCTTCAAAAAAAATTGTTGTGGGTGAATTGGCTTATTTAAGATCACACCTCTACCTCTACGTACAAATTTAATTTTTCCTTGACCATTGAATTATTATTATGTTATTCCCGATCTTCTATTAAAAAGTGTGGTAATGCTTTGCCTGATATCATCCAAATGATAAAGAGGATGATGGAAAACTTCAACACCGGATTTTGAAGCGGCAGTGAAAAGTTTAGCTCGCCGAATAGAATCATAATAAAATTTTATTGGTATAATTTTTCACCCAGGTTATCGGGAACTTATCAAAGATACTAAAATTGTAAAAATCAAACTACCTTTCATAAATAAAGAAAGCTAACTCTTATAGGTGCATGAACCTAAATGCAGTGATAATGGTGTAAGAAAATATTCTTTTTGTAGGTCTGGGAGTAATGATGGCAGTCGCAATCATTTATCTATTGGTTCGCTTGTCCAAATCAGAAAAAAGTAAAAATGAGGCAGAGGGAAAGTATCAAATTCTGTAGGGCAAAATAAGTCAGCCTGAATTAGAAACACTTGAATCAAAATTAAACCCGCCCTCTTTTCAAAAGTCCGGAAAGTTGGAAAAAACTAATTGACACCAAAAGCCTTTGGTTGGCGGATATTCCTTCAACACTGATTTTAAAGGATATATCTAATGAAAAATAGGTAAATGAAACGGTTGACCAGCTGCCATAGTTGGAGAATTTTCAGTATCTGAAAGAAGTCCATTCAGGCTGAAGAAGTATTTATCACCTGAGATTTAGAGTCACTGCCTAATACTTCTCCTCTTTAGGAAGAATTGTCTATAATTTGATCAGAGATCTGCTGACTTAGTGGAATTTCCTTCCTTTTTTTAACATTCGGGCTTACCTTTGGTTTACAAGGTTAAAACTACATATTTCATTAAAAATCGAATGAGCAAAAACAACGCAAAGATCGGCGTATTGCTGGTTAATCTGGGAACCCCGGACAGCACCGCTACCGGCGATGTGAGGAAGTATCTCCGGGAATTTTTGATGGACGGACGGGTTATTGATTTTCCTTTTATCCCCCGTTGGATGCTGGTAAACCTGATCATTGCACCATTCAGGGCACCAAAATCCGCCAAAGAATACCGTAAACTCTGGACAGACCGTGGGTCTCCCCTGCTTTTTCATACCCAAGACCTGAAGGACAAACTGGTATCGAAGCTGGATCCTGCGGTTTATCAGGTGGAGATGGCCATGCGCTACCAAACACCCAGTATTGCGGATGGGTTACTGGCACTGAACAAAGCCAATGTCAAAAAGATCATCGTGCTTCCTCTTTTCCCCCAATATGCCTCTGCCAGCAGCGGATCGGTGATTGACAAGGTTATGGAAGAAGCTCGGAAATGGCAGATAATCCCAAACATAACCTTTATCAATAATTTTGTCGAACATCCTTTTTTCGTGGAAGCTTGGGCGGAGCTTGGCCGTGAAATGATGGCAAAGGAGGACTATGATGTTTATTTATTTTCCTACCACGGTCTTCCAGAACGGCATATCCGCAAGGGATCCGTAGATGGATACTGCCAACTTAGTGATAAGTGCTGCGCCAATTACACCAAAAAGAACCAGTTTTGCTACCGTGCCCAGTGTTTTTTGACTACCCGACTGATTGCTGAAAAGCTTGCATTACCTGCTGAAAAAGTACAGACCTGCTTCCAATCACGCTTGGGAAATGACCCTTGGATCAAACCCTATACAGATTCCGTTATCAAAGAATTGGCGGAAAAAGGGGTCAAAAAAGTACTCGTATTCTCCCCCGCCTTTGTAGCAGATTGCCTGGAAACTACCGTGGAAGTTGGGGAAGAGTATAAGGAGCAGTTTATCGAAAAGGGCGGAGAGGCCTGGAACCTGGTGCCTAGTCTCAACTCCCGGGATATTTGGGTGGATTGTGTGAAGGAGTTGGTGGAAAGTGAGAGCTAACCTGTGCTCTACCGGGTGTTTTAGTAGTTGGATTTAACGGGTTTTTGTAGATATTGATATTTGTTGATATATCGATTTGTTTTTGGCTGACGCTGCTTTTTTAATCGATATGCCTAAATCTCGATATAATCCGGCATAAGTTGTAGTCCAACAGACCGGTTTCCGATGGTCACAGGATTAAAATCACACTATTTGTTCTTTCGATTTGTATTTTCAAATATTATTAAATTATTATTTAGTTCACTATTTGATCCGTCTATAGGCTGATGGATTCGACATTCGTTCACCAAGACAGGGGCGAACGGGGCACCGCTTTAAAATGAAATGGAAAATATAATGCTTTCTGAAAAAAGCCAAATAGCTTGGGCATTTTGCCAGAATCCCACAAGTCATTTGTAACCTGATTAAAAAAAGGAATAACTATATGGAACGGTTTTATCATCGACCGTCAATTGGGGAGACGGTGGTAACTCACCGCCTACTCATCCCGATTAACTGCGGGTGCGAACTCACGACCGTCACACTACGAATTATTTCAACCCCCTCCGGGGTTGGGTGTTATTGGTAGTCCGAAAGTCGTGGGTTGCACCCGCGGTTACTGTTGTTCAGGCCCTACAGGCCTGGGTAAACCAATGCAATTATCCTAGGCCGAAAAAAATAGTGCTGGAAGTATTTTGCTTCCAGTCCAATCATATTGATGTACCTTTTGACTTACAATCAAAACCCTCCTCGTCCCCGAAGCCTGAAGGGCTTCAACAACAATAACCACGGGTGCAACCCGTGGATTGCGAAAACACCGATCCAACAACCCCGAAGTGGGTTGAACAAAGTCCCGGGAACTAGGTACCCAATCCCGAAATAAAACCACCTCTACCTAAATCAGATCGAGAAAATGGCGGAAGTATCAGGATGTTTTTTCTTACAATGCATGCACGTCAGGTTCAACCCCCTCCGGGGTTGGATACAATTGGTAGTCCGAAAGCCGTGGGTTGCACCCACGGTTATTGTTGTTCAGGCCCTTCAGGCCTGGGTAAACAAAGTAATTATCTCAATCGGGAAAATCGTAGAAGAAAATTAAATTAATCCTGACCTAATGAACTATAGGAAATCTTGAGTATCAATCAAAATCTTCCTCGCCCCCGAAGCCTGTAGGGCTTCAACAACAATAACCACGGGTGCAACCCGTGGATTACGAAACCACAGATCCCACAACCCCGAAGTGGGTTGAACAAAGTCCTGAGAACCTAGTGTCCAATCCGGGAATAAGACCACCCCTATCTATATCAGATCGGGTTGATGGGTTTCCTACCCAATTATTTGATCTTTCAAAATTATTCACGTCAGGTTCAACCCCCTCCGGGGTTGGGTGGAATTGGTAGTCCGAAAGCCGTGGGTTGCCACCCACGGTTACTGTTGTTCAGGCCCTATAGGCCTGGGTAAACAAATGTAATTATCCAAGGCTGAAAAAATAATGCTGGAAGAAATTAAATCCCCGTCCAATCGTATTATTGTATATATTGACTCCCAATCAAAATCTTCATCGCTCCGAAGCCTGTAGGGCTTCAACAGCAATAACCCCGTGGTGAAACCCGGGGATTGGGAAACCACCGACCCCACAACCCCGAAGTGGGTTGAACATATATTGAAACCAATAATATTTTTTAACTTCATATAAACTCTAACTTTCAAATACTATGAGCAGTTACAAACAAATATTCTACCATACTATAATAAGCACCAAAAACAGAAAAGAAACAATCCCAAATAATGATTGCGAAGAACTTTACCATTATATATGGGGCATAGTTAGCAAGAAGAACTGTAAACTGTACCAGATAAACGGAGCAATGGATCATATTCATTTGTTGACTGATTTACACCCAACATTGTCTTTATCCGACTTCGTCAAAGACATAAAGGTTGCAAGTAGCATATGGATGAAGCAGCACGAAAAATTTCCACATTGGGACTCATGGGGCAAGGGTTACGGAACATTTACGTGTTCTTACAAAGAAAAAGAAAGAATTACTTCCTATATCAAAGGTCAGAAAGCACACCACAAAAAAGAAAATTCCTTTGAGGAGTACAAACGCCTGCTGGAAGAAAATGGAATTGAATTCGACGAACGTTATCTATTCCAGTGATAAATCCAAGTTCAACCCCATCCGGGGTTGGATGTTATTGGTAGTCCCAAAGCCGTGGGTTGCACCCACGGTTACTGTTGTTCAGGCCCTTCAGGCCTGGATTGTGCAAGCAAATTTATCCTTGGCCGACAAGGAAATCTGAGGTAATAATTTCCATTCCAGTCCAATTTTATTATTGGATATGTCGACTTCGAATCAAAATCTTCCTCGTCCCCGAAGCCTGTAGGGCTTCAACAACAATAACCACGGGTCCAACCCGTGGATTGCGAAACCACCGATCCCACAACCCCGAAGTGGGTTGAACAAAGTCCTGAGAACTAGGTACGCAATCCGGGAATAAGACAACGTCTAGCTATATCAGATTGAGGAATTGGTAGAAATACCAGCATGTTTTTCTTACAATGTATGCACGTCAGGTTCAACCCCCTCCGGGGTTGGATGTAATTGGTAGTCCCAAAGCCGTGGGCTGCCACCCACGGTTATTGTTGTTCAGGCCCTTCAGGCCTGGATTGCGCAAGCAAATTTATCCTTGGCCGACAAGGAAATCTGAGGCAATAATTTCCATTCCAGTTCAATTTTATTATTGGATATGTCGACTTCGAATCAAAATCTTCCTCGTCCCCGAAGCCTGTAGGGCTTCAACAACAATAACCCCGGGCGAAACCCGGGGATTTCGGTGCCACTAATCCTACCCACAACCCCGAAGCGGGTTGAACAAAGTCCTGATAACCTAGTGTCCAATCCGGGAATAAGACCACCTCTACCCATATCGGGTTGATAGGTTTGCTTCCCAATTACTTGATCTTTCAAAATTATGCACGTCACGTTCAACCCCCTCCGGGGTTGGGTGTTATTGGTAGTCCGAAAGTCGTGGGTTGCACCCACGGTTACTGTTGTTCAGGCCCTACAGGCCTGGGTAAACCAATGCAATTATCCAAGGCCGAAAAAAATAGTGCTGGAAGTAATTTGCTTCCAGTCCAATCATATTGATGTACATTTTGACTTACAATCAAAACCCTCCTCGACTCCGAAGCCTGTAGGGCTTCAACAACAATAACCACGGGTGCAACCCGTGGATTGCGAAACCACCGATCCAACAACCCCGAAGTGGGTTGAACAAAGTCCCGGGAACTAGGTACCCAATCCGGGAATAAGACCACCTCTATCTTTATCAGATCGAGAAAATGGCGGAAGGGCCAGGATGTTTTTTCTTACAATGTATACACGTCAGGTTCAACCCCCTCCGGGGTTGGGTGTTATTGATAGTCCGAAAGCCGTGGATTGCACCTACGGTTGTTCAGGCCCTACAGGCCTGGTTTGCGCAAGCAAAATTATCCTTGGCCGACAAGGAAATCTGAGGTAATAATTTCAATTCCAGTCCAATTTTATTATTGGATATGTCGACTTCGAATCAAAATCTTCCTCGTCCCCGAAGCCTGTAGGGCTTCAACAACAATAACCACGGGTGCAACCCGTGAATTGCGAAAACACAGATCCCACAACCCCGAAGTGGGTTGAACAAAGTCCTAAGAACCCAGTGTCCTATCCGGGAATAAGACCATCGCTATCTATATCAGATCGAGAAAATGGCGCAAGGGCCAGCATGTTTTTCTTACAATGTATGCACGTCAGGTTCAACCCCCTCCGGGGTTGGATGTTATTGGTAGTCCGAAGGCCGTGGGTTGCACCCACGGTTACTGTTGTTCAGGCCCTATAGGCCTGGGTTGCTCAAGCAAAATTATCCTTGGCCGACAAGAAAATCTGAGGTAATAATTTCCATTCCAGTCCAATTTTATTATTGGATATGTCGACTTCGAATCAAAATATTCTTTGTCTCCGAAGCCTGTAGGGCTTCAACAACAATAACCACGGGTGCAACCCGTGGATTACGAAACCACAGATCCAACAACCCCGAAGTGGGTTGAACAAAGTCCTGAACACTCCCTGCCCAAACCTTTCTCCCCAGTAGCATAAAAGTTACTTTCCGGCTAAGGGCGAAGCGGCATCATTATAAGTGATAGCTGTTTGAGGTCGTCGTTCGGATAAGATTATCTTTAGAATAAACTCCCTTTTAGCAAATCTACCAATTCAATTACCATCACCAAGGTCGCTGAAAGTTCACCCACTTGTTTACAATTTCCGAGATCCTGCCTCTGGGGTCTAAAAAACCCAATTATTTAGTTGGTATACATTTTATTTCAGGTTACACTGAATTATGACCACATTTTGTATAAAAAAATAATTTTTACTTCCGAAGGAAAAAAAATGAATATAATTTTGAATATAATTTTGAATATAATTTTGAATATAATTTTGAATATAATTTTGAATATAATTTTGAATATAATTTTGAATATAATTTTGAATATATTATTTTTATATGCTTTGAAGCAAAAATTATTTTGTCTCAACTTTAATTTTACTTATATGGAAGATACACCTAAATCACGACAAGAAGTTGCCGCTGCATACGGTATTTCACCAAGGACGCTTTGCAGATGGATTAAAAAAGCAAGCATAGCAATTACCAGTGGATTATTGACCATCAAAGAGGTGCAGATGATTTACGATACATTTGGCGAACCCAAAAAAAAGTAAGTGATCTGCCTAAGGTTACGTTTATCGATTATTACAATAATGCCCGAGAATGGCGGTCATGGCCTGTTCCATGTTTTTTGGTTTTCTAAACCAATGGCCCTCATTCGGGTAACTGATCAACTGTACCCGTCCCACATCTGACTCTTCCACATTTTTCTGAATCGTTGAAAAGGCAACAACAGGATCATTCTCCCCCGAAATCAACAAATGGGGGACAGGTCCAAAAAATCGGTCAAACGCCGGAATGGCAAAAAGAGAAGCGGCCGCTGCAAATTTATTGGGGCGTTCCTCCAGGACGTGCTCCATCAAGATATTCCCCGAACTGGCCGAAAGTGCATAAAGCGGGAGATCTCCAAACATCTCAGCAAGACGATTTGTCCAACTTACCATATCATCCCTACCTTCCGAAAAATCAGCCTTGTTGAATGCTTTTCCGAATCCGAAAGACATGGGATAATTGGGTGCGATGATTCTAAATCCGTTGTTGGCAAGGTTGGCCAAAACGGGATCCCACCGGGGTGAAAAATCACCGCGCAATCCGGGATGGAAAAACAAGATCACTCCTTTGACCTTTCCGGTATCGAGGGGATATATTTCGTAAGCCGACGAAAGTTCCTCGGAGGCGGGAATAAACCGATAGGTAATCGGCATTTCTATAGTATTGTCCGTAACGCTGCAAATGAAACCAGTGCCCATATCGTATAGGTACAAGGTTTTGGGTGTCCAAAAGTCAGCGTAAACAACGATCAATTGGTTGTCCCCGTACAATGAAAAGTCATAAACTACACCTCTTTCAGTGATGGATTCGATTATTCCGGTCCCGAGATTTTTTCGTTTCAGAAAGTATTCTCCGGCAATGATTTCAATATAAAAAAGATTCTCTCCATACTTTTTGGGTAACCTAACATCATGCGCTGCATCAAGGATAAGGATGGGATCTTCCTTGGGAAGTTTTAAATTAATCGCATAAATTTTAAAATACTCGCTTCCTTCATTACTGGCAAAGTAAACCAAATCCTTGAAAATAAACGGATTGAGTTTGTGTCCGTCACTGGTTTGAAACAAGGGACGAAAGCCCTCTCCCTCCCTATCAAAATAGAATAAACTATCATCGGCATTTACGATAAAAAAACCTTCCTCTTCCGAAAACTCCACGTGGTGAAGTTGATTAGCCCGATGTAGTAGTCTACTCTTTTTCCCCTTTTCAAAATCCAACAAATACACGGAAGGGTCATCCCGCATTTGCACCACAATCAATTTGCCCTCCTGAAAGGAAAAAACTGATTGAACCTTCGTGGAGCCTGGGAAAAAATCGGCAAACACCTCCCCGGAAGCCTGCCATATTTCATTGCCATCTTTGTCACGGAGACCTACTATTTTCTCATCAAATAGAAAAGGAAATCGTTGATCATTCGAGAAATCCACTTTATGGATGGTCTGACCGTCAAAACGATATAAATCAACCGATTGGGAGGTATTCGCAGAAAAAATCACCTCACCGTTGTCCAACACAAGAAATCGGGTATCGGCTTCCATGGTGGCGGCGACAAAAGGCTTAGAGTCCGGTTCGCATTCCGGTGAAGCTCTGCCGCAGCTCAAAAATAAACTGCTGATTAGTATCCAGGTCCAATTGGCTACCACAGCTATTTTTAGTTTTGTATTTCTGATTGTTTTGACCAATGTATGCTGTATTTAATCCACCCAGTACTTGTAAAATTCCCTCCACTCTTTTTTTTCAGTCGCCCAGTCACTATAAATTGAAATACCGTCTACCAGTTGATTTACCGAATCGACTTGTACGGCGCTTTGTTTGATTGTTTTTAAGGTATTGGGTAGGCTTTCTATTTTCAGGTTGCGATATTCCTGGAGTTCCGGTACATTAAGGAAAGTCCCTATGGCAACCAGATATTGGATTTCCTTAGCACGTTTAAGGATTTGGATATCCCGTATAAGATCCACGCAGTTTTTTTCAAAAACCTGCTGATCATGAATATGCGTGTCAAAATATAAAAAGGAAAGTTGGTCAACGTACTTGACAAGCGTATGAAGTTCATCCATACTGGTTTTTCTCTTCCAGGGGCGGGTATCCGGAGAAGTAGCAATCACCACGGAAGAAATAAATGCGGTAGGAAGAAGCTCTCTAAGCTTTCGGTGAAACTCGTTAACGTTATGCCCATACATTTCCCTGTCACCGGGTTTTTCCGGATTGACTGTTTGTTCCAAATAGGGGTCTCCGGATAAAATAAACTCAAAGTCTACGTGGACACCTGGGATATCCAATACCTCTATCAGCTTCTGAGTATCCTTCAGGGCATTTGCCACCCAGAGAGAATCCCCGAGATATACCGTTTTATTTTGAAGTCCACCTATCCAAGGCAAAATAACAATTTCAGGATAAAGCCTTTTCAAGTGCTTTACAGAATTTATCGCAGTCTGCGAAAACGCATAACCCGGAAGGTGACCATCGATACCAAAGGGTCCCGAAAAGATATAGGCATATTTTACGTTGTTTTCCTTAACCGTCTGCGCATAATCTTCGATATTCCGATTGGAAATTAGCTCTCCTGTACTTGGCCTGTGTCCTCGAAAATACACGCTTTCAGTCCACACGGCATTTTCTTGGCCAAATAGACCTTCGGGATACCTCTCCTGCGGAGTACATGCAATAAGTAACGCGAAGACAACAAAATAAAGAAAATGTGTCATGGAGATAATGAGTTTTCCGGTTCAAACTTCATCCATCTTCCCGGAATTCCATCCAGTAGTACTTGTACTTCACTTTTTATTTCCTCTACCGCACGTGAGGCTATTTTTGGCTCCTTTTCCAACAAATCCTTGGCAAGTGCTTCCATGGTATCCCAAGCTTCCATAGAAGCATAAAGCTTGATAAGCAAATACCTGGGATAAAAGCGATCTGGAAGCATATCCGCCGCCAACTGATACGCACTCTCCGACTGCCCGTACATCCTTAGGGCCTTATAACTGTCTCCCAACGCAGTTTGTATGATGGTATTACCCACGTAGTTTTTGGCCTTTTCCAAAACATGGACCGCCTCCCTGTGTCTGCCCGTCATGGATAGTGCCTTGCCATAATTGGTAAGAAATGCCCCGTTTCGGTCAAACATAGGTAGCGCCAATTCATAGACTTCCACTGCGGGACCAAATGTCCCTCCTTGATAGAGGATATATGCATAATTCCAATTCTTCACAGCGTGAAAAAGCTTATTGGATACCATAAAAGCACCCAGACCAACGAAAATGGCCAACAAAGCAATAGCTCCCTTGATTGTTCTTTGATATTTCGTAAACCTCCATTCAACTAGAACAGGACTTCTACCAGCCAGTACCACCAAGTAAAAGACCCCACAAATCTTGATGGGCAAAATATGGGACGGATAGGAGAACATCCCAAAAATCAGAATGGAAACCAAACCAGCCTGGGCAAGCCAGATTTCCGGGTTATCCGATGTCCCCCGGACCTGAAAAGCCGCAAAAAGCAGCAGGAAAATTATAAAAAATCCAACCATCCCCTGTTCCACCAAAAGCTGTATCCCTTCGTTAAACGCATAAACCACATCATCGGCCAGGAGAGCGGAAGGATCATCCGGGTTATTTCGAAACCAGCTTGCCTGCGCTTCCATATAGCCGGCCTGAAAACGGTCAAATCCCAGACCTAGCCACGGGTTTTCCCGTATCATTTCCCAAGATGCTTTCCAGATTAGCGTTCTCCCATCCGCAGAATCCTTTTTCAAATGATAGAGGCCTAAGCCCACTACCGCCACGATGGCCAATCCCAACGAAAACCCTATTGCTCTTTTAATTTGGGAATTGAATACCTCCAGAAATCTAATATTCCAGCTGTAACGAAAAAACAATAAAAAGCCACTTGAGAAAATCAGAGCCAGCCAAGCAGCCCTCGACATCGTTACGGATAGCACCAAAATCACCCCTAAAAAAGTAATGACCGAAATATACTTAGCCAATCCCTTGAACGTAGATGCAGCAAGTGGTGGCCACTGATCAATAAACAGGTAGAGTCCTAGAGCTATCGGAAATACAGCAGTAAGATATCCCGAGTAAGGCCCCGGATTGAAAAAGCTACCGGTAATGGGAAAGTTGGTATTCAGCGAGGGGTAAACCCGATAAAGCTGTAGCTCTCCATACACCACTTGAAGTAAAGCTCCCACAACAAAAAAGATGAAAAGGAAATTCAGACCCCTCTTATCAATTAACCTGACAGACAGATAGAAAAGTATAAGCCCCCCTAAATCGTACAATCGGTAAGAAACTGCTAAATGATCTTGAAAAATTAGACTGTTAATTAATATAAAACACATCAAAAGGATAAGCAATAGGTCTATTCGATGCAGCTTTAGCAAAAATGAAAATCTATCTGAAAATAGAACAAAAACGGTAAATAGTAGTCCTAATAAAGCTAATCCAAATAGTAGGAATAGGGTGTTCCCCATAGATTGACTAACAATCGAAGCTCCATTCCCAATGCCGACAAAAGGATGTACGACACAAAAAAATGTAAAAAGAAGATATATAGACCAAGAAGAATACTTAGAAGCTCCATTCATTTTTTTTTCAAACTATCTAGGTATTGAAATAGGAATTTACGAATTACAGTCATCTCCTGAGGGATTAAAGTTTCATACACAACTATAGGCTAATTAATATCAAGATTATTGAGCTAAAAGAACTGGCAATACAACGTGAAATTAAATACCAACTAAGATTCCGAATCTTTTCAATTTCTAGTTGTGAAAGAGTACATAAGGTGCCATGCCATCCAATATTCTAATAAAATATACCAATTGGCAACAAATAATTTCATCATAGCCAACATTGAAAAGCCAAATACTATGTTTACTAGGATTTTCTATCATATAGATCCCCACTGAAATTTAAGGTAGCATTTTCAAAACATATTACTCAGAAATTCCTTATTTTGGATTAACGTTTCATAATAGAAATCATAAATGAGTTGTATAACAAGTTTAAGGATTCGGTGGATTAGGTTCATACTATTCAATTTTTTAATGTCAAAATTTCCCTTTGTATTTATTCATGATTTGTCGAAATACGAAATAGCCAGGAACGGTAGTCAATCGAATTAATACTCACCGAAAAGTGTACTTAGTACCATCTTACTATTTTGATCATCTAGTTCAAAAATATACTCGACCACCCCATTATTAAACACATAAATAACAGGTTTACTAGTTACTAATTTATACACCTTTGACATCTGCTTTTCATCAACAATTATATTATCACGCAATAGCACATCTTTATCTATATATATTCTAAAATTCTTCTTTACCTGACTTGTTAATACAAACCTTACATTTTCCATATGAAAATTTTGATTTACGAAATCAATAGATGTCTTTATACATTCTCCACATCCATCAAGTGGTACGAAAAAATAAAATGAGGTAGATGAATTGTGCTGTAAGTTGTAAATATCAAGGAGATTAAAAATCCTTTGCTTTACCTCCTTATTTTTTTCAATTTCACAACCTGATACCAAAGTTACCAAAAAGACAGCAATAGCCATCCTTAAAACGATATCCTGCAAAACGAAACATATGATAAAATTCTTATTCACCATCAGTAACATCATTTAATTCAAATAACTGAAATTGCAGGTAATCCTCCTCGTTTTTTGGATTATCCGTGTGATTTGTTGATATGTAAATACCCTCTCGTGCTACAAAGGCGTTATTCGTTAGGAATTTCTCGTCTTCAAATTTGGTTTCTCCAATAATGTTCAGCTCGCTATCAAGAATTAGTATTGAAAATGAATTAGGATAAAACTTTGCATTCATAATTTCCGATTGATCTTCTAATTCTACTTTTGGATAGCAAAATCGATAAAACACTTTTCTATATTTATCATACATTAAACTTTCATAATGAGGAGAAGAAAAGAAATACTTATAACGATCAATTCTATCTCCATCTAATGGATAGTTTTCAAATTCACCATTCAAGTACCTACTTGGCGCATTTTTTTTCATTAACTTTGATGCCTCTAAATCAGCATAATAAAGATTATGATCCGCAAAAAATGAATATACTATTTTTGACCCAATAACTGCAAAGCTATATCCAAAATGTCTTACTCCTTCAGATAGGTATCCTTTGGGATAGAAGTGAGGTAGTAAATTAACTTTTCCAGTAAAGAGATCGATAATATAGCCAAGATTTTTCGAGGAAAGTTCATTGTCAGTCACCTGTCTGTGATCTCCCGCCACATGAGTCTTAACTATTAATTTATCTTTCATCACAGTTGGTGGAGAATAATAATGTGAAGATAAAACAAAAGCAGATGTAAGTCCAACCGGAACTTCATAGATGATTTTAGATTTAATCACTTTTGACGTATCGGTTAATATTATTTGCCCAGCACTGGCTGGAAATAGAAAAATACTGTCGAGATTATGGATGTGAAATCCAAATATTTTGCCTACCCCATTATCCCCTTCCTGCTCGAATTGGAATCGGGCATGAAGCGTCTGGGTATTTAAATTAAACATTTGGATTTCATTATTAATTTGGTTCAGATTAAAAAACCAAACAGAATCAGGATCAAAATAAGAAAAATGAATGCTAATGTTTGAGGTTTCGTCATCAATTGGTAACCTGATAGTTTTTGATGATTTTTCAAGGGTTTTATAATAGTTGGGTTTTGACTCAGATTTTTCTTCTTTCACTTTTAATTCACACCCAAATAAAATGAAAACGCTTAAAAAAAGATAGTTAAATTCTCTAAATTTCATAGTTATATTATAAAGATACCAGATTTTTTTTTCAAAATGTGGTATATTATTCGTTGAATATCGGCAATAAAATTTTTTGTTAGTTGTCATTTTAGTCTTAATCACGCCAAAATCGCAAACATTATCTGATCTTAAGTTTGGTAATAAAATTGCCAACCTAAGTTATATGAAATGACTCAAATCACTGCTTTGTGAAGAGAAGCGATATTACCAATGTTGTCCCTAGCGTTCAATCTTTTATATTCTCTTTGTTGAACGCACTCTGTAAACATCAAAGTCCGGAACCACAAAAACAACGTGAATACAATTTAATGAATTAAGCATTTTTTAAACCAATAGTGCTATAAAACAGAATAAAAATTAGTTGACCTGTCTCGAACTAAGGTCAACTAATTTCAATACTGAACGTTTAAACCTATGGACAAGGCTGGAAATTCACACAATTGCCATCCCCATACTTGGAGCAGCATTGCGACCAATTAATTGGCTCGTACACCGTTTTACCTGAAGCCGATTCTCCATATGCAATAGATTGACTATTAAGTTCATTTAGAGTCAAAGTAGGAAGCATTGCACCCTTCTTAAACTCCAACCCGACCATAACATTTAGCATGAGCATCAGCCCAAACGCTACGGCTGCTGTCCATCGCACCCACTTACTTGTTTTTAATACGTTTTTCATAATAATGTTTGTTTAAAATGGTATAAAATTTATATCTCTGAAAGATATATATTCCTACCTGTAAAAAATCGGACAAAACAAGACAGTTTCGAACCTTTTCAAACAAGATCGGACA
>JBBQXZ010000021.1:0-32578 GCA_038209145.1 Cytophagales bacterium | reverse complement strand
TAAGCCGAAATTACTCAATCCAAATTCACCTGCTTTATCGTACGCAACTGGTCGGTTAGATTTTTTTGAGATTTAAAATGTCCTTTATTGTAAACAAATAAAGTATCCTATTTAAAATCAAACTTATACCATAAATCGAATTTAAAATAGCAGTCAAATGGTATTCCAAGTACGATGAATTTGGCTTTCTCCATATTTGGTCCTGAATATTGAAAAATTCCACCCGCTCCTTCCCATTTACTACTTTTCCCGCATGAAGTGCAAGTAAATCGGATATTATATCTATTATTTTTATCTGAAACAACTAGCGCATACGAACCACATTGAGGACATTCCACGTCAATGCTATTTATGAATTCAGATAAATATAAGTTTTCTCCGGTCATCTGTTATACATGTTGCTCCGCTAAAATAAATATGCTCTCAGGTTGCTAGAATTGATAAAATTTGAATTCAGTAAATTGTTATCAAAATGCCCTGTTCACATATTCATTTCTAGCGCTTATTGGCATGTCGTTATTCAATTATGAGCTTCAAGTGTTTACCAAGTCCCGCCTCTACAATTTTTCGGAATGTTGCAAGTTCGATATCCGTTCGGTTGTTCTCCAGCCTTGAGATGTAAAACCTGGAAGTTCCACTTCTTTGAGCAAGTTGTTCCTGGGTTAACCCGGCTTTTAATCTTGCCGATTTAATGAGGCTACCAAATTTCTCCGAGTTAGAGGGTTCTGCGGGTTCACTTAGTTTGTAAAGTTCATCAGGACTCAACTCGTATGGATGAAGCTCTTCTTTCCCGTCTTCTGATAGGAGCGTTACGGGGATATTAGACCATGACAAAGTAAAATTCCGGAGTGTTACTTTTTCAAACTCACGAGGTATTAAAAGTGGAAACTCAATGTCATTTTCCCCAATTTTCCATTGTTCAAATATCTTTTCAAAGTCAAGTATTCGACTTTCCCCGTTGTTGAACATGCATCGGATAGTAAATCCAATTATTTTCTGGATTTTTATAATTCTGGGAATAGTTAACTTCTTTCTCATAATCTCGGATTCAAACGTTGAAAATTCTCCAACAGATATGATTCTTTCATTTTTGCCCATTCGATCACTTTGTTACGCTGGACTCTCGGTAATTTGCCAGCATACGTTGCTAGTGTCTTGATTTCAATTAATTCTTCATACTCAGCATAAATAGCATGAAAATGAGGAGGTGGATGTTCCCGTGAATAAACATCAATCTTGATGGAATCAATAATTTTCAATGTTGGCAAATTTATTGTCTAGTTAGACAACAAATATAAGATTTGTAAAATTCTAATGCAAACCCGACATGCATCAGTCAATGCATGCTAAAAATTTGTAGCTGCAAGTGATTGGTGATTTCGAGGCACAAACTGTCTGCCACCACAAAACTTGATACGGAGATCAAGGCTTCAACTAACCAAAAATATGTCTGCGAAACACTGAACGGCCATTTTTGACAAATCGCTGCTATAGCTAGTGCTACTTTCGTCCGTGTCGTCAAGGTTTAATTTTCTCAACGAAACTTATGTCGTCTGGTGTCAATACAATTTATCTGTCTTGTTTGGTAGTAATCAAAATTCTGTTCTGTCGTTGTGTTGCGTAAAAAGTAGTATGTCCGATACTTGGCGTATGAAATTTTCCGAAGTAACCAAAAAGTCCGCAAACACCAAATGTTCTGATAGTTCCTTTCATTTCATTGTCGGTAAGCGAACGAACTTGCGTAATGTCTACAAGTTTTATTTTTACTTTTCCAACAGGTCGATTTATTGTGAGGTCAGTATTGTCAACCGAATATGATTGCGGTGCAAAAAGCAGACTACCCATAAAAATTGCTACAAATAACAGCAATGTCCCTGTATGTATTAAAATGGTTGTCGCATCTCCTTTTGGAATAAATAATACTCTCACATTTTGTTGTCCAATGGCGATAAATAGTATACCAACTCCAGTAGTTATTACTTTTGCTAAAGTGTCAAGAGATGCTTTATATTCCACATTATTTTAGTTTTTGATGAACGTTAAAGTTAATTTCTTGATGTTTGTAGGTTGTCGTAAAGCATTGGCTATAAGACTATTGTATAAGATTATTTGCGTAGTTTAGATACTAAATTTAGTAAAAAATCACAGATTTAAAGTTTGCGAGAACTTTGGAAAATAAGCAAAAACTAACAATTATTTTTTAACAGTATTAGGTATTGGTTTTTCTTTCCTTAAACTAGCTAGCGTTGGAAAGAAATCTCATTTAAATTTGTAAGGCAAGGGCAAACTTTAAGTATGCTTGAACTTGTATTGGCTTAACTCATTTTAATTTTGTTTTAGCAATTTCATTATTTCGAGTGTCTTATACCAATAATAAAAAGAAGATTTATCAGGTTGCTTCTTTAGTCTATTTAAGAAATTCTAATTTTGATTTTCAATGTTGAATTCTTTTATATTTTGTCCTTTGTAGTATTCTAAAGGAGATAAATCTTTGTGTAAAATTTTGGCTGATAAATAAGCTATCCGGGCAGATGCTGGAATAGCATCATCTATTCTAAAATTGCCAACCATCAAAAATCCTGTACCAAATGCTCGAACACCCTTTTGTAATTCTATGAACTTTAATTTTTCATCTGGCATTCCACCACCTTTTTTCGCAAGAATTAAGCAAGTATCTATAGTGTCATGTAATACTTTATCTGGTGTTAAATCTGATTTGTCAGTCTTACGATACCCAATTTCTTGTATTGCAAAGGCTTCAAAACTTTGAGCTACGGTTTCAATATTTACTATTCTTTCGAAGAGTTTGCTTAAATCGAATAATTGTTTGCAAATCTCCATCGAAGATGGTTGTTTGTCCTTTCTTTTGAAATATGGAATCCCAACCGTATTTGGTGCAAATGCAGTTAGTTTGTCTCCTGTAATAGCATCTATAGTTGGTAGTGTGATATTTGTTTCTTCTTCTATTTCAATCCATTTTGTTTGAACTGGTTTTTCCGTTAATTCAGGATATATTGAGTCCTCAATTAGAACGTCTAATGAAATCGTTCCAGAAAATCTTCCTTTTGTTGCGGAATCAAAAGCAAAAGAATAGTGTGCTTTTGGAACACCTTCTTTATAACTTCGGTGTTCATCGAGTTTAAATGATTTGAAATTAGATGAATCAACAACCTTACTTAATATTTTCTCTAGTTTTTCTCTTTCAATATTGCAAATGATATCAATATCAATGGAGAATCTATTTCCTTCTTCAAGTAAGAGAACTAAACTGGTACCTCCTTTGAAAATAAACTCGAGCCCATTTGCTTTAATACGTTCAAGTAAATGAAGCGCGTATATCATTTTTTCGAGAATAGCTTTGTCTATTCGCTTATGCTCTTTTTGTGTTTTAAAAGCTTCTAACCACTCTTCTGTAAAGCAATATTTTTTTATCATTCAATCACGTCTTTTACTAGGTGATACATATTATTGGTCATAAATTGTTTAATATCTTGCTCTCGGTCTCTACGTTTAGCATAACTGAATAGTTTGGTATAATTGAGTGTGTAATTTTTTAAAATATTTTCATACACATGTATTAGTTCAGCTCCTTGGTAGAAATAGAATAGTTTATTTTCTGTGAAAAGATCAACAAGTATTTTCTCAAGTAAGGGAGTATATAATTTAACTCTATTTTCTGTCCTTTTTGAAATTGGTGATCTAGTGATGAGTTTTTTTATAATGACTGGATTATGACTTTCAGAGATGTAAAATTCAATTGCTTTTTCATCAGGGTTTAGGTAGAAATCTAATCGAAAGGAGTCTTTTAGTTCATAATAAAGTGATTCAATGAAATCTTTTTCAATTTCTACTATAATTAGTTTTTTACTTGATTGATGTTGTGAAAATTCATTTATCCAATCAGTGTCCCAAAGACAATATTTCACATCCTCATATCTGTCAGAAATCACTTTACCAAGCTTTAAAAGTTCTCCAGATATTATGGGTTTATATTTTGGCTTGTATGAAATGATGTAGTAACCTCTTTGTATTGATTTTATGATGTTCTTATTTTTAAGATAATAAATTCTCCACCCAAAGGTACCTTCTTTTAGGTCTGGCTCGAAATACCTGAAAAAGGCAAATAAATCTTCTCTAGAGAAAGCGTCTCTGTCTTTAAATTCCTCTATAAGTCTATTTTCGATGATTTTTAGCATTTAAATCTAATTTATGCCAAAGATAGTAAAAAATGGCGAATATTTGAAATCAAAAAAACGCCAGTAAAATGAATAATTGGTAAATATTAGAAAAATGATTGTTGAGCGTGTTATGAAAAAAGCTTTTCTCCACGATGGCTTTTTTCGCTTGCACCTAACGCTAAGTATAAGAGTAGGCGGGTTTTCAAAGTACATCCTACCAAAATACCGTATAGTTTGTTGCTTGAAAGGTATTCATTTTAGGCGTAAAGCCCGCATTACGTTACTATTATGTTGGCAAGCGATTATCTTTTTTCCCATATTTCACCTTCAATGTCAAGTCCTACAATTCCTTTATTTGGCACCAGCCAGAGCATACGAACCTTCGTCTTTGTAGTATCCTTAATTTCTAGCTGATTTACAGCCTTGTAGGTTGAAAAATTAAACGGTAACCTATCTAAAAAATTCACATTAAATTCACTTACTTCATAGTTAAGAATTTCTACTTCTGAAACTGTTTCTTGTTCCGGGTCGAATGGCGACCCAATTTTATCTACTCCAAAATAGAGTGAGCCTTAATCAGAATTTTCACCAGATTGATAAGATAGCTGACTCCTAAGTTGAATTCCCAAATCGGCAAATTCATAATGAGTGTCCAAGTCTAAAAAACAAGCACACATATGACATCTTCTTTCTTCATGTTGATTGTAATCGTACTTGGTCTGGATCAGGTTGATCATTAAAGAATCCACATTCATAAATTCGTATCCTTGTTCATTTTCAGGAACCCAATGCCACTTATTTATTGGAAGGCTGAAATTAAAAGCTGGACATTCAATTTTCTAACATCCAATCAGCAACAAGGTCATTAGTAATAAGATTGCAAAGTTTTTCATAATGATTGCTAACGATAATGTATGGTGCGTATCCCGCAGGGTATGCACCATAAAGAATGTTGTG
The DNA here is from genome assembly GCA_038209145.1 of Cytophagales bacterium. Lineage (GTDB taxonomy): Bacteria > Bacteroidota > Bacteroidia > Cytophagales > Cyclobacteriaceae > Lunatibacter. Next base: position 27,443 of record JBBQXZ010000021.1, on the reverse strand, counting down.
CATAGTTTTTATTTTCAAATCATCGTTCCTACAAGTCTTTGCTTCAGTCCGTTTTTGTCCAAGACCCAAACAATTTCATAAGCACCTGCTCCGTCACTATTCCATTGGTGAACAAAGTAGGTTTCTCCACTTTTATAAACAGACAAAGAATTGTCGCATTCATATATATCACTATAGAACACTTTTTCAATAGTCAATTTCAGCCCGCTAATTTCAACTTCAATATCATCAACTTGAATTTTCGGAAAACCTCCGTCAGTTCCCCAAACTGGCCTACCATCAATCGCAGTAACCCACTTGCCTTCCTGTTTGTCAACAATTCGATCGGTTGAGTCAAATTCACTCAATACGTATCGAAAAGAAAAGTCTGAATCCTGATATGATTCTAATTTTTCGAGTGGTAAAAGTCTCGATTTATGAATGAAACCAACGATATAATTAGGCTCACTCTTTCCTAAGCAGTAGTCGTTTTTAGGAATATAAACAGAAATCCAATCTTGTTCAATATCGGTTGTTTCGTAGTCATACCAAAAGATTTCGTTTACGTAGGTTTTATGAATAATCTCTGACTCTCCGTCAGGTGCTTCGCGAACGTTCGTCCAACCGTCTGGGTCTTTTATTGTCGCCACTTGTCCAAAAGTGAACTGAAAAGTCAAAGCAGTCAATATGATTGTAAGAGTGATTTTCATTTTTCTAATTATCCACAACGAGCAAGTGTATGAGCAGTAGCGGATCTCAAAGCGATTACCATTTCGACATAACAAAAGTTAATTAAAAGCATTAATCTTTGATTTACCAGCAATCCCACTATTGCTTATACATAATGTTAGGCAAAGTTTTTTTGAATTCATCCACTACTTCTTCGTTCGATTTATCCTTTGCTGAATAATATATTTTCTTCCCGTCAGTCTTTGTAAATAGAATTATTGGTTTATTGTCTGAATTTAAAATCAGTTTCACTATTTCTCCATTTTTTGTCTTGAAGCAACCCTTTTTTATTGTTCCAAGAGCGAATCCATTTGTCTTTAGAATGATTTCAGGCAGTTGACTGACAAGACCAATGCTTTCGATTTCAGATTGAATCAGTGTCTCTCCATAACTTCCTTTAAATTCTATATTATTTGAATCAAAGCTTAGTTTATTGTCTTTAAATCCGTAACCTAGCACACCAATAACAAATATTAGAGTTCCTAAAAGTATAATAACTGCTACTTTATTCCATTTTGAGCTTAATCCTTTTGAATATTTTGAACTTGTCGCAATAAAATAGATATAAGCAAGAACCGGATAAACAGCTAGGAATATTCCACCTGCATTTTCGCTGATAAAATAGGTCAAGGTAGCCCCAAGTAACAAAAACGATACTCCTAGAAATATATGAAAATTTCGGAAATAGGGAATGTATGCTTTAATATCTACTTTCTTTCTGTCTTCTTCATTCATTGTATTGTATCCTGAAAGAAGATATTTTGCATTTTTCCCAGTTACAATAAATCCAATTGCAACAAAAAGTACACTCAATCCAATTATTACGTAAATCATAATTTTAAATTTTGCCTAACACTTGTATATACCCAACTCCCGCTACCCTATTGCGTCTATATCGTCCTTGCCTTCACGGGTTCCGGGCTTTGGTGATGCCAAATTAAGGATTTCTTCGATCTCATCAAGCGGACGCTGGGTATTTTGTTCAAAATTGGAGCGGAGCGCAGGTCCGTTCCTGATTCCATACTCGTTTCTGTTCAACGTTGGCCTAAACGAGTATAAGGAAGTTTGTCTTTTTTTGAAAATTCATTTCCTATCTACAACTAATCCCTATCCCCTATCTACCACCACATCAAACCCACCTCATAAAATACGCAATCAGCTTTTTGGTCTTGGCCGTGTATGGCGGGTAGAAGGTCTTGATGGGAGAAAAGCCACCCCGCTGTTTGAAAACAGCCTTTTCATTGGAAAACGCAAGAAATCCATACTGCCCGTGGGCTTTGCCCATCCCGCTCTGCCCCACCCCGCCAAATGGCAAAGAGGTATGTCCAAAGTGTACCGCACAGTCGTTGATGCAAAGCGCCCCGCTGCTCGTCTTGGCCAATACCTGCTCCTGAATATATTCCCCGGTGGAAAAAAGATACAGTACCAGCGGTTTTTCCCGGCTGTTGATTTTTGCCAAAGCCTCCTCCAGCAAGGTGTAGGGCTCTAGCGGTAGAATGGGGCCAAAAATCTCCTCAGTCATCAAACCCATGCCATCGTCTACCCCCTCAATCAGGGTAGGGGAAAAAAAGTTGTCCGCCTCGTCCATCTCTCCGCCATAACACAGCCTTGCACCACCGGCAATTGCCTCTTCCAGCAATTTCTGTAGACGGTTCCAGTGCTTCCCGTTTATGATCCGACTGTAGTCTTTGCTCCGATGGATGCCCTTTTCATTTGGGTTTCCCATGGCTTCCAGGCTTTCCCGCAGGTAAGTTTTAAAGGGTTCATAGACACTTTCCTGCACCAGCACATAATCCGGAGCGATGCAGGTTTGCCCACAGTTCATAAATTTTGCCCAGGCGACCTTCCTAGCCGCATCCTTCGGGTCACAGTCTTTGTCGATGATAACGGGTGACTTGCCGCCCAGCTCCAGGGTGACGGAAGTAAGGTGGTTGGATGCGGCTTTCATGACCACCTTGCCGATGGCGGGACTGCCAGTAAAGAATATATGGTCAAAAGGCAGGGAAAGTAGCAACTCCGACACCTCCACCCCGCCTTCGCTCACCGTAATCTCATCCGTTTCATACAGCTCATGCACCAACCGCCGGATCAACGCCGCTGTATGGGGCGCCATTTCGGAGGGTTTGAGCCAGGCGGTACATCCTGCGGCTATGGCCGAAACCAGCGGGCCGATGCACAGGTTAAAGGGATAGTTCCAGGGGGAAATGATAAGCGCACAGCCTTTGGGTTCAGGGCTTACGTAGGCAGTACTTCCCAGCATGTACACCGGATTTTTTACTTTTTTGGGTGCCATCCAAGAAGTCAGATTGGAAACGGCATGGCTGATTTCTGCCTTGACAATGGATAGTTCCGTAATATCCGCTTCTGAGGCGGATTTACCCAAGTCCGCATAGATGGCCTTACGGATATCCCCCGCATTTTCGGTGATCCAACCCTGCAGTGCTTTGAGTTTGGCCACACGCTGCTTGACCGTTGAGTCCCGGATTGCAAGGGATTTTTGTTGCTGGGCGGCAAAAGTAGCCTTGGTTTCCATTACATCTATCATGTCCGGGTTTGGTTTAGTTAATAAGAGGCCCGGTAAAGAAGCAAAAAAAGACGAAATAAGCAAGCATTGTCACTCTTATCCTATGGCATATGTTCTACTATCAAACATCGGTAAAAAAAAGTGCCAATTAAACATATACCTAACGAAAAGCCTTTATATTTACGACAACCTAAATAATCACCCTATGTATTACAGTATTGATGGAATGTTTCAGAAGGAAGTCCTTCCTGAAAAACAGCGTATGAATGTTATCAAATCCTATATCAAAAAGATAAAAGAAGATAGCAGAAACAAGAAAAGGAGCTTTTAGCTCCTTTTTTTATGCCTTTTCCGGACTTTTTTCCTTGTTCTTTTATCCTTTTTGAATGTCGTGGTAGAACGCAGATGGCGCGGATCAAGCTGATTTACACGGATTTTTTGAGTTTGGCTCCAAAAAGAATTCTCCTCCCAGGCCGATAAGCCCCCCTAAATCCCCCCACATGGGGGGAGTTTCAATGACGTTTTTAAACGGATTTACGTTTAATGAAGGTATAGATCGCCCTCTCCTACATGTTGCAAATCCCGTGGAACGAAGTGATTACAGGAGGGAGGGAAGGGGTGGGCAATTACGGAGCGGATATTTATAAAAAAAATGTCTTGCCAACCGGGGCTGGGTTTTGGCGGAATGAACTGGTTAATAGTGACATGGTTGCCGCCAAAACAGGGAAACTGCGTTTCGATTTTAACCCATGGTTGAAACCCAGGGCTATTAAATCGGTCACCCCGCTGGGATTTTTTTGGGTGTAACAATCCAATCCAGTTCGAAAGAATAAGCATCTCGCATGACGGCATCAATCGACCTCCATCTAGAGTCGCAGATCCCGCAGAGCGAAGCGGTTGCGGGGGGGTAGGGCAGTTACGAAGCAGGAGTCGCAGATACCGCAGTGCTAAGCGGTTGGGGGAGGGACGGGGTGGGGCAGTTGGGAGGATTTGGAATTTTGGTTACTTCCTCCGCAAACCCTCGTCCCTTTGTTGTAAAAAATCATTATCAACCAGCCGAGAATTAATACCGCGGCATTAAGCTACCTTTCCTTTTAAAAACGTCTTCAGCACGTCGAGCGCTTTTTCAAACCCCCGGTTATTGGGGACAATGAGGTCGGCATCGTGCTTGAAGGGCTCGATGTACTTTTCATAGGTAGGCATCACGTGCATCTCGTAGCGGTACAACACATCATCCAGGTCATAGCCGCGCTCGACCTTGTCGCGCACGATTCGGCGCTTGAGTTTGATATATTCCTTGGCGTCTATAAAAACTTTCAGGTCCAGTAAATTGGCCAACTCGGGGTAGTAAAGCACAAAAATCCCTTCCACCACCACCACGGGGGCGGGTTTGAACTCCAGGATTTTAGGGGTTTTGTTGGGGTTGTTGAAGGTATATTCCTGACGGAATACCGTTTCGCCAGCCTGGATCTTCCGGATATCCCCGGTATATTCCTCAAAATCGATGGATTGGGGCGTGTCAAAGTTATAAATCCCTTTATTGTCCAGCGGCTGTAAATTCCTGGGCTTATAGTAGTTGTCCTGAGAAATCAAACAAACCTGACGGTCGTCAAACGCATGGAGCAGCTTATCCAAAAAGAGGGTTTTGCCTGACGCGCTTCCTCCGGTTATGCCAACGATATAGGGCTTTTTCATGGGTGACAAAATTAACGCAATTTTTGGAATCGCCCCTGATAAGAAGCAGAAATTGGCCCAAATGGGTCAAAAGGAAAGGGTTGACACCTGAAAATCGGGTCTTTTGAAGATGTATACCTTCCTTGCAGGAACCACCTCTCAAACCCTCCTTTACCCTGTCCGGCAGGACACTGACACCTCCCCTCAAAAACCCCTAACCAATAAAAACTGAACCAGCTTCGCAACCGCCCGACCCCGATGGCTAATCTGGTTTTTTTCTTCCATGGATAGCTCCGCAAACGTTCGTTTATACCCAACGGGCCGAAAGACCGGATCATATCCAAATCCACCCTCTCCAGTGCGTTCGTGGATAATCTCCCCATCCACCTTGCCCTCGAAGGAAAGCTCCTCTCCCTGCCAGATCAGCGCAATGACAGTGCGAAAAGATGCTTTTCTGTTTTCATGTACGGCCATCTTTTCCAGCAACAAATCCACATTGCGTTCATCGCTGCGGGGTTCGCCTGCAAACCTCCCGGAATAGACTCCCGGAGCTCCTCCCAAGGCCTCCACTTCCAAACCTGTATCGTCGGCAAAGCAATCCACGCCATAGGTTTCAGTTACGTACCTCGCTTTTTGAAAGGCATTGTGGTATAAGGTATCCCCTGTCTCGGCCAGTTCCTCTGTGCATCCGAGTTCAGCAAGGGAGATGATACCTATTTTTCCGGAAAGGGCAGACCTGATTTCCTCCAGTTTCTTGGTATTGTTACTGGCAAAGCATATGTTTTTCATGCCCGAAAATATCAATTTTTTGGCAGGGAAGGGAAGTTTTTTGCGTAATTTCCGACCATGAAAAAAATCACCGTATATTGTGGGTCCAATAAAGGAAAGGATGCGGCTTTTGAAGCAGGCGCAAAAACCCTTGCCCGCGAGCTGATCAAAAGAAATCTCGAACTCGTCTACGGTGCCGGAAAAGTTGGGTTGATGGGGATCATTGCGGACGAAATGCTACAGGCAGAGATGAAGGTTTACGGTATTATTCCCCAAAGTCTGGTAGATATAGAAGTTGCCCACCAAGACCTGACTGAACTTACCGTTGTCGAAACGATGCGTGACCGAAAATGGCTGATGGCAGAAAGGGGTGACGGATTCATTGCCATGCCCGGAGGCATCGGAACGCTGGAAGAACTCTTCGAAATCATGACACTCAACCAACTGGGGTATATCCAAAAACCCCTGGCCCTCTACAACGTCAAAGGCTACTACGATAAGCTGTTGGACTTTTTGGGCTTTTCTTGTCAAGAAGGTTTCCTCAGGCAGGAGCAACTGGACAGCCTGATTGTCTCCGGCGATGCGGCGCAGCTGCTGGATCAAATGGCGGAATTTAAGCCAATCTATTCACCCAAATGGGAGATCAAATAATTTCGGAAACCTTTCAAGTTTTACCCAAAACCCCACACACGAACAGGCTGATAACGAATAAACCTGAAAAGCTTTATTCCTTATCAGCCTTTCACCATTTGAGTATGTAGGTTTATACCGTAAAGCCCAGCCTAATAAATGAATAATCTGGGGCTATCCCTGCACATCTAAGGGAATCGTCTTAGCCAAAAGTTCTGCCAATTGCTCCAGGTATTCTTGGTCAGTCGTATCAAAATGATTCAGGTGTTCGGAGTCCACATCCAGGACCATCAATACTTTACCTGACTGAATTACCGGAACAACGATTTCGGACCTGGAGGCAGAACTGCAGGCAATATGCCCGGGAAAGGCCTCTACATCGGGAACCAGTTGGGTTTTACCGGTTTCCCAGGCCTTCCCACAAACGCCCTTTCCAAAACCAATCCGGGTGCAGGCCAAAGGTCCCTGAAAAGGACCCAGTACCAACTGATCCCATTTCACCAGATAAAATCCCACCCAGAAAAAGCCTAAGGCCTCTTTAAGTACGGCACTGATATTCGCCAAATTGGCAATAATATCGGTCTCATCCCCGATCAAAGCCTCCAACTGCGGAAGCAGGGCTTGGTAAACCTCCTCTTTGGAGACATCGGAGGGAATATATAGGCCGCTGGACATAGCTGTGTTTTTTATTAATTAATGAATACAGGTTGATTTCAATTGGTAAGGAAATTTTAGTTTGGTACGGGAAATAGCTAGTAGTAATAAACATCCAGCCGATCCCCCAGAATGTCCAGGGTTTGGTTGGGAACCCGGTTCAGGTGCGGACTGGATATGCCCGACCCAAAGGTAGTATCCCCGGTAAACACTCGCGCCTCGTCCCAAAGATCCTGCCCAATAAAATGCTTCAACAGGACACTACCTCCCTCCACCATCACACCCTGCACTTTACGGTGGTAAAGATCGGCCAATAGATCGCCCACCTGAAAATCAGGAGGTAATTGGACATAGTGCAAGTTTTCCAGTTTTTCTTCCCTGATAAGGTTATAACAGATGGTTGGCTGGGTTTGGTCAAAGAGATGGCCATTTGGATCCAAGGTCAACTGCTTGTCGATAACGATTCGCAGCGGGTCCCTACCCGTCCAATCCCTGACGTTCAGCTTGGGATTGTCATAATGGGCCGTCTTGGTACCCACCAAAACGGCGTCCTCCTCAGCACGCCAGCGGTGGACAAGTTGCCTGCTGTGGTCGTTGCTGATCCACTTGCTTTCATAGTTAGACCGGGCGACAAATCCGTCCCGGGTCTGGGCCCACTTGAGCAGGACATAGGGTCGTTTCTTTTCTATTTGGGTAAAAAATCGGCGGTTCTGACTACGTGCCTCCTTTTCGAGAACGCCTGTAGTCACGGATATGCCAGCTTCATGTAACTTGGCAATTCCCTTCCCACCTACCAATGGGTTGGAATCCCCTGTGGCGATGATGACTTCCCTTACATTTTTGGAAACCAGCAAATCCGCACAGGGGGGAGTCTTGCCTACATGCGCACAGGGCTCAAGAGTGGTGTACACGGTGGCTTTTTCAAGCATTGTCAGGTCCTTTACCGAAGCTATGGCAAGCGGTTCGGCGTGGGGACCGCCGTAGTATTCATGGTAGCCTTCTCCGATGATTTGGTCATCAACGGTGATGACACAACCAACCAGGGGATTTGGGCTGACCCGTCCCCTACCCAGTTCGGCAAGTTCCAATGCCCGTCGCATATACAGTTCATGCTTTTCCATGAGTAACCTAATTTTTGGCGGGAGTTGGTCTTAAAGAGATGGTTCCCAGATTAATCACCGAATCAGCCTTGGTTACCACGTTGATAACACTGTCGAGGTGAGAGACCCTGGGCCGTATTAGAATCCGATAAGGCGTGGGTGGCAAGCCCCTCAGCCTGAATTCTCCCGTACTACTGGTCAACGTGGCAAAGGTATCCGCTTCATGGATGGCATATACGTAAGGGCTGGCAGTAGGTGGCCGTACAATAATGCCCCTGATTTCTGCCGTGCGGTCCAGGGTGAAGGCCCTAAGCGCAGGCTCCAGAATGAAAGCCTCCGACACACCGGGTTTAATGGAAGACGCCACGTCAAAATCAATGTAAATATCCAAGGCAAATCCGGCAGCTGCGTTGGCTTGAAGGTCCATGGTAAGGAGACTTGCTGTATTATTGGAAAGTTGTAGGGGGAATTGCAGGCCGTTTTTTATAAAAAAATGGGTATCCCCAAGAAGCAACCTAACCTGGGAAACTATACCCGCAGGTACCTCCTTTCTACCGAGAAGCAAGCGCTGACTGCCCACCAGGTCGGTTAGGCGAACGATTTTATCCACCGGGGTATAAGGCAAAAACACCCAATCCCCATTTTCCAACCCCCTACTTCCCGCAGGTAACAGTTCCACACCCAAGACCTCCACCCATACTTCGTCAAAATCTCCGGGCGCATCTATCAGCAACACATTGACAAGCGCCTTGTTGTCGGAACTGCTATCCTCACATCCGAAAAGGAATCCAAAAAAAAGAAGCAAGAACCCCGCGGCAATTATTATAGAAGACTGTTTCAGAAAATTCACTGGCAATTGATTTTTTTGTTGAAGGCACGTTTATTTTTCAACGCAAAAATAAGGGAATGGTTGATAGCAACCTATTGTTTCCAGATCCTGCCGTCTTCGGTGATGTACCAGCGCTTGGAAGGCTCATCCGTTGAGGGAGCGGAAAGTTTAAACCGGGTTCGGCTTACTTCAAATTCAAGGTCTTTTCCAGCTAGCATCGAACCCGCTGCTGTTCCAAGTTCTTGGGGGGTATCCGCAAAGCGGGAATGCTCCTTGCGATACGCTCCCTGCGCGTGATACAAGGCACGCAAGCTGTTCTTGATTTGGTCGTCCGCATGGCGTATAAATGGAACGGTGCCCGTCCCAACTTCCATTTCGGCAAACTGCACATAGCCCCAGCGGTCAGGAATGTGCATATTAATTGCCCCGATCGGAGACCATACCCAGTTGTCTTCCGGAAAGGATTTCCCCGTTTGGGGGTTGGTCACCTTCGTGTAGGCATTGTCTTTCACCTCGAGTTGCCATTGCACCCGGGAAAAATTGATCCGCCATTGATCCCCATCGCTTGGTGGCGAATTCCCCTGCGAGATCGAACTCCAGGGAATGGCCATTTCTACCGACCAATGGTCATCCGTATCGGATGGTTCATTCAAGGTACCCTCCAAATGGACGGTATATTCGAAGTCGTTGATATTCCAACCATTGATGGGTTTCCCTCCGTCCTTATAAGGCTTAGTCAGCAGCAAATCCCACAGGGTTCCCAAGGCATTGATTTCCCACTCGTAATAATTGTGGGTATCCCCATCGGGGTCCAAAAACACCTCGATGTCATTTTCTTGAAAAATGACCGATTCCCTTGCTGTGTACGTAGCCCAAAGATGGGGTTCTTCAAGCTTTACGCCAATATATAAGTAGTTGTAATCCCAGAGCATCTTCATGCGGGTAAGGTGCTTGGGGGTAGGCATGGTAGCGCCCTGTATATCTACGAAAGCTTCCGACCAAGGCGACATCTCCCACACCGAGTCATCCAATTTACCGTCTATATTTGGCTTTAAGGGACTTTGGTAGCTGACGTAATGTCTGGGCTCCGGTGTCTCTTGTTGGGCTGGAAGGGGTGACGATGTGGCAATGATGATAAAAACAATTGATCCTAAATAAAGAAGTTTCATGGTGGTCAATAATCGAATTAGTGGTGTGTGATGCAAGTTGACAAATGTAAAGAAACAAAAAATCCTTTGTTCTAAAATGACGGCTTATGTAATTTCCAGAAACCTGTAAAATCGGCTTTTTGCCATTGGGCTAGAAAATTAAACAAAGTAAGGTGTACTTGAAGAAATGAAATATGAGAGAAAAATCCCTCATTTATCTCGTCCAGTTTGTAATTTTGACGGATGATGCAATGGGAAACGTTATTGCGGCCTGTGGAGCTCCATCAAAAACCGGCCACTCCATCTGCCTTTCGAAGTGTTTTTGAACGGGATTTTGACCGGATCGTGTTTTCTGCACCGTTCCGAAATCTGCAGGACAAGACGCAGGTATTTCCCCTGCCCGAAGATGACTTCGTGCACACCAGGCTCACCCATAGCCTGGAAGTGGCTTCGGTAGGTAGATCGCTGGGCAAGACCGCCGGCGACTACCTCATGCAAACCTATCCCGGACTAATCGAAACACAGGTTACAGCCACTGACATCGGTGCTATCGTATCTGCGGCGGCCCTGACCCACGATATCGGAAATCCGCCGTTTGGACATGCCGGAGAAGAAGCCATCTCGGATTTTTTCAAATTCCATCCCTACGGACAGCTATGGAAACCTTTGCTCTCAGAGGCAGAATGGGCAGATATGGTTCGCTTTGAAGGCAACGCACAGGGCTTCCGGATGTTGGTTGCCAAAGAAAACGGTCTCCGGATTTCCGCAGCTACCCTGGCCGCATTTACCAAGTATCCCAAAGCCTCACTGGTAGCTTCCTCATTTCCGGATCGAAGAAGTCAAAAAAAGTACGGGTTTTTTGCCGATGAAAAAATTACATACAAGAATCTGGCGGGGGCATTGGGCATTGAATCGCTTGCACCGAACTGCTGGATGCGACATCCGTTGGCGTTTTTGGTAGAAGCGGCGGATGACATCTGCTACAACATCATCGACTTGGAAGATGGTTGTACCCTTGGTCTTGTGAGCCTGGAAGAGACCATTTCCCTTTTGGCGTCCATTATTGGGGAGCGTTTTTCCCAAGAAAAACTTAGTGGGTATAAAACAGACAAACAGAAACTGGCCATCCTGCGGGCCATGGCCATTCAGCAGCTGATAGACGAAACCTTCGAAGCTTTTAAGGAGAAAGAGATCCTTATGCTTTCTGGAGAATTTGATCAGGCACTGACGGAGATCCTGCCTTCCTCGGAGATCCTGAAACAGATTAGTATCCTTTCAGTGGCAAAAATCTACCGGTCCCAGCCGGTTCTGGAAAAGGAGGCTGCGGGTTTTCAGGTTTTGGAAGGGCTCCTGGAAGTTTTTTCCAAAGCCCTGTACCATCATTACTATGACAAAAACCGCTTTTCCGGTCAGGACAAGAGCATCCTGCGCTTACTTCCACCGGAGTATCCGCTGGACAAAGAAACACTTCCCTATGTGCACTTGCGCTCCCTATTGGATTTTGTATCCGGGATGACGGACAAATATGCCCTTTCCCTGTATCGCAGGGTGAAAGGGATTTCCATCCCGGGAACTTGAAGGATGGAAAAGCTGTAAATCGGACATAGATTCGGGTTGGGCCATTATTTGTAGAATATTTGAAGGATTACTTAGTATCGAATGGCTGCTCAGCTCGTATATTGTGATTCCCCTGTGGCAGTTTTTTATACTAGGGCAATGAACTTGATCCACATTTCTATTAACTTTACGCCTTCTTTTGAATGGGTTGATTTTCCCCGGGGGAAATAATGGCTTTCCCAAACCGGAACAATTGAGCAAAAACTAAAGCAATACGGTGAAAAAATATCAGGAGTTCAAACAGGTGCAATACCCTGAAATTGGCGAAAGCATATTGGCATTTTGGAAAGCAAATCACATATTTGAAAAGTCCGTGGAAAACCGGGAGGGAGCACAGACCTATACTTTTTACGAAGGACCACCTTCGGCAAACGGCACCCCCGGTATCCACCACGTGATGGCACGGACCATCAAGGATGTGTTCTGCCGCTACAAAACCTTGCGGGGATTTCAGGTAAAGCGGAAAGGCGGATGGGACACCCACGGGCTTCCCGTGGAATTGCAGGTGGAAAAGGAACTGGGCATCACCAAGGATGATATCGGCAAAAGCATTTCTGTAGAGGAATACAACCGAAAATGCCGGGAAACAGTAATGCGTTATAAAAACGAATGGGATGACCTTACCGAAAAAATCGGCTATTGGGTCGACTTGGATGATCCCTACATCACCTTCGATGCCAAGTATGTGGAGACCTTGTGGTACCTGCTAAAGAAACTTTACGAAAAAGACCTTGTCTATAAGGGCTACACCATACAGCCCTATTCGCCGGCAGCCGGGACCGGACTGAGCTCCCACGAACTCAATCAACCGGGATGCTACCGCGATGTGAAGGACACCTCGATCACGGCGCAGTTCAAGGTAAAAGATACCACAGATACTTATATACTCGCCTGGACCACCACTCCCTGGACACTGCCTTCCAACTCAGCATTGGCGGTAGGGGAAAAGTTGGATTACGTCAAGGTAAGAACTTATAATCCCTATACCTTTGAGCCCGAGACGGTCATCTTGGCCCGGGAAAGGATGACAGGGTATTTCAATCCCAAGGCAGCGGAGATCTCATTGGAGGCGTATATGCCGGGAGACAAGCTGATCCCTTATCAGGTGTTGGAAACCGTCAAAGGCCACGATCTAATGGGATTGGCCTACGAATCGCTATTCCCAATAGAAGCCCTCTTATTGCCCCATCCTGCCTTTACCGTGATTGCGGCGGACTATGTCACGACAGATGACGGCACGGGTATCGTCCACTTGGCCAAAGCCTTTGGAGCGGATGACTTCCGGACTTTGGTGCAGCAGCAGGTACCCGGCATCTTTGTCCAAGACGAGCTGGGTAACGATATTCCCATAGTGGATAAAAAGGGGAAATTTCTTCCTGTGGTAGGTGAATACCTGCTGGCAAAAATGAAAGCGCATGGGATCCCGGCCCATAAGGACCTAACGGCAGATGACTTTTATGTCAAAAATTATCCGAAGGATGATGAAACAAATCCCGAATACAAATCTACGGATGTGATCATCTCCATTATTCTGAAGAACGAAAACAAGGCCTTCAAGGTAGAGAAATACGAGCACAGCTATCCCCACTGCTGGCGGACTGATATGCCGATCCTCTATTATCCCATGGAAAGTTGGTTTATCAAAACCACCGCTTACAAGGACAAGCTGGTCGCCCACAACAAAACCATCAACTGGAAGCCGGAAGCCACCGGCACCGGGCGATTTGGCAACTGGCTGGAAAACCTGGTAGACTGGAACCTCAGCCGATCACGGTTCTGGGGTACCCCCCTACCCATCTGGAGAACTGCTGACGGTACCGAAACGGTTTGCATTGGCTCCATTTCCGAGCTGGAAGCAGGTATCTCCGAAGCCATCTCTAAGGGCTATATGGAAAAATCCCCCTATGAAGGGCGAGATATAGACCTGCACCGCCCCTACGTGGACGAGGTGGTATTGGTGTCCCCAAGCGGTCAAAAGATGTTTCGGGAGACAGACCTCATTGATGTCTGGTTCGATTCGGGGGCCATGCCCTATGCCCAGTGGCACTATCCGTTTGAGAATAAGGAAAAATTCGAAGCCAACTATCCGGCAGATTTTATTGCAGAGGGAGTGGATCAGACGAGAGGCTGGTTTTTTACCTTGCATACACTTTCCGTGATGCTTTTTGACAGCATCGCCTTCAAAAACGTGATAGCCAATGGGCTCGTCTTGGATAAAAACGGCAACAAGATGTCCAAACGCTTGGGCAATGCGGTGGATCCGTTCAAAACGCTGAAGGAATACGGTCCGGATGCATTGCGCTGGTACCTGCTCAGCAATGCCAACCCCTGGGACAACCTGAAATTTAACGCGGAAGGAATTGCCGAAGTACAGCGCCGGTTTTTTGGCACCTTGCAAAACACCTACAACTTCTTTGCGCTATACGCCAACCTCGATCATTTTACCTATGAGGCAGCCCAAGCCATTCCTGTCAACGAAAGACCCGAACTGGACCGGTGGATCATTTCCAAGCTGCAATCCCTGATTCTGGATGTGGAGAAATCCCTGGACCAATACGATGCCACACCGGCCAGCCGCGTGATCATGAACTACACCGTGGACCAGCTGTCAAACTGGTACGTTCGACTGGCCAGAAAGCGGTTTTGGCGGGGAGATATGAATCCAGACAAACAGTCCGCCTACGAGACCCTCTATGAATGCCTGCAGACAATTTCCCAACTGATGTCACCCGTGGCACCCTTTTATGCCGACTGGCTATACCATAATCTGACGGCAGGAGCTCGGGAAGAAGGTCAGGAACTGGCAACTTCCGTCCACTTGACCAACTGGCAAGTCGCCAACCAAGCCTGGATCCGGGATGACCTTGAGACCAGCATGGAACTGGCCCAGGATATCTCTTCCCTGGTTCACTCACTCCGCAAAAAAGAGCGGCTCAAGGTGAGGCAGCCCCTTCAGAAAATCCTCATCCCCGTGCTTTCGGAAAAAAGAAAAGCCCAGATCCAGCATGTGGAAGCATTAATCCTGTCCGAAGTGAACATCAAAGCCATCGACTACATCGATGACACTTCGGGGATATTGGTAAAGAGCATCAAACCCAATTTCGCCCTGCTTGGGAAGAAATTCGGGCCACAAATGAAGCTGGTAAGCCAACTGATCCAAGGGTGGGGAAAAGAGGAAATAGGGATTCTTGAGCAGGAAGGAAAAATCCATACAACAATTGCTGGCGAGTCGGTGGACATCCTTTTGGAAGAAACCTTGATCAGTTCGCAGGATATTCCGGGATGGTCAGTCGCTACGGAAAAAGGCCTGACGGTGGCGTTGGATGTCACCGTGACGGAGGTACTTAAGCAGGAGGGCATAGCCCGGGACTTGGTCAACCGCATTCAAAACCTGAGAAAAGACATGGGCCTCGAGGTGCAGGACAAAATTCACATCACTTTGGCAAACCATGGCGAAGAAGTCGATACGGCTATCCGCAATTTTGCCAAATACATACAAACAGAAACCCAGGCGTTGGAATTGACGTTTGTACGTAAATTACCGGGAGGAATCCTGCTGGATATGGACGAATTCGAACTTACCGTACATGTAGAGAAAGTATAACTTATGAACTATATTAAATATTTCGGAATCACCCTGCTGATAATCATCATCGACCAGGTGGTGAAAATGGTGGTCCATTATCAGATGGATTTTGGCACTGTTGGTCAGATCAAAGTCTTTGGAGACTGGTTTAAGCTGCACTACACGACCAATCCAGGCATGGCTTTTGGCATGCAGATCGGTTCAGAATACGGTAAGCTAATCCTTACCAGCTTCCGGCTTATCGCCATGTTTGGAATCGGGTATTACCTGTATATGCTGATTTCAAAATCAGCCCATCCGGGATACATCGTCTGTATTTCCCTGATTTTGGGAGGAGCCATTGGCAACTTAATTGACAGTGTGTTCTATGGGGCATGGCTGGGAAATGCCCCCTATGATGCGCCAAGTCCCTGGTTTCACGGTCAGGTCGTTGACATGTTTTACATCGATATTTGGGAGGGTTTTATCCCCGATTGGATCCCGATTTTTGGAGGAGGTTATACGGCGTTATGGCCAATCTTCAATATTGCAGATGCATCTATTTTTGTGGGTGTAGCTATCATTCTAATCTTTCAAAAGCGTTTTTTTGACGAAGAAAATAAAGCAAAGGAAGAGGACGATATCCAAAAACAGTTTATTGAAAACAAATAGTTAAGCAAAATTTTCCAACCGTTTAAAAAGATAAAATGTGAATTTTATCTTTTTTTATGTCCAATTCAATAAGATTATGTATTTTTGATCTGACACCTAAACGTAATTACACCCAAAAAAAATGGATTTCAAAAAATTTGACCGGCTTAAGAAGCAGTACGAGGAATTTATTGACAAAGCAGAAAAGGAGGTAGAAAAGGAGAAAGCCATTCAGCAGACGCGGTCTGTATGGTTTGACAGACACACCATCGAAACATTATTGGCCCAGACTGATCCCAAAACAGGGGGATTAAAAATCTTCTTTGGCAAATACGATGAGGATACGCTGTCAGAATCAGATTCTTTGGCCAATAAAAAAGATCTTGACGGCAGACTTACACTTATATTGGCTGCCTCGGACGCCAATCAGGACCCACAGCAAGAAATGATGATCGTTAATGGTGGGCAAGTGTGTCCTCCTAATTGCAGTTAGAGCTTGTGACGCCAAATTAATGTCATCTTCAGTTTATCTACTTTCAATATTCCTGGGTTTGGCAGGAGGAATATGCTATACACTGAAAATCAATAAAAGCTATAAGAAATCCAAAATACAGCTTTTGATTCTGGGCTTGATTCTTTTCGTTGCTTGCTTTGAATTGTATGCCATTTATTTGGCAAAAAGCGGACGACATAACCGTTTTGTTTACAACATTTGCTTTTTTTATCTGGAAACATTTTTGTTGTTGGGTTACCTGTATGCTATTAATCTTTCTAAAAAGGTAAGGCGAACTATTTTATACTTTTCGTTGATTTACTTGATTTGGGGCATTACCAATAGCCTTTTTATCCAAGATATCTGGCTGACTTGGCATAATTATTCCTATCTGATGGCAAGCTTGAGCATTTTGACTTTTTGTCTTGTGTTTATATTTGGAATTACAAAAAACAACAAATATTTCGAACAGCCTTTATGGTCAATACCGCATTTTTGGAATACTTCCATGCTTCTTATTTTCTATAGTTCCGGATTTTTGTATTTTCTTTCGTTGGATTTTTTGACTGAATTAGACCCAAAATTAGTTGATATTTTGGGGTCCTTCAACCGCTTTGTTGCGGGCACAATGTATATCGTGTTGGGATTCTCCTACTATACACCGCTCATATTTTCCACAGCTCATGGAAAGTAATTCTATTGAACTGTTTATCGTCCTGCTTTCCGGTATCTTTCTGATGTTTATTATGTCGGGGTTTATAGTGGCCATGGTCTTAATCCACCGACAACGGCAGGTGAAAAGCCGGCACCGGGTAGAGTTGATGAAGGCGGATTATGAAAAGACAATTCTAAACGTAGAAAAAGAAATCCGGGAAGAAACACTCCAGTACGTTAGTCAAGAACTCCATGATAACATCGGACAGTTGCTTTCACTTACAAAACTGGTCTTAAACAACCCAGAGCCATCCTCAGTCTTGGAGGGCAAAAAACTTATCAATCAAATAATAAAAGAAGTAAGAAGCCTCTCCAAATCGATCAACAGAGATTATATCAAAGACCTGAAATTTGAAGATTTTCTCAAGGACGAATTGGATAAAGTCGAAAGGAGTGGGTTTTGCAAGACTGAATTAACCCAGAAGGGGACAGTCATGGACATCCCAGATGAGAACAAAAAGCTAATCTTGATCCGGTTGGTACAGGAATGTCTGAACAATGCGATCAAACATGCCTCCCCTACATGGATAAAAATCCATCTAGAACACGATGGCCCCCATCTAGGACTTACTATCACGGATGACGGAGTTGGATTTGACACAAATACTCACCCAAAGGGACTGGGGTTAATAAACCTTCAATCCAGGATAAACGCCATCGACGGAAACATATATATCTTGTCAGAACCCCAAAAGGGAACTCAAATTAAAATGTCGGTGATGGTTTGATCGGGTTATACCATTAAATTATTACTTTACGAATCCCCATCAGATGCAACAGATAAAGATCATTATGGCTGACGACCACAAGATGTTTGCCCAGGGAATGGCTAATATTTTGAGAAGGGAACCCGACTTTGATATCGTGGGAATCTTTACCAACGGAAAGCAGGCGCTCTCCCATATACAGCAGGAGGAAGCCGATCTTCTGATCACGGACATGAACATGCCTGGTATGGATGGCATTGGACTGATTCAGGAGCTGAAGAAGCAACAAACCAAAATCAAAATCATCGTATTGTCCATGTATGATGATGAGGAAATTTTTAAAAACTGCGTCAAACAGGGTGTCAATGCCTATGTGCTCAAAAATGCGGATCCGGATGAATTGGTATTTACTATCCGGGAGGTGATGGAAAAGCGCCACATCATGAATTTTGATCATGTGCTTTACCAGGCGGAGGATAATCCCTTTGACCACTTGGATACCTATGCGCTAAAATTCAAACTGTCGAAAAGGGAATTTGAAATTCTGAGATACGTCGCAAAAGGAAAAACCAACAGGGAGATCGCTGAAATCCTTTATCTAAGTGTCCACACTGTAGAAACCCACAGAAAACACATTCATACCAAACTGGGCGTTTCCTCCTCTGCTGAACTGATCAAAAAGGCGATGGACATGGGATTGAGATAAATAAAATCAAAATTATCTACTAACTTCGTAGAAATTGATTTATACACTGATTTGATATGATAAAAAAACTTTTCATGATTTCCTTTTTTGCCTTTGGATTGGGTCTCTCAGCGGAAGCCCAAGTAAGTGTTGGCCTCTATCAAGGTGGGGTTTTTAGTTACCTCGGAGTAGGCACAAACCCGGAAAAAAAATATTTTGCGGAAGCACGGCTTTTTGCCGGTGATGTCTTAAACAATTATTTCGGTGCGGAAGTGATAGGCCAGCGAAATTTCAAGCAAACCGACTGGTATAATTTTTCTGCCGGGCTTCTGTTGGGATACCATGAATTTGATTTTACAAGAATAGGAATTCCTGTCTTTTTCACAATAAAACCCATTCAAAGTAATAAAAATTTTGCGGTTATTCTGGAAACTACACCTTATGTAGCTTTTAGTTCTACTTCTGGCAATTTTCACTTTAGGGGAAACCTTGGTATCCGGTATTTCATACAGAAAAGAGAATAAACCAGTTTACAATCCTTAGATTCATTGCCAAAGGAAAAACCAACAGGGGAAACGTTCATAACCTCTGCCTAAGTATGCACACTGCGGAAACGCACATAATATACATTTATAATAAACTGGGCTTTTCCTCCTCTGCCGCACTGATCAAAAAGGCGATGGACATGGGATTAAAATAAATAAAGTCAAAATTATCTAGTAACTTCGTAAAAATTAATTTAAAAACTAAATTATTATGATTAAAAAACTTTTCATGATCTCCATTTTCGCCTTTGGCTTGGGTCTCTCCGCGGAAGCCCAAGTAAGTGTTGGTCTTTACCAAGGTGGGATCTTTAGTTACCTCGGAGTAGGCACCAACCCGGAAAAAATATATTTTGGGGAAGCACGGCTTTTTGCCGGCGATGTCTTAAATAATTATTTCGGTGCAGAAGTGATAGGCCAGCGAAATTTCAAGCAAACCTACTGGTATAATTTTTCTGCCGGCCTAATGGTTGGGTACGATGAATTAGAACTAGGAAAGGTGGGTTTACCTGCATTTTTCACACTAATGCCCATTCAAAGCAACAGAAATTTATCAATTATTTTAGAAGCTACCCCTTTTGTTGCATCTAGTTACGTACATCTAAGGGCAAATCTAGGTATCCGATATTTCTTGCAGAAAGCAAAATGAGATAACCACTAACTAACCGGTTAAGGAAGCTTTAGCCTTCCTATAGGTGTCACACCTCCCTTGGTATTTTCACCCACTGCTACCAAAACTTCCGCATCTAACGGCAGGAAAACATCTACCCGTGATCCAAATTTGATAAACCCAAATTCATATCCTTGAACCACAGGGTCTCCTTCCTTGATATACCATTTGATTCTTCTGGCTACGGCACCTGCTATCTGCCTTACCAATAACTGAATGCCACTGGGATGCTCGATTACTATGGATGTACGTTCATTATCCGTGCTTGATTTTGGATGCCAGGCCACCAGGAATTTGCCAGGATGATATTTAAAAAACTTCACCAAACCGGTGATTGGTGACCTGTTGACATGAACATTGATGGGAGACATGAAGATGGACACCTGAATCCGCTGTTCATTTAGGTACTCAGATTCTTCCGTTTGCTCGATGACGACCACCTTGCCGTCTGCCGGGGCATATACCAAGTCCGGCTCGTTGGGTATGGGGATAGCTGGGTTTCTGAAAAACTGAAGAATAAATAAGTAAAATACTATTGTAACTAGTAATACTACGTTTAAAACGGTTTCATTTCCCACACCCAATACTTGATGTAACCCAAAGTTAATGGCGGCCAAAATGATGAGCAACCAGAATAACAGGGATTTACCTTCTTTATGAATCGTCATTGTTTAGTTGGTTTGAGTTAGCTTCCTATTTCTTCACAATAATAGGTTTTTTTTACCACTTTTAGAAAATCTTCAAAAAGGCCACGATAAAGGGTGTCGACAGTAGCAATCCGTCAAACCGGTCCATAAATCCACCATGTCCCGGCAGGCCTCTTCCGGAATCCTTGATATCAATGCTTCGCTTGAAAAGCGATTCGATCAGATCGCCATAGGTCCCCGCTATGATAATGATTGCTGCGATGCTGAACCATTGCCATATGGGAAGAATGGTGAAATACTGTGCCATAATATAGGTGACTACGATGGCCGTGGCTGCGCCACCCAGACTTCCCTCCCATGATTTTTTTGGAGACACACGTTCAAAGAGCTTCGTTTTGCCAAATTTGGTTCCGGCGAAATAGGCACCTGAGTCACTGGCCCATAGGATAAAAAGCGAACCGACCACGATTTCAAAATGAAAAGAACCTCCGGCAGAAAACGCCGCAACGGTTAACAGGGAGAAGGGAATAGCCACATAAAATATCCCCAAAATAGTAAATGCAATTCCGGTAAAAGGCTTTTTGTCTGATTTTCGGTAAAGTTTGATAAAGAAAATCATTGAGACGAGGGGGAACACCAAGAAATAATATTCGATGGGGATGATCTTCATTTCTTCCAAAAAAGTAAAAGTGAAAATCATAAGACCAATAAAGGTCCCAAAACTTTTCAGCGGCAACATCCCGTCCAATCCGGAAAGCTTGTAGAATTCCATCTGTGTAAAGGATTGGATGATCCCAAAAACGATAAAATATGTCCATTCACTGTAAACCGAACTGCCAATAATGACGACTGCTCCGATAATGGCAGTGATCACCCGCTGACCCAGATTACTGTAATTACTTATACTAAAACGTGATTTCATTATCGATGATGTTAATTGCCTGCACAACATCTTCTGTGGATGTCATGATTTCAATATTGCCGTTAATATTGTAAACGGATTCTCTTTTATTAAGAATAATCGCAATAATGCCTCTCTCGGTAAGAACCCCCTTGATGATTTCGGCCCGAATGGGAGAACCCGTCTCATATACTTTATGCCACTTCGCCACCTTCGTCTTGTTTTGGGTGCATGGCAAGAAAATACCTGAAACCGAGTACAAATATAACCAGTCCGATCAACACATAGGGCCAGTAGATTTCCGAGGGACTTTCTATATCGAAATCTATCAGCCCTAACTTACCCAGGTAAACCAAAGTGACTGTCAAAGCGTTATTCAGCGTATGGGCAAGGATGGGATAGATCAGGCTACCGGAATAAACATATAAATAGCCAAACAGTGCTCCCAAAAACATCCGGGGCAACAAGCCGTAAAATTGCAGGTGAATGGCAGCGAATATAAATGCTGTAATCCAGACGCCCAGGTGCACATTGCCTGTATATTGATGCACCTTGGGTTGGAGGATCCCCCGAAATAAATATTCCTCACCCCAACCAGCCATGATTCCAATCACCAAAAGGGCAACAAAAAATTCCAGCCCATTGTCAAAATCGATAATATATTTTGTCAAGAGCATGAGTTCATCCTCTTTTTCACGCAGTGCCTTCTCCAGTCCGGATAGAAACTCCGGTAAGTGGGTATTCATATTCAGATAAACGATCAGGGAATTGAATAGGATAAATCCTAACATGAGGATAGTCACAACCAATATCCCTGTGAACTTAACCCGACCAATTTGCTGTTTGATTCTGAGTGTCTTTTTATCCACCAGTCGGATAAAGAGCCAGCCTCCCAACAGAAAGGCACCTCCACCTCCAAGTCCTTGTATAAACAAGAATGCCAGTCGGGCATTGGGGTGGGAAAGACTTCCTGTAAGGAGCGGCAACAAATCTCCAAAAGGTATTCCAAACAAAACCGGAGTAAGGGCTACGGCTATAGATTGGGCTACGGCCAATGCCCCAAAAACCAAAAGTACCAAAATGGTAAGAGAAAGCAGCCATGGGTGATTCACGGCATATCCTTTTCTGTCTTCATATATTTCCATAATTGGAGTAAATTTACACCAAATAGCCATGACCACAAGTCAGCAAAGTAAAATGAATGTCATTTTAAAGATTCCCAAAAAAATTGATCGGGGTAAAGGGCTATTAATCAATCAAAAACTATGATATTTGCGAAAATTTTAAAACTGTGATCAAAATAGGTAATATAAAACTGGGAGAATTCCCCCTTTTGTTGGCTCCCATGGAAGACGTGAGTGATCCCCCATTCCGGGCTGTTTGCAAACAAAATGGAGCCGATCTGATGTATACAGAGTTTATCAGCTCGGAGGGATTGATCCGGGATGCCGCCAAGAGCGTGCAGAAATTGGATATATTCGACTATGAGCGTCCTATTGGTATCCAGATTTTTGGCAATGAAATACAATCCATGCGGGAAGCGGCCGCCATCGTAGAAGCAGCAAATCCGGATATACTGGATATTAATTATGGTTGTCCCGTCAACAAAGTCGCTTGCAAAGGTGCTGGGGCAGGCATTCTGCTGGATATTGATAAAATGGTCGCCATGACTTCAGAAATCGTCAAGGCAGTGAATATACCCGTGACGGTAAAAACCCGGTTGGGTTGGGATGAGAACACCATCCGCATTAAGGAGGTGGTGGAGAGATTGCAGGATGTGGGCATACAGGCCATCAGCATCCATGCCCGTACCCGCAAGCAAATGTACAAGGGTACCGCCAACTGGGAATATCTGGCGGAAGTGAAAAACAATCCCCGGATTACCATTCCGGTATTTGGAAACGGAGATGTGGATTCCCCTGAAAAAGCGTTGGAATACCGAAACAAATACGGTGTAGACGGTATCATGATCGGCCGTGCCAGCATTGGATACCCCTGGATTTTTAATGAAATCAAACATTTCTTTGCGACTGGAGAAAAGTTAGCCGCTCCTGATCTGGCAGAGCGGATTAAAGTGGCAAAGAAGCACCTTGACTTCTCCGTTGAGTGGAAAGGAGAAAAGTTGGGCATGTTGGAAATGCGCCGCCACTATACCAATTACTTCCGTGGCATACCCAATTTCAAACCCTACCGTACCGAATTGGTCACCTCGGAAAACTATGAACACGTTTTGGGAACTCTGGAAGAAGTCGGGAATGTCTATGCGGATTATGCGTTTTAAACCCTACCTTTATAAGGTTAACTTCCGTTCCCAACCACCGAATTTTGGCCAGATTCTATGCTTTAGCCAGACGATCATCCTCAGAGTAGCTCATGGAAGCCGAACCCACTGCCGGCCAGCCGCTAAAAAGCTGGTTACTTTTAATTCTCCTGGCGCTGATCTGGGGAAGTTCTTTTATCCTTATCAAGAAATCCCTACTGGTTTTTTCTCCAGGCGAAGTGGGTGCCTTTCGGATCGTAACCGCGGGGTTGATAATGATTCCACTATCCATTCCCCGGCTTAAGAATCTAAGCCGGCAGCAGGTAAAATACCTGATCATTATCGGCCTGGTTGGAAGTTTTATACCCGCCTTTTTATTTGCCAAGGCACAGACACAGCTATCAAGTTCACTGACTGGCGTGCTGAACGCGCTGACCCCGCTTATGGTTATTGTCATTGGCTCCCTGCTTTTTGGATCAACTATTTCCAGAAGAAATGCTTGGGGATTGTTGATTGCGTTTATCGGAGTAGGCATCCTGGTGCTTTTTCGGTCAAACAGCGGATGGAATGTGTTTTCCGGAATTAATTACTATGCCTTTTTTGTCTTGGCAGCCACCGTCTGCTACGGGTTCAATGTCAATATCATCAAGTATAAATTTGTCCACCTTAAACCGATAGCCATTACGGCCATTTCCCTCATGATGGTGCTTCCCCTGGCAGCCATTTACCTCTTTGCCTATACCCAATTTTCCTACAAAGTGGTACATATCCCGGGAGGATGGCTCGCCGCCGGTTACATTACATTACTTGGAGTCGTGGGAACAGCCCTTGCGCTTATCATTTTCAATGTCATGGTGAAGTTGGTTTCTCCGGTTTTTGCCAGCTCCGTCACGTACCTTATACCCATAGTGGCCATCTTTTGGGGGGTAATTGATGGAGAGACCTTGTTGCTGTGGCATTATGTAGGTATATTGACCGTTATTTTGGGTGTCTGGATTGGAAACAGGAAATAAAAGGATCTGGACCTTTGGGTCAAATAGATCAAGAGCGTAATAATAAAATATCCCCTTCATGTTTGAAAACTTATTTGATATTGAGAAGGAATTACTGAACAGAATCATTCAAACGGTTCTGATCATTGTTGGTATCTGGATAATCAACCGGCTCTCCGTCCGATTGTTGTATCGGGGAGATTCGGAAGAAATGCGGAAACAGTTTCACCTCCGCAAATTCATCGAATACACTACTTTTTTTATCGGACTGCTGATCATCGGCAATCTTTGGGTAAGTAATTTCCAATCCGTCACGACCTTTCTTGGATTATTATCCGCAGGTATAGCCATCGCGCTAAAGGATATTTTTGTGAATATCGCCGGATGGGCATTTATTTACCTCCGCAAACCCTTTGATGTGGGAGACCGCATTCAGGTAGGAGACATCAAGGGAGATGTCATAGACCTGCGGCTTTTTCAATTTAGTTTACTGGAAATCGGAAATTGGGTAGAGGCAGACCAGAGTACGGGCAGGGTGATACATGTACCAAATGGAAAGGTTTTTACAGATGCCCAAGCCAATTATTCCATCGGATTCAATTTCATCTGGAATGAGCAGGTCATTTACATTACCCTGAAGAGCGATTTCCAAAAAGCCAAAAAAATCCTCCTTGAAATTTTGAATACACACCTGAAAGACGAACTTAAACTGGCAGAAAAGGAATTTCTGAAAGCGAAACACGAGCATCTTATTGTTTATAAGCAGTTTACCCCAATGATCTTCACCGATATCACGGAGCGGGGGATTCAGCTCTCCATGAGGTACCTGTGCAACCCCAAAAAAAGGCGTATGATCTCCCATACGATCATAGAGGCGATCTTGGAGCGGTTGGGACCTGAGGAT
The DNA here is from genome assembly GCA_038209145.1 of Cytophagales bacterium. GTDB lineage: Bacteria > Bacteroidota > Bacteroidia > Cytophagales > Cyclobacteriaceae > Lunatibacter. Next base: position 2,060 of record JBBQXZ010000021.1, on the reverse strand, counting down.
AATATCCGCATCGCTTACCCTACCTCCACCGTTCTCCTCCATCAAGACCAGGTTCATCCGGCCAATCACCCCGGCAGGTCGACAGATACCCCGAGCTGATTCCACCAACTTCAGTGGTAGACCATGTGGGGATAGTCGAAGAATTCCTTGTACAATAGCACTTTTTAACTAATTTTGCGGCTATGGCAAAATCAGAACAGTCTCAAGAAATCAACGTCCTAAAAGATATAATTGCCCATGCCAAAGAGTATGGGTTTGTGTACCCCTCGTCTGAAATCTACGACGGTCTCCAAGCCGTATATGACTATGGCCCATACGGTGTGGAACTGAAAAACAACCTCAAAAAACTCTGGTGGGAATCCATGACCCGGCTACATGATAACATCGTCGGACTGGATGCTGCCATTTTTATGCATCCCACCACTTGGAAAGCATCGGGACATATTGACAGCTTCAACGATCCCATGGTAGACAATAAAGACAGCAAAAAGCGCTACCGGGCCGATGTGCTGATTGAAGACAAGGCAGCCCAATATGAGCTGGCTGGGGACCTGGAAAAATCCCAATCCCTGCTCTCTGCTATGGGTAAACTGATGGAAGCCGAGAATTTCGAAAGCCTTAGAGAACTGATGATCAACGAGGGCATCGCCTGCCCGCTCAGCGGTACGACCAACTGGACCGAAATACGCCAGTTCAACCTGATGTTTTCAACGCAGGTGGGTTCTGTGGCTGATGATTCCAGTACCATCTACCTGCGCCCGGAGACTGCCCAGGGTATATTTGTCAACTTCTTAAATGTCCAAAAGACAGCCCGGATGAAGGTTCCGTTTGGTATCGCCCAAATCGGAAAGGCATTCAGGAACGAAATAGTAGCCCGGCAGTTTATTTTCCGCATGCGGGAATTTGAACAAATGGAGATGCAGTTTTTTGTACGTCCAGGCACCGAACTGGAATGGTATAAGGCTTGGGCCGACAAGCGTGTAAAATGGCACCTTGCGCTGGGAATTCCCGCCGATAAAATCCGGCGGCATGACCACGAAAAACTTGCCCACTATGCCAATGCCGCTTTGGATATCGAATATGCGTTCCCTTTTGGCAACAAAGAAGTGGAGGGTATCCATTCCAGGACCGATTTTGACTTAAAAAGTCATCAGGAATACTCTAAAAAGAAACAACAATACTTCGATCCGGAAATCAACCAGAATTATATCCCCTACGTGATCGAAACCTCCATCGGTGCGGACCGGTTGTTTTTGATGACTTTTTGCAATGCCTATGTAGACGAGACAGTAGAGGGTAAGCAGCGCACCTACCTGAAGTTTCACCCCGCTGTGGCTCCCGTAAAGGCAGCCATCCTTCCCCTTACCAAAAAGGACGGGTTGCCTGAGAAAGCAAAGAAAATCGTTGAGGACTTAAAATATGACTTTAATATCATTTACGAAGACGCTGCCTCTATCGGTAAAAGGTACACCCGTCAAGACCTGATAGGAACGCCTTTTTGTATTGCCATTGACCATCAGACGCTGGAGGACGACACCGTAACCATCCGCCATAGGGACACAACCCAGCAGGAGCGGGTACCCATTTCAGCCCTTCACCAGCACCTGAGTCAGGCGTGCAGCTTCCGGCGGATATTCGAAAATTTATAGCAGGTCTGGATTTGACCTTTGATAGACTGAAAACTAGAAAATTGGCGGCTTGGCTTTTTGTATTTAAAAAAACAGTTTTGTGAAGGGCAGTTGGTGAAATCCCTACTGCCTTTCAAGTAACTATTTTTTGTCCTAATATTTTTTAGGGTGTATTCCAGTAATTGTTTGTAATTTGATCATGCCAATAATCTTTCCAATTTCATTTTCCACTTTTCCCAATCTTTCATTTCTTTGGTTTGTAAGTTGATAAATTTTTGAGTGTGGTCGTGGTGTATTAAATGGCAAAGTTCATGAATGATAACATACTCAATACAACCTTTAGGTGCTTTAACCAATTCAGGGTTTAGAATGATTTTTCCTTTTGGAGTACAGCTTCCCCATCGCGTGGGCATTTTGCGAATGGAGAATTGA
>JBBQXZ010000020.1:0-33283 GCA_038209145.1 Cytophagales bacterium | reverse complement strand
CGCATATAGGTAGGGCCCGGCTGACATAAAAATCCGACCGTCCTTGTTATCATCAAAATAGGTCACGCCCCGGTTCACTCCCGAACCTTGGTGAAATTCCGAAGCAGAAAAACGCCATAGCTGGTTTCCTGTATCAGCCTCCAGCGCAATCAGGTCCAGTTGGGGTGAAGTTACGTACATGATGTTTCCGATCACGATGGGATTACACTCCATCGGAGTCCGGGGACCATTGTCTCCGGTATGGAATTCCCAAGCAGGTTCCAGCAAATGAACATTTTCCTTGGTGATTTGCTTTAAGCCGGAAAACTGCGCGGCATCTTTCGATGACCGATAGGTATTCCATGTTAAATAATCGTTTCTTTCAGCCGATTGACACCCAACAAGCCAACAAATACATGCTACAAGCAGCACACGTACCAAAGGTAATTCAAGGGTCATATTTATTTCGTTTTTAAATCGAATTGGTTTTCGTCATCACGCCAGACATGCGCTGGAAAATCCCTAAAGTGGAGAATACCAATATAAGATTCATAGGAATAAGTCATCGATTTCTCTTGTAAATATTGCTGACAACTCCACATTCCTAAAACGAACAAAAGAAGTATTATTCTTCCTTTTCCGAGCTGAAATTACTTTAATATACTATTCAATCGCACATAAAGTAATTTTTTCTACTCGTTTTGCTGCTTTTCAATAAATGGCCAAGTGGAATCCTCTATTCTGGAATCGCCCATCAAATTACGCATTTCTTCCACCAGTTCCGGATTTTGGTCAGCCAGGTTGTTCCTTTCTTCCGGATCTTGGCTTAAGTCAAAGAGAAGCACTTCAGTATTTCCACTCAGGACATTTAATCGTATAGCTTTCCAATCACCCTTTCTAATGGCCTGCTTCCCTCCTTGCTCGTGAAACTCCCAATACAAGTAGTCGTGGGCAGGTTGGTCTTCACCCAATAACGCAGGTAAATAGGAAATCCCATCGATATCTTCAGGAACCTCGAGTCCCGCCACCTCAGCCAGCGTGGGAAATACATCCCAAAATGCAGAAATATGATCAGACCTTGATCCTGCAACGATCTTTGCCGGCCACCTTGCCAACATGGGCATGCGGATACCTCCTTCATACAAGTCCCTCTTGTAACCTTGGAAGGGGCCATTGCTATTGAAAAAATCCGGATCAGCACCACCTTCCTGATGGGGACCGTTATCAGAGGTAAAGATGATAAGGGTATTATCCGCAATACCCAATTCATCGAGTTTGGCAAGGATTTCACCAACTTGATCATCCAGCAGGGTCACCATGGCGGCAAAGGCTGCTCTGGGATGGGATTGCGATCCATAGCCGCCAACTTTATAACGCGGATGCTCAGGGTCGTCAATTCCCTCGTAGGCAGTCTCTGGCTCAAAGCTACTGACTTGCCCAAGCGGGGATTCCGGGGCGTCAGTTTTCATAAACCGCTGCATATAATCTTCCGGCGCAAAGAGCTCGGCATGCGGGATTACAGAAGGAATATAGAGGAAAAAGGGTTGGTTTACATGTCTGTCTAAAAAATCAAGTGTCTTTTCGTGGATGAGGTTTGGCGCATAAAGCCCTTGGTCTGTACCCGTGTTCTCGGGGAAAGAAATGACCTCATTGTTACTGTTCAGTTCCCTGGGATAGTAATTGTGGGCGATGGTCTGACTGTTGTAACCAAAAAACTCGTCAAACCCCTGCTTCATTGGATCCCCTGGACTTCCCGGATAACCCAACCCCCATTTGCCAAAAGCCCCTGTGGCATACCCTGCCTGTTGAAGAAGCTTGGCCACGGTAAGTGTTTCTGCTGGCAAGGGAAACTGGCCTCCATTTACACCTCTGTTGCCACGGACAGGTGTATGGCCCGTATGAAAGCCGGTCATGAGTACGGAACGGGAGGGCGCGCATACCGTCGAACCTGCGTAGTGCTGGGTAAAAAGCATTCCTTCTTTGGCAAGCCTGTCAATATTTGGGGTGGCAAATTTCTCCTGCCCATACACTCCCAAATCGCCATACCCCAGATCATCAGCTATGATGTAGATTATATTTGGTGGCTTTTCTTCGGCTGTAATGTCTTTACAATTGGTAAATAAACCAACAAGAACACAAAATACAAATAGGTTAAATCCTATATTCATTAGACGCTGGTTGGTTGTTAAAAACGCAATTCCAGTCAGTTTTTTCCTCATATGTAAAAAACAAATAAGTAATTGATTTCAAGATAGCGGATTTTTTGAGGATAAATCTAATTTGTCCCATTAAGATTTTACCTTTTTTTCGGTATAGCACCTTTTACCAGAACTATTCAAATCATCAAACCGGAAACCCCTAAGCAGGTGTTTTCTCGGATTTTAAAGTACAGTCCGGCCTGTCATTGAATTTAATCCCATTCCTTTTTCGCCAAAATTTGGTTACTTTTGAAATAAGATTCTTCTTCGAACCGCATGAAAAAAAACAAGTCCGGCAATCAATTAATAACAAACCCAAGGGTCAGCGAGGCAGCAGGACCGCGCTCCATCCAATCCGTGGCCTACCATATTTGGGAGGAAACCTACGTCGGAAGGGGTGTAAAGACACTTTTCAAACTTAATCAAGGAAAGGGCTTTGATTGCCCCAGTTGTGCCTGGCCAGATCCAGAACCAAAGGACATGTCTTCCATTGCAGAATACTGTGAAAACGGTGCAAAAGCAGTCGCTTGGGAAACAACCAAAAATCGGGTGGATACCCATTTTTTCAAAGACCATACCATTGAAAATCTATTAAGCCAAGACGATCATTGGCTCGAAAAACAGGGAAGACTCACTGAACCGCTTATTTTAAGACCTGGAGAAACGAATTATCAACCCATAAGCTGGGAAGATTCATTTGTTGAGATTGCGCAACAACTCAACCGACTTTCAGACCCCAACGAGGCGATCTTCTACACTTCTGGACGAACTAGCAACGAGGCTGCGTTCCTGTATCAACTTTTTGCGAGGCAGTTTGGTACCAATAACCTGCCCGACTGCTCTAACATGTGTCATGAGGCTTCCGGAAAAGCACTTAATGAAACGTTGGGTATTGGCAAAGCTTCGGTGGTATTAGAAGATATAAGGGAAGCTGAGGTACTGATGATTTTTGGTCAGAACCCCGGGACCAACGCTCCCAGGATGCTTGCGGAGCTACAAAAGTTAAAGCAAAACGGAGGAAAAATTATTGCCGTGAACCCGTTGCCTGAGGCTGGTTTTATGCAGTTTCGGCATCCCCAAAAACCTTGGGAATGGGTAGGCAAACCAACCGAACTTCAAGACCTCTATTTGCCGGTAAGCATCAACGGAGACCTTGCCCTCTTGAAAGCCATCCAAAAAATCCTCTGGGAGGAAGAAAATCAAAACCCGGGAGAAGTTTTTGACCTGGATTTTATAAGGGAATATACCTTGGGTTATGAAGCGTTAGGCAAAGAACTTGATGGTTGTTCTTTATCGCAATTGGTAGCTGCTTCAGGCTTGTCAGAATCCGCCATCCGTCAAGCAGCTGACATGCTTCGAAACAAGAAACGCATCATCATAGCCTGGGCCATGGGGATAACGCAACAGCGAAATGCCGAGGCTACCATCAGGGAAATTGTCAATTTGCTGTTGTTGAAAGGCGCAATAGGCAAAAAAGGAGCTGGTACCCTACCCGTACGGGGCCACAGCAATGTACAGGGTGACCGTACCATGGGGGTATGGGAAAAGATGCCGGAGTCCTTTATGTGTAGGCTGGGTCAAACATTTTCTTTTATCCCCCCCATAAACCACGGAGTGGGAGTTGTTGATGCCATTTATTCCATGTTGGATGGCAAAGGAAAGGTATTCGTGGGGATGGGTGGCAATTTTGCTTTGGCGGCACCTGATACGAATAAGGTTTTTGCGGCCCTTCGACAATGTGAGCTTACGGTGCATGTCTCCACCAAACTCAACCGCAGCCACCTGATTCATGGAAAAACAGCCCTGATACTTCCCTGCTTAGGAAGGACCGAACAGGACCTAAGTCCACAGGGACCCCAGTTTGTAAGTACCGAGGATACAGCTGGAAGAATCAGAATGTCTGCTGGAGACCTGACTCCTTCTTCCCCCCACCTCAAAAGCGAAGTAGCCATCATTTGTGGAATGGCCCAAAATGTATTGGGAACGGAAAATTCCACTACATGGGAATCTTTCGCGTCAGACTACGATTTGATCAGAGATAAAATAGAAGCAGTAATTCCTGGATTTGAGTACTATAACGAAAGAATCCGTAAACCCGGGGGTTTTTTCTTGCCGAATGGCATCCGTGAAAGAAAATTCAATACCAACTCTGGTAAGGCTTACCTCACAGTCAATCCCCTGACGATCCAGCCGCTTCCCACCGGACATTTCATTTTGATGACGGTAAGAAGTCATGATCAGTTTAACACGACCATCTACGGCTATGACGACCGCTACAGGGGTGTCCGTAACTCCAGAGAGGTGGTCTTGATAAATGCGAATGACATGGCGGATTTAGACCTGAAAGCAGGAGATAAAATCAAAATCACCAGTTTTTTCCAAGGAGAAGAAAGGATTCTGGAAGGTTTCTCAGTGGTGCCTTACGATATACCCAAAGGGTGCGTTTCCGTCTATTTTCCGGAAGGCAATGTTTTGGTTGCCTTAGACAATCATTCTCCGGAAAGCCAATGTCCGGCATCCAAATATATTGAAGTGATGTTGGAAAAAATCCTTTTGCCATGCGTGTAATCCGTCCCATTCGCTCCGCACAGATCAAGAAATTTACCGGTGTGACTGTCGTAGATGAAGGAGATCTTATAGCAGTAGAGGAACCGCTTCAGCTCAAGATTCAATGGGAAAGTGAAGGCTCATGGAACGAAAAGCCATTGAGCATAACCATGCGGACTCCAGGCCACGATTTTGATTTGGCGTTGGGTTTTTTATGGGCAGAGAATATCATTCAGCGGAAGGCTGACATTTTATTGATCAGGTATTGCAAGCGGGTCAAGCAGGAAGAAAAAGGGAATGTACTCTTAATTCGTTTTGCCAATGGGCACCAAATACCGTCATCCGTATGGGATCGAAATTTTCTGACCAATTCCAGCTGCGGAATATGCGGAAAGAGTGCCATATCTGCGGTTACCTGTACAGATGAGGGCCTAACAAATAGAGAAATGCAACCTATTTCCCCTGAAATTTTGCATCGGTTAAATAAATCCCTGATGGAGGAACAAACCGGGTTTAAATATACCGGTGGGTTGCATGCCGCCGGCCTTTTTGATCTTACGGGAAAATTACTTCTTCTCCGGGAAGATGTAGGGAGGCACAATGCGCTTGACAAACTGGTTGGGGCAGCTTTAAACCAGGACTTACTGACAGCTGCCGGGCAGATAGTAATGTTAAGCGGACGTGTCAGTTATGAAATGGTGCAGAAAGCTGTTCGGGCGGGCATCCCGATTTTGGCAGCTGTAGGAGCCCCAAGCAGCTTGGCAATAGACTTGGCTGAGGAAAAAGGAGTAACATTGGTGGGGTTTTTGAGAAATGAGCGGTTTAATTGCTACACCCATTCAGACCGAATTGAAACAACATAAGAAGTGGGGATAAAAAGCAAATCAAATAATCCTCACCTATAACGGGTAAAAGTTCAGTTAGAAAAATTTATAGCCCAGGATAAAGTTAGGCCCTACGATTGGATTAAAAAATACCCTAATCGGGGTATTTTTTGAGAGCAAAATCATAATTCAAGGTTAATATTAAATTTTTAATGAACGGCCCTTTTATCGATACCATTTGGTCAAAAATGTGTTTGAAAAATAATTTCGTTGAAACTTTAATGATATCCGTATTTTCTCTTAATTACCTTCATGAATACCTTTCTTAAAAAACATCTTCCGTTCAAATTGACCCTTTGGTTAATGATCATCCTAAACGGAGCCGTGATCCTATTTCACCTGCTAGTCATATCGGGGATTATCCCCTTTGGCTATGTTTGGGGAGGAAAATTGGAGAATGTATCACAAATGCTCCTGTTTGAAAGCATTTCCATGCTTATTAATGTTATAATTGGATGGGTCTTATTTACAAAACTTAGACCAGGGAGATTTTATCTGTCGGAAAATGTCGCCAATTTTATTCTTTACGGGTTAGCAGCATTGTTCTTGATAAACACCGTGGGAAATCTTTTCGCCGAAGCTAACTTGGAACTGTTTATTGCGACTCCACTTACTTTGCTTTCAGCCATATGTTGCTACAGATTGGCCATGGGCAACTCAGAAAGAGGAATAGGAAAGAAATCTTATATCCCAAAATAACCTGTTTCTAAAGCGGCATTTTCTTCCATTTGCCTTTTCTGAAAAACCAAAGCGCAATTAAAGCATGAATGGAATGACAACAGGCGATGGCGATGAAGATTCCGGTGACCTCAAATCCCCAAGTAACCGCCAGCAAGTAAGCGAGAGGTATCTCCATCAGCCAAAAAACACCGATATTTATATAAGCGGGGGTTTTGGTATCCCCAGCACCGTTAAAGGCCTGTACCATCACCATTCCCACAGCATAAAAAATATAGCCAAGAACCGTAATTTTCAATCCATTGCCAGCCACTTCAATGACTTCCGGATTATCGGTAAACAAACTTACCAATCCATCGGCAAACAGCAAGTATAACCCGGTAACTACGGCTAAGAAATAAAAATTATACTTGGCCGTCAGGTAAGCGGAAAGTTCCGCCCGAAAAAATTTCCCGGCTCCCAAACTTTGTCCTACCAAAGTAGCGGCGGCAGCGGAGAGTCCCCAGGCAGGCATCAGACTGAACATCAAGATCCGAAAGGCAATTGTATACCCTGCCACAGCGGCACTTCCATATGTGGCTGCAATGCGGGTCAACACGATCCAAGCAGCCGCATCTATCAAAAACTGTCCCATCCCTCCCATGGAGATAGAAAAAATCTTTTTGAGGGTAACCCAACGAACCTTAAGGTTTGATTTCTTTATTACCAAGCGATGTCTGCCGTTAAAAAGGTGATACAGCTGATAAACCACACCAACAGATCTACCGATTGTGGTAGCCCAAGCGGCACCTTCAATCCCAAATCCTTCCATGTTTCCAATCCCAAAAATCAACAATGGATCCAGGAGGATATTCAGACCGTTGGAAATCCAAAGTGCCCGCATAGCCAAATGCGGCTGTCCGGCACCCCGGAAAATCCCATTGATCAAGAACAGCAGCATAATGGCGGTATTACCCGCAAAAATTATTTGGGCATATCCAATTCCACTTTCTATTACGGCCGTTTCCGCTCCCATCAACACCAACACCTCCTCCGCAAAACCATACCCCAAAATTCCCATGAGGACAGAAGTACTCCCTCCTACGAGCAACAACTGGAAGGACACGGTGCCGGCACGCTTGTAATCTTTCTCACCAAATCTTCTGGCTACCAAAGCCGTACCTGCCATACTAATACCAACTCCTACTGAGTAAATTATCGTAAGAATCGCCTCGGTAAGTCCTACAGTGGCAATGGCGTGCTCACCCAACCTGCCCACGAAAAATATATCTACCACCGCAAAAAGGGACTCCATCACCATTTCAAGGATCATGGGAACAGCAAGAAGAAATATGCCAGTTTTAAGGGGTATTTTGGTATAATCCTGCTCCTCCCCTTTGATGGCATCGGAAAATAATCCGAAAAAATGTCTTAGGCCTTGCGCCATGTTTTGGATCAGTAAATTTTTGCATGTAAAGCTATGCATTTGAAATAAAAAAATTCAATTATTCAGCCCAAAAATCATCTATTTCCAACATAATCAATCATTCCCTATCTGTAATCGAAACTCACTGCATCACTTCCAGAATGCTTCCTGAATTACGGGTTACCATCCTCCAACTTGATAGCTCAAAAGAGAGTCTTACCATCATCCCGGGAACAAACAGAATGGAACTATCCCCGGTCAGAAAACCTACCAAATGGCTAATTCCCGGATTATGTCCAACCAGTAACACGTCGGAATAAATGTTTTTCAAAGAATTTACAATACCCATAAGATCCATAACAGATGCTTCGTAAATGGACAGGTGCTTTTCGATTTTATTAATCCTTCCTTCTCCATTGATAATCTCGAGCGATTCCAGGCAGCGGGTTGCCGGACTACATGCTGCATATTCAAAACTTGTTCTCTCAGCTGTCAGGAATGATTCTAACCGTAGAAGCTGGGTTTTGCCATTTTGTGTAAGCTTCCTTTTAAGGTCTCCCGATTGCCCCATCCCCATGGCAGCTTCTCCGTGCCGCAATAAGGTTAACTTTTTATTTAACTGCATAATTTTCATCGAATTTTAGGGCAATATACATGAGGAAATTTCATACCAGAAAAAATTGGATGCCCCGAATATTTGGACAAGAATAATATGACATCTATTTTTAGGCCAAAATTAAAGGAACCAATCAGGTTTCCAAAATAAATAGAAACAAACTATGCCAAAAAACTTAGTCATAGTCGAGTCCCCGGCAAAGGCAAAAACAATCGAAGGATACCTTGGAAAAGACTTCAAGGTCGCCTCAAGTTATGGCCATGTCCGGGATCTTCCCAAAGGTGAAAATGCCATTGACGTAAAAAATCATTTCAAACCCACATACGAAGTCTCGCCGGATAAAAAGGAAGTGATCAAGCAACTAAAACTTTTGGTCAAAGATTCAGAGATGGTTTACCTGGCGAGTGACGATGACCGTGAGGGTGAAGCCATTTCCTGGCACTTAAAAGAAGTCCTAAATCTAAAGGATGAGAACAGCAAGCGGATCGTTTTTCGGGAAATTACCAAATCAGCTATCGCCAAGGCAATGGAAAATCCGCGAACGATAGACATTGATTTGGTAAATGCCCAGCAGGCAAGAAGAATCTTAGATCGTCTGGTTGGGTTCGAACTTTCACCCGTTCTCTGGAAGAAAATAAAAGCTGGCCTTTCCGCAGGTCGTGTCCAGTCGGTGGCTGTACGATTTATTGTAGAGCGGGAAAGGGAAATTGATAAGTTCAATTCGGTATCTTCCTACAAAATTACCGCAATATTTGATGTCAAGGGCAAAAACCTTTATGCGGAGCTCCCCAAGAAATTTGAGACCAAGGAAGAGGCTGGGGTTTTTTTAAAAGCCTGCATGCTCGCAGCTTTTTCCATCAAATCCCTTGAAACTAAACCTACCAAGAAGACTCCCTCTGCTCCTTTCACTACCTCCACCCTACAGCAAGAGGCCAGTAGGAAACTTTATTTCTCTGTGGCCCAGACCATGATTATTGCTCAGAAACTATATGAGGGAGGTAAAATAACCTACATGCGTACCGATAGTGTTAATCTGTCAGAAGATGCCATGGTGAGTGCTGAGAAGGAAATCACCCGATCGTTTGGTAAAGAATATCATCACAAACGGAAATTTACCACCAAATCAGAAGGCGCACAGGAAGCTCACGAGGCAATAAGACCCACGGACTTCTCCGTCAGTGAGGCCGGAAATGACCGAAACGAACAACGACTCTATGAACTGATTTGGAAACGGGCTATCTCTTCCCAAATGGCCGACGCCCGCCTTGAAAAAACCAACGTGTCCATTGCCATCTCCAATTCGGACCAAACGTTATCCGCAAGCGGAGAAGTTATCAAATTTGAGGGCTTTCTGAAAGTCTATTTGGAAAGTTCCGAGGATGATGAGGAAGATGAGGAAAACGGAAGCCGGGGACTTCTTCCACCGCTAGTCGAGGGACAGCAACTGGATTTGAAGGAAATGAAGGGTAGACAGTCTTTTACACGTGCAGCCGCCCGGTATACCGAAGCGTCCCTGGTAAAAAAACTGGAAGAAATGGGCATTGGCAGGCCCTCTACCTACGCTCCGACCATTTCCACGATTCAAAAGAGGAATTACGTCATAAAAGAATCAAGGGAAGGCACCCCGAGGAAATACGTTGAAATGATCATTCAGGACGGAACGTTCACAGATGCGGATAAAACTGAAATTACCGGAGCCGATAAAAACAAGCTGTTCCCCACAAATATAGCAATGGTGGTCAATGACTTTTTGGTTGAGCATTTCCCGACAGTCATTGACTTCTCATTTACTGCCAATGTGGAAAAGGAATTTGACCACATTGCCAACGGAAAGCAGCGTTGGGAGGAGATGATAGCGAATTTCTATGCCAGTTTCCATAGCCGCGTAGAGGAAACCGAGAATATCAAACGGACGGATATAAACTCTTCCAAAGAAATCGGGATTGATCCAAAGACAGGAAAAAAAGTTATCGCACGGTTGGGCAAGTTCGGTCCATTAGTTCAAATCGGCGAACAAGAAGATGAAGAGAAACAGTTTGCCAGTCTCAAAAAAGGGCAGTTTATAGAGAGTATTACACTGGAAGATGCCTTGGAACTGTTCAAACTTCCCAGAGATGTAGGCCAGTTTGAAGAAAAGAAAATCGTTGCTGCCATTGGCAGATTTGGTCCTTACATCAGACACGACAGTAAATTCGTTTCCTTGGGAAAAGAATATGACCCCCTATCCATCAGTGAAGATGAAGCCATTCAGCTGATAAAGGAGAAGCGTGACACAGATTCCAAAAAACATATCAAGAGTTTTGATGAAAATCCTGAAATCGAAATATTGAACGGACGTTGGGGTCCCTATATTAAGTTTGGGAAGAACAACTTTAAAATCCCAAAAGATAAAGAAGCCGATAAACTCAACTATGAACAAACCATTGACATCATAGAAAACCAACCAGATCCAAAAAAGGGCAAAGGGTTTAAAAAGAAAAAATAGTTGTGCATCACCAGGCATCCGAATTTTCGGATGCTTTTTTTTTAATTTAAAAGAGCAAATTCAGATGTAATTAATGCGGATTTTTTTTACAAGCCAAAAATCATGAAAGATGTAAGAAATTTTTTTAATTTTGTAATATGTTTTTTTTTACATAAATTTTTGTCAAAACATTTGAAAATTACAAAATAACCTTGTTAAATTTTCTTATCTTGCTGAAGATAACCAGCCAATTTATTTATGCTAAAAATAATTCACTACCTATTTATCTATTTTATACCTGTCATTGGTTTTTCACAAATTAAAACGGTGGAATATTCTGATGCCAAAAATCAACTCAATGCAGGAGTACCTTTACCGTCGGAGGAAATATTTAATATCCAAGGCAGAATTCCTTCCAGTGTACGGTTGGTCACGATGGAAATATTTCGATCCGGAAAATCCGAAAATGACGGTAATACCTATACATGGAAAACTCCCTACCTCCAGGAAAGTGAGTTATTTGAACTGTTCATTTCCAACCCCCTAAGGAGCAACGAGGATTATTCGCTGACCCTGAGGTATTATGAGAGAGCAAGTCCCGATGACATGAAGGATCTTAAAGCGTCTATTATGAATAACCTGGAAGCATATATTCGTGCTAACTATGAGGTAAGTAGACGGGGATTGCAGACTATGTCATCCCAACGGGTAATGATCAACCAATTAAATCAAATTTTATATCAGGGCATTGCCAATTATACCCATCCCTTGGATCAAGAATTTGTTGGATTCAGTGATGTGGTAAGACAAAAAATCGAGCAAACCCATAACCTTCGCCTAAGAAACGCAAAGTTTAACGTACTGCGGAAAAAAGATGATGATTCCAAGAATGAAGCCATCTACGCCAATCAGTTAATTGATGAACTAGTAGCACTTACGCAGGCGGAAGCTGATCAATACCTTCGTGCCAATTTATTGATGCTTGTTGAAATAAGTAATATAGACAACTTCCCCACTGAGAAAAGGCCGAACTATCTTCCCATCAATGTAGGCTATGCGGGGGCATATTTTGGAGGGGATTTTAACAACTTGGATTACGGAACCTCACCTTATGTGGGTATAGCAGTTCCACTCGGAAGAAGGGCGTTTACTAAATTTCTGGGCAACGCGTCTGTCTCAACGGGTATTTTTACCAATAACATGACCAACGGTGACGGGGTATCCATCAGTGGACCACTAATTGGCAGACCTTCCTATGTCGGACTCGGGTATTCGATGTTCCGCATATTGAGGTTCAATGCAGGAGCTGTTCTGACCTCGTCGGAGGTAAATAACAGTTCACTGGAAAACATCACCTTGTATCCATTTGTTGGATTTAGCCTCGAATTTAACCTTTGGTTGGGCTTGAATAAATAAATGCCGAAGCCATGTTAAAAAAATCGATAGTTATCATTTTGCTGATGGGTTGTGTGCTACCTTCCATTGCACAATTGGATCCATATAAATACAGGGTTGGAATGGGGGTAGGCTATGCCAACTATTACGGAGACCTCAGTCCTTATCGGATATATGAAATTGAGAACCTTTTTCGCCATTTTGATTATAATCCCAATTATATTCCGGAAGCCTCCTATACTTTTTCCTTGGAAAGAAGGCTGAGTCGTTCACTGAGTCTGATGCTTTCAGCTGGCCAATATCACATGGCTATGAGTGACCGATATATGGACAAAGAAAACAGGCTGCAAAACCAACTGCCAAACTTTGCCCGCTCCCTGAATTTCCAAACCAAGCTTCAGGATGCCGGAATGAGTATTGTATTTCGAACCGACAATGATCGGATTCTAAATAAAACTTCCTTCATGGCTCCCTATTTTACTTTAGGGGCTGGGGTTTTTCAATTTGATGTTGCAGGTGATTTACTTGACGACGCTGGTCTCCCTTACGATTATTCAAATGAATTTGTGATGCCGAACAGACAGTTTGAAACGGATCTTCGTGCACTAAACACAGAATTGGAAGAAGGTTATTCAAACCGGGGATTTTATTATGGGTTAGGCCTGGGAATTCGTTTTAAAATCGCAAAGCAGGTAGAACTGTACGTTCAGAGTGATTTCAGGCGCAGTTCCTCTGATTATTTGGATGATGTCAGTGGCGTGTACAGGGAATCCTATATGGATGAATTTCAAGCTTATGCGGCAAGACCGGGTTCAGATGAATCAAGTCCAAGTTCCAGGTGGAGGGGAGATGAAAACGGAAGAAATGACTGGTATATGTATCACCATGCTGGAATTAAAATCAGTTTTGCTACTTCAAAAGAATCTTTTCGCGCTTCTAGAGTCAGTCCGGGAAAAACGTATGCCCGCAGCCAGGCCATCGCTGAAATGGAAAAAGAATCCCTTATCAGGGAAAAAGATTCCATTGCCGCAATTCCAGCAATCCCAGCACCTTCTGTCCAGTATTTTAATTTTTTCCAGATCAACCCACCCCAGAGAGTTGATGAAGACCTATCTTGGAGAGTCTACAAGGCGGAAGAAAATATTGATATGCTTGCAGACAGGCGGGAGGAGGAACTTATCAAACGTGAGATGGAAAAGATCTATAATGAAATGGATTCGGTGAATATATTGGCTTCTGGATTGGCTAATCTTGAGGAAACTACCGATCAAGATATGGAAGACATCGACTCCCTTAATCAATATGGCGCTAGTTTATCGGGGAAATTAGACAGCCTGACCTTTCGCCGTAACCTCCTCAACAATAGGATTATGTTGAGAACCAACCGATTGGACAGCTTAAACCAAATTAAAATCAAAGAATCTGAAGATGCCCGCTTTGATACCTTGTTGTTTAATCAGAATTTTCGAGAATTCTACAATCAGCTCAACGGAACCCTAACTCAAGATGGTAACTGGCGACAACTCTCACAAACTTTAGACCAGTCGGGATCTCCTGGAAGGGAACAAGTCCTTCAGGATCAGGTAACTGATCAAGGTAATTTCGCCTATTCTTATCCTCCAAGTCAACGCTTTTATTCAGATGAAGCGATTCAATCACAAACATATCGTCCATACAGCTACATTCCCCCTGAAGATCGGGAAGGAAATTTTTACAGCCAAGCTGATCCATCAACTAGGGGTAGAAATATAAGCCCGTCTAGGGAATATATACGATCCCGTTCGAAAACAATCTATCAACCTGAGCCTCAACGGTCGGTGAACTACAGGCAAGATCAAAGGTCGAATACCTTAGTTCCTGTATTTATACCTAGAGGCGGCGAAAGTAATGAGCTCAGAAGAGCGCAAAATTTTACCAATGATTCTTTGCTGGTTCAATCCAATAATACGGATAATGGCCTGATAAACTCCAATTCTACTGACAGCTCAAATCAAGCATTGGCTAATAATAGTATCTGGCGGACTAAGGTGGACACCCTCTTTTTGGATAAGGAAATAATCATAGGGCTTCCCAATTCCAAAAAAGAAGTGTATTTTGGTGTTAATCTAGAACGGTTGGAAGAGGAAGAGAAGCAGAAATTAAAGGAAATTGCAGCTATCTTAGAAAGCCAACCCACCTTCTACATTACCCTGACGGGTTTTGCAGATAACACGGGAGACATTTCATACAACCTGCAATTGGTAGAAAAGCGGGTAAATCATGTAAAATCCCTACTTGTAAATGAATATGAATTAGAAGCAGACCGAATTTCAGTCAGACCCGGGGGGCTTCTAATTAGGAACAGAAACCGAGGGTCACGCAACGAGGACAGAAAGGTTGAAATAATAATCTATGATCCGGCAATTATTAAATAAAGTTTCCACGTAATGAAACGTCTTGTAGTATTGAGTGGTGCCGGAATATCTGCCGAGAGTGGCATTGCTACATTTCGGGATTCCAACGGCCTGTGGGAAGGCCATGATGTCATGGCTGTAGCTTCTCCAGAAGGTTGGCATAAAAACATGGCCTTGGTGTTGGATTTCTATAATAAGAGACGACAGGCCTGCCTAAGCGCTCAACCCAATTTGGCTCATATCCAACTGGCAAATCTGGAAAAAGAGTATGATGTCACAGTCATCACCCAAAACGTAGACGATCTCCATGAAAGAGCAGGATCCAGTAAAGTAATTCATTTACATGGAGAACTCTTTAAATCTCAAAGTACCCAAGATCCAAGATTGGTGTATCAAATGGATCATTGGGAATTGAATATAGGTGATAACTGTGAGAAAGGATCCCAGCTTAGGCCCTTTATCGTTTGGTTTGGCGAGCAAGTTCCAATGATGGATGCCGCCATGGAAGCAACTGAAAGTGCGGATATCTTTGCGGTGATAGGAACATCATTATTGGTCTATCCAGCAGCGGGTCTCGTCAATTATGCAGGCCGGGATATTCCCAAATTCCTCATCGACATACAGGTACCGGTCGTTCCCCGTGTAAAAAACCTAATTAAAATTCAGGCTCAGGCGAGCTCAGGCATAGGTGAAATGATCCGGCAACTTCAATCGAGCAAAATTTAGCTGACATTCACCAATAAATACGCAAAACATTTTGAGGGATTATTATCTCATAGGTTATCTTTGTGCCTTCATGTGTATTTTTGAACCAGTCGATTTGACCTTTATTTGATTTATTTATTCTGACATTGAAAACGGCAACCATTCCCTTTAAACTATATCAAGTCTCCTTAGCTAATATCTTGGTAAAAAATTTATTGAAACTGAGTCTAGCGGGGATTATGATAGGCCTATTACATGCGCATGACGGTTGGGTCGCACTTATTCTTGCGGTCTATATGACATTGACGGTCTGGAAAAAATTCAGGTTAAAATCCGGTGACAGGTTTATTTATCTCACGGGGTTGATTATAAGTGCTTTCTTTGGGGTTTTATGCGAGCTTTGGGGGATTTATTTTGGCTATTGGGAATATCATGATTTGGCCAATGGAAGAGAATTTCCTTTTTGGTTGCCTTTTGCATGGGGCTTGGCATTTACATATATCTACAAAATAGAAAAACAGTTGGTAATCTCAGTGCCTATTACCGGGTTCTGGAGTAAACTGTCAATGGCATTGCTTATAGCTATGATTTTCCCCACTATCGGGGAAATTGTAACAATCAACCTGGGTGTTTGGACGTATAGCTGGCCTTATCAAATCTTTGGTGTCCCGCTTTTGGCAATATTTTTATTGATGGTTTTTCATACTGGGGTAAATGGTCTGATGTCATTTATATGTCGAATAAACAACTGGAAGGATCCGGTCTTTAACCCTTGAATTTTAACTGGTAAAAAGGCCAGCTTTTAGGCTGGCCTTTCAATTTATCTTATTAGTTCACCTAACCATTGTTTCCAAGGTGGCCAGATGTACCCATTTCTGATCCCTTGATTTTAAGCCCTTTTCCACCTTTTCCTGCATACTTGCTGTCAATTCCATATCTTCATATTCCATGGAGTTGAAAAATTGCAGATAATCCTTGTACACATTCATAGTCATATGGGTAGAGGTAGCCTGACTCCCAGTGGGTAGTGCGGTTCGTAACAAACACCAATTTTCCATCAATCCTGCTTTAATTTTCCGCTCGTGGATCGGAAGGAAAATGTCTTTTTCCACAGCCTCATATGCTTCAAAATCGCCTTCTACGGCCTTCATCAAATCAAAAGAGGCCAAGGTTCCTTGCTTGAATTCAAATGTGTCATTTGTCCGGGCAATTTCTACCATGAAAGATCGTATGGCAAGATCTCTGTCCTCAAAAGAAGCTTTTATCCGATCGGTAATTTGGGACTCATTCAATTCAGGATACGCTTCTTTGGCATACTGAATTAGGGTTTCAGGTTCACTACTATCCATCATTTTTACGGGATCTTTGAAGTAAGTTACTGTGGCATATTGAAAGGATTCCGGATCTGATCCGCTTTTCAGCGACCATAGATCCCACCCGACTATATCTCCATTTTTCACTGCCTGCGAATACACTTTGGAAAGAAAGTCTTTGGATTCCAAATAATCTACCGTCTTTTCTTTATCGACTCGAATAAACTCAAACACCAGGTATCTCTTCTCTTGCGCATGGCTAAATTGAAGGCAAATACAAATCAAAGTGGATAAAATAAATAACTTTTTCATAGTTGTTAATTTGGGTTATCAATAAATAAAATTACAAAAGTTTAATGTACAAAATTTTTAAAACAAAAAAACATCCAATCAAATAATATTTTATAATCTAGTGAAAATATTTCTTGGAAAGATCTAGAATTACATTAATTTTTATGGCTTGTTCTTTAAATGCCATTACATGAGAATTTCCCATTTAAAAATATTTCTGATATACCCACTTATCAAGTTTTGGTCTGATAATTGGTATCATAAAACCGAAATTCCTAAACAAACCTCATCAACATATGCCAGTAATCGGAGAATTAATAAAAAGGGCCATTGAATTGGGGGATAAATTTGCCTGGGAATCTTCTCCCAAGGAAATGCAGGAGGGGGTTTTGACAAATTTATTGAAAAAAAGCAAGAACACATCCTTTGGAAAATATTATGGATTTAGCGGAATTCTTGATGCTGAGAATCCAATGGAGGCATTTCAGATAGAAGTTCCCTATTTTGATTATGATAAAATTTATTCAGAATGGTGGTGCCAAATCCGCAAAGGGCATCACGACATTACCTGGCCGGGAATCAATTCTTTCTTTGCGATTAGCTCCGGTACCACCAGCGCAAGCAAATATATTCCAGTTACGGATGACATGCTCGACAGTATCCGAAAAGCAGGCATCAGCCAAATCGTCTCTTTATCGAAGCATAATATGTCGGCAGACTTTTTCGAGCGACAGGTCATGATGCTAGGCAGCAGCACTGACCTTACGAAAAATGAGGGATTTTTGGAAGGAGAAATTAGTGGCATAAGTGCCTATCATATACCCAAGTGGTTTCAAAATTTTTACAAACCCGGTCCGGAGATTTCCTCCATCTCTGATTGGGATGAGCGGATAGAAATGATCGCCAAAGAAGCCAAAGATTGGGACATAGGAAGTATTTCCGGAATTCCTTCTTGGATAGAACTGATGATGAAGAAGGTCATTGAATATCATAACCTAGATAACATCCATGATATCTGGCCCAATCTCCAAGTATATACACCTGGTGGAGTAGCCTTTGAGCCACACCGAAAAAGCTTTGAAAAGCTTTTGGCCCGTCCCCTAACTTACATCGACACCTATTTGGCTTCAGAAGGATTCCTTGCATTTCAAAGCAGGCCGGATACCGATTCAATGGCGTTGATATTGGACAATGGAATATATTTTGAATTTGTTCCTTTTACACCTGATAACATGTCGGAATCGGGTGCGGTTCACCCGGAGGCAAAAGCCCTGACCATTGATCAGGTAGAAGAAAATGTAGATTATATATTATTGATATCCACGGTATCAGGTGCTTGGCGCTACATGATTGGCGACACGGTAATGTTCACCGACAAGGAACGTGCTGAAATTAAAATCACAGGCAGAACGAAGTTTTTCCTCAATGTGGTTGGAAGCCAGTTAAGTGTCCACCAAATGGATGACGGGATAAAAGCGTTGCAGGATGAATTTGATGTGACTGTTCCTGAATATACAGTCGCCGCAATTCAGGAGGATGGTGAGTATATTCACCGGTGGTACCTGGGAAAGGATATGGGGGAAGTAGATGAATGCAAGGCAGCTGAATTTCTAGATAAATTCCTTCAAGAACACAATAAAAATTATAAAGTAGCCCGCTCGAAAGCGTTGAAGGACGTTGAATTGAGGGTTGTTCCTTCAGATACTTTTTACGCTTACAGTGAGAAACTAAAGAAAAAAGGCGGCCAGGTAAAGTTCCCAAGAGTCATGAAAGAGGAGGATTTTAGGGAATGGGAGGCATTTACAAGAAAAAAAGCCGATGCCAAAAGTTAATTCCATAGTGATGTAAGCTGATTTGAAAAACCCAAAGTACCTTTGGGTATGGCAAAGAAAAAACCGAAACCTAAAAAACAATCAGTTCTTAGTCCTCGGTCCTATTTGCAAAATGGAATGGCCCGCAAGCTTCCGATAAATGAATGCTGGGTTACCGGGAATTGGCAAAATGTTAAGAAAATAAATGTCATAGTATCAGGCAACATATAAATGGCAACTTTACAGTGGGGTTTTTTCTCGTAGACTTACTTTGCACGGGTATAAAGAATGCATTTTACAGGATCAATATGCCTGCCTCCGAATATGGACGTCTAATTGAAAGTTTCGACAGTCAAAATACAAAAATTCAAACTTGTACGTATGAATTGGTCCATAATATCATTTATGAGGGTTTGGCGTACGCCTCAGAATTGGGAATCGAACCAGTATCTAAGTTTGCGCTCGCTTCACTTATCTTGGAGGAAGATTCTGATGATATTCCGCTAATTAATATTCCTGTAGGGGAAGGAGGTTTACCATTGCTTATGCTTCACCCGGGAGATCAAAGAAATGCATATTATAAGCATCAGTTAGCAAGTAGACTTAACCCGGATCAATACCGAATAGTAGAACATTGGGAAATCGATGAATGGGATGAACCTGAAGAAGAAGGATTTAATCACGATTTTTCTACTTGGTCTTATAAACAATGGGATGATTTTCTTAAAAATTTCGGGAAAAACCAACAGCTTGTAAACATGGATAAGCCTCAGATAGTCTTTATTTATAAAAATTGTATTTACAATTCCAGCGATCCGGAAACAATTGCGTCAATAGAATCTACCTATTCACTCCCTAATCATATTGAAGTCAGTTTTAATACGTTGAATGAAGAAAATTATTCTCAAGAGGAATTGGAGTTAATTAGCGATATATGGGATCGTATGATGATAAAAAATCCTTCATCCGGAGAATTGGAAAAAGTGAAAAAGCAGCTTTCCAAAGCAATCAAAAAATGGCCTGGCAATCCAATCTTTTTGAACCTCTTGACCAATGCCCACCTATTGCTGAGAGAGGGTAAGATAGCCAAACAATTAATAAACCAAACTGTGACTGATTTTCCAAACTACTTCTCCGGGAAAATAATGAAAATCAAATGGATGATGGAAGATGGAGAAATGGATGAAGTCAGTAAACTCTTAAAAGACATCCACACAATAGCGGATTTTGCTCCAGAAAGAAAATTATTCCATATTACCGAGCTTATCAATTTTTACTCCTTGATCTGCCAATTCAACGTTTACCAAGGAAAATCGAAGGAAGCGTACTTTTGTTATCTTCTTGCTGCCAAATTAGAGGAAATGGTTGGAACTTCGCATTTCCAAAATGAAATCGTAGCCCTTGTTTTGGAAGAAATATTCAAGGAAGTAATGAAATTGATCACTGATATTCAGTTAGGCAAAAAACAAAAAGTCCCAATTATTAAATTGTTACTGGCAGGTGACTGAACCTAAAAATTCTTTACCAAACCTCTCATTTGTACTTTCTTTTCGCAAAAAAGATTGAATTGCGGTAGACGAAAAGAAACTGTCCAATTTAAGAACTTAATTCTTATTTTCGGGATTTGTGGATTGAATAGCTGTTTTCCAAATATTTTCCGAATCGGTTCATTACCCACAGGTGGATTCTCGCCTGGGTATTGAGGTAGACAAACCACGGGATCCGGGGTACGAATTCGTGGATTGCCGACAGGATGTATTTACCATCCATTACTTCTCTGAATTCCAACCAGCCATAATCAATCCTGCCTACCAACCAACCACCGGTTATGTAAAAAAGTTGTCGTTTACGGTCACTCCGGTCCTTTACCAAGGTCAGCTGCAACATCGGTTTGGCAGTATGCATTAGAAAAAAGGAAATGGTTCCCTTCGGCTCTTCTTGCGCAGTAATTAAAAACCTGAAAAAATTCGGCAACCAAATCTTATACCGATTGGCTACCCAGTAAGCAGATTTTTGCCGTTCATTGGGTAGTCGCTGAATGCTTCTGACATTGTTGCTTTTCTCAGAAGATGTCACAAATTTAGGCAAAGGAGGTTGGCGGGTTTCTTCAAGCGCAAACCTTACGGAATCCTCGTAATCCATGTAGTCGATTTTCTTTTCCCGAAAAGTCAATTCCGGGGAAACGGTCATGGTGTGTTTCAGGCTTTCAACCAAGGGAGATACCAACTGCGCGGAGCTTTCCCCGAAAAAGCCAACCCATAATTTTGAAAACCCGGGGGAGAAAAAGGGAACGGAAAATATCAACCGTTTTTTGTTCAAAACATGGGCTGTCTGAATCAACATATCTTTATAAGACATCACCTCCGGACTCCCAATTTCTATGGCTTGACCGTAAACGTTGGGATTTGCTATGCACGTATTTAGGATATCCAATGTGTCTCTCAGGGAAATGGGCTGTGTCTTGGATTCTGTCCACTTGGGACACATCAAAATGGGCAGTTTTTTTACCAAATTTTTGATCATGTCAAAAGAGGAACCCCCCGGCCCAACGATGACACTGGCTCTGAGGGCGGTAAGTGCCGGTGTGCCTCCCGAAAGCGTCTCTTCTACCTCCAGCCTGCTTCTAATGTGCGTGGACCAATGCCCGGGTGTCCCTTCTTTTGGCAGAATTCCTCCGAGATAAATTATCTGTTCCACCCCGTTGGCAGTAGCGGCACGGACAAAATTGTCCGCCAAAATCAAATCGGTATCTTCAAAACTTCCCTGATTTAGCCGGGTGGAAGCACTCATGGAATGAACAAGATAAATTGCCACATCTACTCCTTCAAGTGCTTTTTGCGTAGAAGTGATGGAATAAAGTTCAACCTGACGCCATGAAACTTCCGGCGTAGGATTGGTCGCTATTTCCTTACGACTGAGCCCGATGATTTGGTAGTTATCTTTGAACGCATCAATAAACCATTTACCAATATATCCTGTTGCTCCGGCAATAGCTACTGTTTTTTTCATCAGGTAATCATATGGGGAAGTATTCTATTTTACAAAAAGATCTTTGGCAATCAAGGCTTCAGCAGCACTTCTGCCTGATTGCATGGCCGCATTGATAGAGGCATTTAGCAGGTGGTCTCCCGCAAGGAAAAGGTGGTCGTGCCACTCGTGATGGTGTATAGGTTTGGCGTATTTGAGGTCCTTTATTATAGGAAGCGCTTCTCCAATTTTAAAACCCATTATAAATTCAAAATGGTCTGACTTAACTCCCGAAATAGCTTCTAATTCTAAAGCAACGAGATTTTCAATATTTTCAATCCCCGTAACGTCTTTAACAATAGAGACCGATAACAAGGCCCGACCATTGGCAGAATAAGCTTTGCTTACATCGGTCAAAAAAACAAAGTTGTTGATAAAAAACGAATCATCAGGGACCAATCCTATCATCGGCTGCGCAACGAATGACTGCTGTAGGGAGAAATACAGGTTAGTTACTCCCTGATAAGTAACCGGAACATCAGAGACCCCGTCGACAATTCCCGCAGCGGGTATGGTGAGGATGATATCATCGGCCGTGATTACATCTCCAGAATCCAAATGTATTTCGGTATGCTTGATCTTAGTGACAGAAGTATTGAATCGAAACTGGGTATGCTGGAGACTGGCGGCTAATTGGTTGGGTATCTCCATCATGCCTTTTGCAGGAACGGCCGCATGGCCTATGGAAAACATCTTAAACACAAATTCAAACATTCTGGAGGATGTTTGCAACCCTTCCTCCAGAAAAATCCCCGAAAAAAATGGTTTGAAAAATTGATGAATCATTTTTTCAGAAAACCCCTTCTTCTTCAAATATTTCATCGTAGTTATTTCCGGGGAGGAAAAAATATCCTCCTCGTGCTTTTGCTTTAAGGCCTTGGTCAATTGATAAATTTTAATTTTATCAAAAATATTACCAACCTTGGAAAAAGCCATATTCAGCAATTGAGTTGGTCTGCGAAGGGGATCGTGGATGGAAAATGTATCCCCTGGCTTAAAAATAACTGCTCCCGGATGGAAACGCTTTAATTCCAGTGATTCGAAATCTAAATATCTTTCTGCTTCTGGATAAGAGGTGAGTAAAACCTGAAATCCGTGGTCGAGCAAGTATCCATCTACAATATCTGTTTTTATTCTGCCTCCTACCCTATCCGTACTTTCCAAAATTACAGGGAAATAGCCGGCTTTTTCCAGTTCTATGGCAGCCACCAGTCCTGAAATGCCTGCGCCTATGATATAAATCTTTCGGTCTTTCATTCCCTTTGTTTATTAGGTTATATTTTTCCTGTTTTTGAACCTGGATGATTTTTCATTTTCTGAATTACCTGATTCAATAGATTCAACATTCTTCTGATCTTCAACGGCAGACAATTGGCTCTTGCGAGGTGGGAATTTCTTACTCACAGGGTTGGCACCCCGTTTTAATTCCTCCATGAAGCCAGGGACTTCCGAAGGTGCCTGATTAGCAGACGTATTCTCCCTACTTGGTCTTCTTTTATTGTCTTTTTGGTTTCTTGGTCCTTTTTGCCGGTTGCCTTTTCCTTTAAATGAGGATTTTTCTCCCCGGTGAGATTCCCCAGACAAGGAGGGGCCTTCTCCCAATGTGTCCGGAAGCGGTAATTTCTCTATCTCCAAACCAATCATCCGTTCGATGTTTGTGTATTTATACCGGTCTTTATCATTGACTAAAGTGATGGCTGTACCCTGTTTCTCTGCACGGGCAGTACGACCTACCCGGTGTACATAATCCTCCGGATCATTGGGCGTATCGTAATTGACCACCAATTCTATATCTTCAACATCTATGCCACGCGAAAGAATATCGGTAGCGACCAATATCTTGATTTTTTTACTCTTAAAGGCCGACATGATCTTTTCGCGTTCTGATTGATCCAAGTCAGCATGAAACGCCTCCACGTCAAATTTTCCTCGGAGGGTTTTAAAAAGAGATTTAACCTTGTCTTTGGTGGAGCAGAAAATAATTACTGCTTCATAATCTTTTTGCCCCAAGATATGCAACATCAAACCTTCTTTCTGGTGATCGTAGGCCATGTAGACATACTGAGAGACCCCTTTGGCGGTTTTTCCCAAGGCAATGGATATCTCTTCTGGATCCTTTAAAATCTGTTGGGAAAACTTCCTGATTTTGGCAGGCATGGTTGCAGAAAAAAGCAGTGTCTGACGCTTCGTAGGCAAGTAATTGATAATGGTCAGAATATCTTCCGAAAACCCCATATCCATCATTCGGTCTGCTTCATCCAAGATAAGGTATTTCAGGGTATCAAGCTTAATCTTGCCTCCCTGGAGCAAAGCGATCAGCCTTCCAGGGGTAGCGACAACAATTTCCGCTCCCATTTCCAGGGCTTTTTTCTGCTGCTCCCAGGTATTGCCATCTCCCCCTCCATAGATTGGAATCGAACTAATTCCAAGAAAATAAGCCAACCCCTGTATTTGCTGGTCAATTTGTATGGCCAGTTCACGTGTTGGAGCCAAAATAAGCACATTCACGCCGGGACTATTTCCGGTTACAATATGGTGGAGAATGGGAAGGATAAATGCGGCAGTTTTACCTGTGCCTGTCTGGGCCGTTGCTATCAGGTCTTTGCCCGCTAAGATGACCGGTATGGCCTGTTCTTGTATGGGGGTGGGATTTTCAAATCCCATGGCGTCCAGCCCTTCTTGTAGTGGGCCGACTAAATTAAAATCACTAAAACTCAATGTAGTTGTATTTAAAGGTAAACATATGCCCAGGCAATCAAAACCAATTGAAGAGGCAGTCTCAGGAATAGCAACCATTTTGGAATACGGTTGTTTTTTTGCTGGTACATATACAGGTTGGCTGGGAAAACTGCAAACAATAATAAGATAATTCCAAAGGCCGAAGCACTTCGGGTATAATTCCATAACAACCCCGCACCCAAAATAATCTCAAAAAGACCAACTATTTGGTTAATTGTTTTAGGATAAGGAATATAAGGGGGAATAATCCGCAGGTATATTTTTGGTTTGATAAAATGCATTACCCCAGCAGCAATATAAAGAATTGACATGAGAAGCAGAAATGCTTTATCCATAAAATCCCTTGACTTCTTTTTCCATTCGTTTACTAAAATTAAGGTTTCAGTGCCGAAATACAAAATTTAAACCAAAACTTTTGAAAAGTTCTGCCTCCTAGACCGTTTTGACTGATACTATTGATACACTTTGACAAATTCTCCGACAAGTCAATGCATTTTTCCTTCTTTCCCCAATTCATTTTTCACGGCCTCGATCAAAAGCTGCTTAAGGATGATTTTCTCATTCAATGCCAAAGTCTTCAATCCCACCTGTTGCACAATATTAACTATATTGGAACCTGTAAGGGGAAATTTTCTAGCCAACTCTTCCAAATCAATTCCAGTTTCAAGTGGAATATTCTCAGGCAGATTATTTTTCCAAAGAGCCAACCGCTCCGGAAAACCCGGAAGTTCAAATTCGATGATGGTCTGGAACCTTCGGGTGAATGCACTATCTATATTGGATTTAAAATTAGAAGCCAGTATAACTAGCCCGGAATAGGTCTCCACCCGCTGCAAGAGATAGGACACCTCTTGATTCGCGTATTTGTCGTGTGCGTCCCGAACCGCAGTCCGCTTTCCAAAAAGCGCATCTGCCTCATCGAAAAATAAGATCCAATCCTTATTGGCGGCTTTGTCAAAAAGGGCTGACAATTGTTTTTCTGTTTCTCCGATGTATTTGGATATTATTAGCGATAGGTCAATGCGGAAGACATCCCTTCCCGTATGCTTGCCCAATAATCCCACGGTAAGGGTTTTTCCAGTTCCAGGGGGGCCGAAAAACATGACCCGATATCCGGGTTTAACTTTGTTTTTTAGCCCCCATTCTGTCATCAGGCGATTATTATAGGTCAACCAATCCTCAATCTCCCTGATGACAGAATGGGGGTTTTATCGGGCAACACCAAATCCTCCCATTTCAAAAGGGTTTCAATTTGCTGTGCCGGGAACTGTGTGCTCATCCTTGGCTTGCTCACCCCTCCGAGAAGAAGTTTTTCCGCATATTCCTCATCCACGGTCAAGGCTCCCGAATAGTTGGGTTCATCAGACGCCGTAGTTCCCAAGCAGATCACGCCCATCTGAAACAAACGGGACTCCCGAAAGATTGACAGGTATTTTTTTCGAACCAAGGAGTCATTACCAGCCAGAATATACAATAATGTTTCGCCGGTAGGGATGATTCCCCGGTGGTTTTTGGCCCTAATGCCACCAAACTCAGGAAAATCTCCGCCCTTGGGTATGTAGTCGGCAATTTTCTTATCCAAAAAGCCCGGAGCCATGTGCGGCAACAAGGCCAGAGAAAGCAATACCAAGTCTTGGTTTTTAATGTCCCACTTTTTGACAAATTCCCCCAACGGATCATTGGCATCAAAAGTAATGGTCGCTTTGGGTTTTTCCAGTACTTCCTTTTTACCAAATTCCACATCCAACCGGGCGGTAATAACCATATCCAAAAAACGAATCCAAGACTCCATGCACGATTTAAAGAAAGGGTAAACGAATCTATTGAACTTTTTGGGCAATCATGTCGCGGTAATGAACCGCCTTGCTGAAATCAGGATTGATGGTCAACGCCCTGGAAAAGCATTCCCTGGCTCCGGGAAAATCCTGAATTCCACAGAGCACCACGCCTTTTTCAGTAAGGATTTCATAGTCTTCCGGATAGAGTTTGAGCAGCAAATCCAGCTGCTTTAAACCCTCCTCGACATGGCCCATTGCCAGGTAATTCAATGCCAAATAATGCCGAAATGACTTGTTGTCCGGGTTTTCGGCCAGTGCTTTTTTGAAGGATTTTTCCGCTATCCCATAATTTTTCGATAAAAATTCTGCTCTGCCAAGCTGATACCAGATCATTCCGGAAGGATTCTTTTCTGCCAGGGAATATAGAATTTGACGTGCTTCGGACACCTGGCCCAACGCTACATAGAATACGGCCAATTCATAGTAATGTACGTCCTTTTTGTACGTTTTGACCAGGTTTTCCAAGTAGCCGACACCCTTATGGTACTGCTTCAAATGTGCGTGCAACTTGGCCAGAGAAAGTAACCCCTCCTCGCAGGTGGGATCAATCAGCAGGGCATTTTCATAGGTGGACTGTGCTTCTGCATGCTTTCCCTGTATGGCCAGCGCATTTCCTTCATTGACTAGATAAGTTGGTTTCATCTCCAAGTCGGATGCTTTTTTGAAAAATTCAACCGCTTGCGTATATGTCTTTTGCTGATGGGCCAGCAAGCCCATGTTATTCCAAATGGCTGGATTTTCCGAATCTGATTCCTGGGCCATATTGAAGCACTCAGCCGCTTTATCCCATTCTTCTTTCAGAAAGTGCTGAACACCCTGGTTGTTCCATTCGATCGCTTTCTTTTTCATCTAGCCAAATAAGTCATTCTTGATGTCCCGAGCAAGTCCTCTAGCCATTTCTACGACCTGAATGTCGGGATAGATAACTTCTATATCATCCAGAGACATGTCAAATGGTTCTCCTTCCGTGTAATGAACCGGAAACACAATGCCAAACTGGATATCCGGACCCCAGCTAAAAGAAGTCAAATTGTGGCGCCAAGTTTCAGAAATAGAAAACCAGCCAATACCCAGGGATGCCCTGGCAAATGCGTTGATATCAAAAGTAAATTTTGGATTTACCATGATACTTCCTTGAGCATCAAGACTTAATCCCGTTTGGGGACTCCAATTGACATCCACGCCAGCAGCTGCCTCCCCCTCCAAGCCCAATGTGCCGGCCAGTTCAATCCCTCCCGTCAAGCTGGCAACACCAACACTTACCCCAAGACTCAAATCACCGCTAAGGGTCAATCCCGCATCTGCCGGAATGGCAAATTCTCCATGTCCGTTGACGGTGGTTTCTTCTTCATGGTCGGGATTGTAGGTGATTTCAGCGGATAGGTTTCTCAATTGACCCGGTCCAAAGCCCGCGGTAAAATCCAACCCACCGCCTATTTGGGCGACCAAACCTAAACTTCTGGGGCCTAAGGGAATAGCAAAAAGTGGGATTTCTATTGTAGGTACACGGAATAGGTTTTTGTTGTATTCTCTTCTGGGGAAGACATCGTAAGAATCAGTGGCCAACCTGGCGGTTACCTCCATTTCCCCATTATGCAAAAATTTGACGCCGGCAGTCGCTGCCAGCCAGGGAGTCAGTTGAAGGGTAAGGCTGCCTCCTCCATATACCCGGATCGTATCATCCGGTTCTCCAGTGGGTTGGCCATCATCACCTATAGCCCGGTTCGTGGCTCCCACCTCCAAGGTTCCACTCAGCATACCCCGGCTATAGCCGGCATTTCCAACAATAGTAAGGGCACCATTCTCATAGGTGACATTTAATGTCGAATTAATCCCCGGAATATCGGGCTGTGCCGTGCCGGAAACAAAGACGCTGTACCCCTCTTCCCCTTCAGCCTGAGAAACGCGGGCCTCCACACTACCACCCCGGATGCCTGGAATATCAGGTTTTAAATTAAATTCCCCAGCTATGGAAAATCCTTCCTCGTTGAAGGTAATCGCCATACTTCCGGTATCCACACCTGGAACATCTAACATGGCAGTCCCTACGGCTGTAAAACCCTCAGCCTGGGAATAATCCACATTGATAGTCGCCTCTTTGATGCCTCTGACTGTATTGGCAGGTATGGAAAGGGTTCCTCCAGCGCTCCAAAGATTATTCTCATAAGCCAACCTGGCACTGGCTTGGGTATTTCCAAAAAGACTCGGGTCAAACGCAATATTACCCCTGAAATACAACCCCTCCCCGGCTGTAAATCCAGAAGATATGGTACCAACGCCTATCTTGGGTATTTCCAATTCAACATCTCCACCTACACCAAAACCTGATAAGGTACTGTATTCCAAATGAAACGTTGACGAATTGATTTTCACCCCGGGAATAGGCAGCAACATGTCCGATGGACTATATTCACCACGGAAATAGAGTTCTTTGCCTCTAACACCAACCCTAAGCAACGTATTTTGCAAAAATGGAAGCGAAGGAGTTAAAGTTCCCTCCGCAGATAGGCCCTCTTCGGTTATTTCAAGACCCCCAAATGATACTGGACTAAGAAAATTAAAATTCAAACCCAAGGCAGGCAAATTACCAACCCTTCCTGCATATTGGCTCTCAGATTTAATCAAAGGTATTTGAAAAGGACTTTCCGGGGCATTAAAGTCTTTCGGTAAATCCCATGTAGCTGATACGGAACCCATCCCAGCATCTTTATATAGAGTTTCATAGCCGGCATTTAAGGCTATTTGAGAAATTTTCAATCCAGCTACAGATTTCGAGTTTGAGCTTTCAGGAGAAATTCCAAAACTTAACTGCGATTCCTCATGGGGGAAAATGTCCATAAGATATCCATCATCGGGTGTCATTAACGCAAAGTCTGTAGGGGAACCGGGTTCCCCCACGTTGCCCAGATCCTCCAACTCACCCAGATGTAATCCCTGCGTAATTTCCTCACTTGTCCAAAATCCAGAAACCCTACTTTCGCCCGCAAAATCGTCAGTCCCCAGTTCTACCCTTTCAAAGACCACATCATTGTTGGCCATGTATGCCTGCGCATCCGCCTGGGTACTTGGTACTCCAGAAGCCTCCAAATAATTTCTAACAATTTTTTCTACATTGCTTCGGGTTTTTGATCCTGCCGCTGCATTTGATGTTCCATCCAATAACTCTAAGTTTGGAAAATCGTTTCCAACTGGGCTAGAGGCCCAACCGGCTACTTGAAGCTCCACGATATGATCTACCTCATACCTGGCTTTGTCTTCTTGATCCCTTTATGTAAAGCTTTACATAATCTGTTTTATGGAAAGAAAAAGATTATGTTAAGTAACCATCAAAATTATAGTTTGGAGACATCTAAAATGTAGATACTTTACATAAACACTTTACATAAATGATATTGGTTAGCTTTAGTATGGCGTTTTTGCCAAAAAAACAAAACGATATCATTATGGAACCAGAAAAACAGACCATTTCAGAACTTATGAATAGTTGTGCTCAATATTTTGAGCGGGAATCATTCTCCGAGGCAAGGATTGGCCGCTACCAAACTATGTGGAAAACCGGGATTGTCCGGTTCATGTCCGAAAGATCAATTCTATATTACAATGCCGCGGTGGGCGAGGAATATATAAGTACCCACATAGCCGGAAGCATTGTCACCCCTCTTCAGCGGGACTTTATCAGGAGTGTTTATGTTCTGAGTGAATTCCAGGCAAAGGGCGCGGTCAATAAACGCCGTTACCACCCTTTAGACCGGAAGTTGACCGGAGAAATCGGGGTGTTGATGGAGCGGTTCCTTTTACACCTTGAATCCCTTCGACGGAGCAGGGCAACCGTCAATGGCCATCGGTCGTACCTTTACCGGTTTCTCATTTTCATTGAGGGAAAGCATTTGTTTACCGTGGAAGGGATACAGGAAGAACATCTTCTGTCCTTTGTCTCCAGTGTTGCCAATACCAAAATATGCGTGGTTTCTTCGCTCCGCCTTTTCTTCGGCTATCTTTATGACAACCGGGCAATCTCCCACAATCCCTCTGAAGTCCTCAGGCATCACCGGTGGGGGAGAAGAGAAAAACTGCCATCGGTATATACTGCCAATGAGGTTTTAAAGATTGAATCATCGATCAAAAGGGGGGATGCCACCGGCAAACGGGACTATGCCATGATGCTGCTTGCAACAAGACTGGGGCTGAGGGCATCCGACATAGCCCACCTGTCCTTTGAAAACATAATCTGGGAGAGTAGTACAATTACACTCTCACAATTCAAGACTGGAAAGGAAATCGTGCTTCCCTTACTGGCCGATGTTGGGGAGGCTATCATAGACTATCTGAGATATGGGCGCAAAAGATCCGAATCAACAAGGGTTTTCCTATATACCCGTGCTCCGTTTACAAGTATGGAAAATGCCGCAGTTGCCGGTACACTTGGCCGTATAGTGGCTTCGTCCGGAGTTGACACAACCGGAAGGAAGCATGGTCCCCATGCCATGCGCCACAGTCTGGCCAGCCGTTTTCTGGAGAACAAAGAAGCAATTCCCGTCATATCCGAAGCATTGGGGCACCGGACCTCGGAAACCACCGGTTTTTATCTTCGGATAGACCTGGAATCCCTGATTCAATGCGCCCTTGATGTTCCGGACGTGACGGAAGAGTTTTACGAACAGAAAGGGGGTGTTTTTTATGAAGGACAAGTTTAATTATTCCAGCATATATGCGCCATACTTCAAAAGGTATATAGCCATGAAACAGGCGCTTGGATATGTGTCCTTACGGACAGAATGGATCTTTCTTGAACTTGACAGGTTCTTTGTGGACAAAAGAGTAACGGAACTGGGCATAACAAGCGAGCAGGTGGACCAATGGAGGGCCACAAGGATCAATGATGCTCCCCCTACCATATCTATGAAATATTCCGCCATATCGCAGTTCAGCAGGTTTATGTGCAAGGTTGGATACGACAGCTTTGTCCCCATGATGCCGGCCAACAACGCCAGGAACAGTTTTACGCCGTATATCTACTCAAACCGGGAGATGGCCGCCATCTTTAACTCCTGTGACAATCTACGTCTATACGACGGGCACATGACGACAATACAGTTTATCATGCCGGTAGTTATCCGCCTTCTTTATGGCACCGGCCTGAGGATCAGCGAGGCACTGTCCCTGAAAAACAGGGATGTCGACCTAGGGAAACGAAGTATCCATGTCAAAAAAGCCAAGAACGGGCAAGAACGCTTGGTCCCGTTATCATTATCGCTGGCAAATGTACTGGAGCAATATCTAATTTACCGGAACAGGTTACCTGTGGCCGGAATCCCGGATGCCAACAGCTTTTTGTTCGTCTCTCCCATCGGTACCCGCTGCAGGTCAGGAAGTGTATACAACTGGTTCAGAAAGATCCTGTCGGAATCCGGCATACCCCATCAGGGAGATCACAAGGGCCCACGGGTTCATGATTTACGGCATACTTTTGCCGTCCACTCCATGGTAAAGATGGCCGAGTCCGGAATGGACCTTTATTATTCATTGCCCATATTGTCGGTTTTTCTGGGACACATATCGTTGGGTTCAACCGAACGCTATGTCAGGCTTACCGCCGGAGTGTATCCGGATCTTCTCAAAGACCAAAAAAGCATCGGAGCATACGTTTTTCCTAAAACCGGCAACCTTACATGTAATGGAAACCACTGACTTTGCAAAGCACCTCAGCGCGTTTTTGACCGTATATCTTGCGGGGGAGCGAAACTACAGCCCGAATACCGTTTTGGCTTACCGGGATACTTTTGTCCAGTTTATAACCTTCATGAAAGAAAGGAAAGGCACCGAAGCCAAAAGGCTGACCCTCAAAAGTATAACCGGGGAGGTTGTCTCCGAGTTTCTTGACTTCGTACAAAAGGACAGGAATTGTTCCAACGCGACAAGGAATTACCGGCTTGCCGCCCTTAAATCATTCTTCAATTATATGCAATACAAAAACCCGGAAAGAATGTATGAGTGGCAAAAGATACTGTCCATCAAAGTCAAGAAGCAGGAGAAAAAAAGCATTAACTACCTTACCGTAGACGGCATAAAGCTTCTTCTTGAGCAACCTGACCTAGACAGCCCAAAAGGCCGCAGAAACCTTGCCCTGCTTGCGCTTGCTTATGACAGTGGTGCCAGGGTGCAGGAGATAATAGACCTTACCCCGGCATCGGTAAGGTTCGACACCCCCATCACCATAAGGCTGTTTGGCAAGGGGCGTAAAGCCAGGATTGTACCGCTGCAGGAAGAACAGACCGTGTTTCTGAAAAAGTACATGCAGGAGAACCAGTTATTGGAACCATATGCAAATCAATATCCTTTGTTCTCCAACAGCCGGAAAGAAAGACTAACCCGTGCGGGGGTGTCATATATACTTACCACGCATGCGGGCCTGGCACGAAAAATTAATCCGGCAATTATACCTGAAAAGGTCACTTGTCATTCTCTACGCCATTCGAAAGCAATGCACCTGCTGCAGGCCGGTGTCAATCTGGTATATATAAGGGACATGCTGGGACATGTTTCGGTTCAGACTACGGATGTATATGCCCGTGCTGATTCAAAGCAAAAAAGGGAGGCTTTTGAGAAAGCCTATGTTGACCTGAACCCGAGTGCGGATAAATCAAAATCCTGGGAAAAGGACGGCAATTTGCTCGAATGGCTAAAAAGTTTGAAAAAATAGCCGGGTATTTATGTAAAGTGGTATTGTAAAGTGAGGGGACTAACATATTGATTATGAACACACTTGATACTACCACTTTGCATAATCTTTTTCTTTCCATAAATCCCTTTATGTAAAGCTTTACATAATCTGTTCAAACAGTTGAAGCAAAATTTTGAATTGGAGTATTTTTACTCGGACAGCATGGAGGGAATCAAAACGCAGGTGTGGATAGCTTTGATAGCCAATTTGTTGTTTTCGGTAATCCACAGGCAGTGCAGAGAGGCTGAGCAGTTTGTAACAATCGTTAACATGGCTGCA
>JBBQXZ010000019.1:0-33334 GCA_038209145.1 Cytophagales bacterium | reverse complement strand
TATATTGGAAAACGTCCTTAAAGGGCATCCGGTATTACTCAACCGTGCCCCGACTCTTCACCGATTGGGCATTCAGGCCTTTCAGCCCAAACTGATTGAAGGTAAGGCAATTCAGCTGCATCCGTTGGTGTGTACTGCATTTAACGCTGACTTCGACGGTGACCAGATGGCGGTTCACGTCCCTCTGGGGCATGAAGCGATTTTGGAAGCTGGTACGTTGATGCTTTCCTCGCACAACATACTAAACCCGGCCAACGGGGCTCCGATCACTGTACCTTCCCAGGACATGGTATTGGGATTGTATTATGTGACCAAGGGAAAGCGCTCCACCGAAGGTGAGAAAGTTGCCGGTGAGGGGATGACGTTCTACGGTGAGGAAGAAGTGATCATCGCGCTTAATGAAGGAACAATCTCCCAACACGCCTTCATCAACTGTAAGGTGACTGTAAGGAATGAAAGCGGCGAGCTTTCCCAACAAATAATAGAGACGGTAGCTGGTAGGTTGATCTTCAACCAGTTTGTACCGAAACAGGTAGGGTATGTCAACGAATTATTGACCAAAAAGAAACTGCAGCAGATTATTGCTGAGGTTGTAAAAATATGTGGAATTGCACGTTCAGCCCAATTTTTGGACGACATCAAACATCTTGGATTCCAAATGGCCTACAAAGGTGGTCTTTCCATGGGATTGGATGACGTGATTATTCCGTTGGAAAAAGAACCGTTGATCGAAAAGGCGAAAGCCGAAGTGGACCAGGTATGGAATAACTACCTGATGGGTTTGATCACTGATAACGAGCGATACAACCAAGTCATCGATATCTGGACACGTACCAATTCCAACCTGACCAACATCTTGATGAAACAGATGGAAGAAGACAACCAGGGGTTCAATGCCATCTATATGATGATGCACTCGGGAGCCAGGGGTTCCAGGGAGCAGATCCGTCAGTTGGGAGGCATGAGGGGACTGATGGCTAAGCCACAGAAAAACCTTCAGGGCTCTGTTGGTGAGATCATTGAAAACCCTATTCTATCCAATTTCAAAGAAGGATTGGACGTGTTGGAATATTTCATTTCCACCCACGGGGCAAGAAAAGGGTTGGCAGATACCGCTCTTAAAACTGCCGATGCCGGTTATTTGACACGAAGATTGGTGGATGTGGCCCAGGATATGATCATTTCTGAAGAGGATTGCGGCACATTGCGCGGTCTAGTGGTTCAGGCCCTGAAAGACAATGATGAAATCGTTGAGCCATTGTCTGAGCGTGTTGTGGGCAGGATTGCCGTGCATGATGTTGTTGATCCTATTTCAGATGAAATTATCATCTTTTCCGGTGAAGAAATATCTGATGATTTGGCCAAGCGAATAGACGAATCCGCTGTTGAGGAGATAGAGATCAGATCTGTGCTTACCTGTGAAACGAGAAGGGGAGTCTGTGCCAAATGTTATGGTAGAAACCTCTCTACGGGCAATATTGTCCAAACAGGTGAGTCTGTTGGTGTTATAGCCGCACAGTCCATCGGTGAACCTGGTACACAGCTGACGTTACGTACGTTCCACGTGGGAGGTACGGCTTCCAACATTTCCGTAGAGGCGAGTATCAATGCCAAGTTTGAAGGTATTGTTGAGTTTGAAGAAGAGCTACGCTGGATCAATACAACCAATAAAGATGGGGAAGATGTTTCTATCGTTATGGGTAGATCCGGTGAAATTAAAATCAACGATATCAAGTCAGGTAAAGTCCTTGTATCCAATCACGTACCTTATGGTGCCGTGCTGAATGTCAAAGACGGGCAGAAAATTGCTAAAGGAGATTCCTTGTGTACCTGGGATCCATATAATGCTGTCATTCTTTCCGAATTTGACGGCGTTGTGGAATTTGACTCAATTCTTGAAGGCATTACCTACAAGGAAGTGGCAGATGACCAGACAGGATACAGGGAGAAGGTAATCATCGAAACAAAGGATAAGACTAAGAATCCTGCCGTGATGATCAATCACGGGGACGATTCCAAGTCCTATAACATACCGGTCGGTGCCCACCTTTCTGTAGAAGAAGGTGACAAGGTGAAGTCTGGGCAGATTCTGGTTAAGATTCCTCGATCTGTCGGCAAGACAAGGGATATTACCGGTGGTTTGCCACGGGTTACGGAATTGTTTGAGGCCAGAAACCCATCCAACCCTGCTGTAGTTTCAGAGATTGACGGTGTGGTAAGTTATGGTGGCATCAAGCGGGGTAACCGGGAGATATTCATCGAGTCAAAAGATGGTGTGAAGAAGCGCTACATGGTGTCACTCTCCAAACACATTTTGGTTCAGGAAAATGACTTTATCCGTGCCGGTGAGCCACTGTCAGACGGAGCCATTACGCCAAACGACATCCTTTCTATAAAAGGACCAACGGCTGTTCAAGAATACCTTGTAAATGAAATCCAGGAAGTTTACCGACTTCAGGGGGTGAAAATCAATGACAAGCATATCGAAGTGATTGTGAGTCAGATGATGCAAAAGGTGGAAATTTTGGATGCCGGCGATACAGGATTCCTTCAAAATCAAATTGTCAATAAGTGGGCTTTCCGTGAGGAAAACGACATAATCCTAGACAAGAAAGTGGTGATGGAATCCGGAGATTCTTCAACGCTGAAGCCGGGCATGATCATTTCCGCACGTAGGTTGAGGGATGAAAACTCCAGCCTCAAGCGAAAAGATTTAAAGATCGTACAAGTTAGAGATGCTCAGGCAGCTGTTTCCCAGCCTACATTGCAGGGGATTACGGCCTCTTCCCTGGGAACAGAAAGCTTTATTTCTGCGGCTTCCTTCCAGGAGACCACCAAGGTCTTGAGTGAAGCAGCCATCCGGGGTAAGCGGGACGAACTGTTGGGATTGAAGGAAAATGTTATCGTGGGGCACTTGATACCAGCAGGTACAGGTCAGCGAAGATTTAGAAACATGATCATCGGCTCCAAGGAAGAATATGAGCGTCTTATTGGAGGGGAGAAAGAAAAATCCTCCAAAAAGACAAAAGAAACAGTTAAATAATTTATCGAGATTGTTAGATAAAAAAGGTCTGTCAGGTGCAGACCTTTTTTTATAAAACGTGATAAATCATGGAAGAGGATAACAAAGAAAAAATCAAAGGACAGCAGATTAACGTGGAACTATCTGATGAAGTTGCTGAGGGGGTCTACTCCAATTTGGCGATGATTGCCCATTCTCAGTCTGAGTTTGTGGTAGATTTTATACGTCTGATGCCCGGAGTACCCAAGGCGAAAGTCAAATCGCGGATCATCATTACTCCAGATCATGCAAAGAGGTTACTGGCAGCCTTGAAGGATAATATTGAGAAATACGAACAAAGTTTCGGGAAAATTGAAAACGGCCAAGGCACTCCCCAATTTCCCTTGAATTTTGGAGGGACATTGGGAGAAGCTTAGCGAAAATATAACTCCTTAATTTTGTTTGTTTTATTGATTTGTTTACCTTTGCAGTCCAAAAAATAAGAGTTTAAAGCTGTAAATTAATTTTATCTATTAATGCCTACTATACAACAGTTAGTAAGAAAAGGTAGAAATACCCTCGAGACAAAGTCCAAATCACGGGCTTTGGATGCCTGTCCGCAGCGCAGAGGGGTGTGTACCAGAGTGTATACAACTACCCCTAAGAAGCCTAACTCAGCGATGAGGAAAGTGGCTCGAGTAAGGTTAACCAACGGAAAAGAGGTAAATGCCTATATTCCCGGTGAAGGACACAATCTCCAGGAGCACTCGATCGTATTGATCAGAGGCGGTAGAGTAAAAGATCTTCCAGGTGTAAGATACCACATCATCCGGGGTGCACTAGATACAGCAGGAGTAAAAGACCGCAAGCAAGGTCGCTCTAAGTATGGTGCTAAAAGACCTAAAGCTGGAAAAGGTGCTCCAGTAGCTGCAGGCAAAGGCTCTCCACCCAAGAAAAAATAATCAAACATTTAGAAAGAAATGAGAAAAGCAAAACCGAAAAAGAGGTATATTCTTCCTGATCCAAAGTTCAATGATACCTTGGTAACCAGGTTTGTAAACTGCCTGATGGTAGATGGGAAGAAAAGTATTGCCTACAAAATTTTCTACGATGCGGTAGCAAAGGTAGAAGACAAAGTGGGTGAGAATGGTCTTGAGGTTTGGAAAAAAGCACTTAACAATATTACTCCAGCTGTAGAAGTTAAGAGTCGTAGAGTTGGTGGAGCCACTTTCCAAGTACCAATGGAAGTTAGACCGGAAAGAAAAGTTTCCCTGGGTATAAAGTGGATGATTACGTTTGCCAGAAAAAGGGGAGAGAAAACCATGATGGACAGACTTGCCGGTGAAATCATTGCCGGAGCTAAAGGCGAAGGTGCTGCGGTTAAGAAAAAGGATGACACGCATAGAATGGCAGAAGCCAATAAAGCATTCTCTCATTTTAGATTTTAATAGATAATGGCAAGAGACTTAAATTTTACCAGAAACATTGGTATTGCAGCGCATATTGATGCCGGAAAGACTACAACGACAGAAAGAATCCTTTTTTATTCAGGGGTAAGTCATAAAATCGGAGAAGTTCATGACGGTGCTGCGACTATGGACTGGATGGAGCAGGAGCAGGAAAGGGGTATTACGATTACTTCCGCCGCAACTACTGTTTTTTGGAATTACAGAGACAACAAATATCAAATTAATATCATTGACACGCCAGGTCACGTGGATTTTACAGTGGAAGTAAACCGCTCGCTGCGTGTACTTGATGGCCTGGTTTTCCTTTTTAGTGCGGTTGACGGTGTGGAGCCACAGTCGGAGACGAACTGGAGACTTGCGGATAACTACAAGGTAGCCCGTATTGGTTTTGTGAACAAAATGGACCGCTCAGGTGCCAATTTTTTAGAAGTATGTAAGCAAGTGAAGGAAATGTTGGGCAGTCATGCCGTTCCATTGCAACTTCCGATTGGTTCAGAGGAAAAATTCAGAGGCGTTGTTGACTTGATCAACAACCGTGCGATCATCTGGAATGAAGACGACCTGGGAATGACTTTTGAAGAAATTCCTATTCCTGAAGATATGGAAGAGGAAGTGGCGGAGTACAGAGAACATCTTTTGGAGGCTGTCGCTGATTATGATGAGTCGTTGATGGAGAAATTTTTCGATGATCCTGATTCCATCACTGAGACAGAGATTTTGGCAGCATTGCGACAAGCTACCATTGACCTTAAAATCGTTCCTATGGTTTGCGGCTCATCTTTCAAAAACAAAGGTGTGCAGACGATGCTTGACTTGGTCATGGAACTGTTGCCATCCCCAATGGACAAGGACGATATTATTGCTCACGGAGTTGATTCAGAAGAACAAGTCGTAATTAAACCGGACGAAAGTGAGCCTTTTGTGGGATTGGCGTTTAAAATTGCCACGGATCCTTTCGTAGGAAGGTTATGCTTTGTCAGGGCCTATTCAGGCGTTTTGCAATCAGGCTCATACATTCACAATACTCGGTCTGGAAACAAGGAGAGAATCTCCCGGGTATTCCAGATGCATGCCAACAAACAGAATCAAATCGACAGCCTGCGAGCCGGTGATATTGGAGCGGTGGTAGGTTTTAAGGATATTAAGACGGGAGATACCCTTTGCGATGAGAAGCGCAAGGTAGTGTTGGAATCCATGGTCTTTCCTGAGCCGGTTATCGGATATGCCATTGAGCCAAAGAAGCAAGTGGACGTGGACAAGTTGGGTATGGCTATTTCAAAATTGGTGGAAGAAGATCCCACGCTGCAGGTCAACACTGATCGTGAAACTGGACAGACTATCCTTAGAGGGATGGGCGAATTGCACCTAGAAATAATCATAGACAGGCTGAGAAGAGAATTTAAGGTGGAGATCAACCAGGGTGCTCCCCAAGTTGCTTATAAAGAAGCACTTTATTCGACCGTGGAGCATAAGGAAGTATATAAGAAACAAACCGGTGGTAAAGGTAAGTTTGCGGACATCTCTTTTGAACTTGGTCCTAAACCCGCAGATCCTGAAACTGGAGAAATCAAACCGGGATTGGAGTTTGTGAATGGTATTGTTGGTGGTATCATTCCAAAGGAATTTATCCCTTCTATTCAAAAAGGGTTCAACGAATCCATGAAAAATGGTCCATTGGCTGGATATCCCATTGAGGCAATGAGAGTAAGGTTATTCCACGGATCCTTCCACGATGTTGATTCCGATGCACTTTCTTTTGAACTTGCGGCAAGGATTGGATTCAAAGAAGCAGCCAGGAAATGTAAGCCACAGTTGCTTGAGCCGATTATGGCTGTAGAAGTTTTGACTCCTGAAGAATACACCGGTCCCATCACAGGTGACTTGAACAGAAGAAGAGGCTTGATGAAGGGTATGGATACCAAAGGTACTTCTACGGTAATCAAAGGAAATGTTCCTTTGTCTGAGCTTTTTGGGTACGTAACGGATCTAAGGACTATGTCATCAGGAAGAGCAACGGCCTCACTTACCTTCGATCACTATGAGCCTGTTCCAAACAACATTGCTGAGGGAGTAATTGCCAAGGTTAAAGGAGAAAAGGCCTAAATATTTACAGAAAATGAACCAGAAAATAAGAATAAAACTAAAATCATACGATCATAGCCTGGTGGATAAGTCATCAGAGAAAATCGTAAAAGCTGTAAAATCTACAGGTGCTGTCGTTGTGGGTCCCATCCCTCTTCCAACAAAAAAGGAAAAATTCACCGTGTTGAGATCTCCACACGTCAACAAGAAATCCCGAGAACAATTTCAACTTTGTACCTACAAGCGCTTGGTGGACATTTATTCAAACAGTTCCAAGACGGTAGATGCCTTGATGAAAATAGAGCTTCCAAGTGGAGTAGATGTTGAAATCAAGGTTTGACATTTGGCTAATATTCAAAGAAGACCTGCACAATATCGTGCGGGTTTTTTTGTGAATATACCCTTTTACCCTAGATGTCTATCAGCTGGGGTGGGTTTTGCCTGATGTGGAAACCTTGAACTAATAGGGAGTTTTAAAAGTCGGGTGTTGGTAATGGCCGAAAAAGGTTCCTGAAGGCAAAATTAATTGCCTAAAATATTCAAAATATTAAAGTTGGAATTTGTAAGGTGACTTTAAATTGCTAACTTTGCAGTCCTTTAAAAAAGCACAGGTGTGTAGATGCCTGTGTTTCATGGTTTATTATACTACAGTAGATGTCTGGAATAATAGGAAGAAAAGTTGGAATGACTAGTATTTTCAGTGCCGATGGACGAAACGTCGCATGCACGTTAGTAGAAGCTGGTCCTTGCGTAGTTACGCAAGTAAAAAATGTTGAATCAGACGGGTACAACGCTGTTCAATTGGCATATGGTGAGCGTAAAGAAAAGAATACGCCAAAACCATTGCTTGGTCATTTCAAAAAGGCCGGCACCACGCCAAAGCAGAAGGTTGTTGAATTCAGAGATTTCCGCGTGGAGTTCGAAGGTCAGGTTGATCTTGGAAAGACCGTAATTGCGGATCAGGTATTTGTTGAGGGTGACTTCATCGATGCCATTGGTACCTCTAAGGGTAAAGGATTTCAAGGTGTTGTAAAGCGTCATGGCTTTGCGGGTGTTGGCGGGCAGACGCACGGTCAGCATAACAGAGCGAGACACCCTGGTTCTATCGGTGCCTGTTCATGGCCTTCCCGGGTGTTCAAGGGCATGCGAATGGCTGGCAGAACCGGCGGTGACCGAGTGAAAGTAGTCAACCTGCGGGTGCTTAAAATCTATGCAGAGAAGAATTTGATTCTTGTCAGCGGATCTGTTCCGGGCCCAAAAAATTCTTTTGTAATTCTAGAGAAGTAAGAAGATGGAATTAGCGATATTAAAACATAACGGTGAGGATACCGGGAGAAAAGTAACCCTTTCCGACGAGATATTCGGCATCAAACCAAACGACCATGCGATCTATTTGGATGTAAAGCAGTACATGGCCAACCAGCGTCAGGGTACTCACAAGTCCAAAGAAAGAGCAGAAATAGCCGGTTCGACCAAGAAAATTAAAAAGCAAAAAGGCACTGGCGGAGCTAGGGCTGGTTCTATCAAATCTCCTGTATTCAGGGGAGGAGGACGAGTATTTGGTCCACGACCACGAGACTACTCGTTCAAACTGAACAAAAAGTTGAAACAATTGGCTAGAAAGTCAGCCTTTTCATATAAGGCTATCGATAACAGTGTATTCATTTTGGAAGACCTGACATTTGAGGCTCCAAAGACCAAATCCTACATTAACCTGTTAGCTAGTCTTTCACTTGGAGACAAAAAGACATTGCTTTTGATGCCTGAAGCTAACAAAAATGTGGTTTTGTCAAGTAGAAATGTACCAAAGACCAAAGTAATGGTTGTGGAGGACGTAAATACCTACGAGCTTCTGAATGCAGACAGCTTAGTTCTTTGTGAAGGCTCAATTAGTAAGTTAGAAACCCTTTTATCAAAGTAAGAAGATGAACGTATTAAAGAAGCCTTTGATTACAGAGAAGATTTCAGCGATGAATGACCGTGGGGTGTATGGGTTTATTGTAGAAAAGACAGCCAAGAAGCCGCAGATCAAGAAAGCCGTTGAAGATATGTATGGTGTGAAAGTTGTTGCAGTGCGTACAATGCGTTATGCCGCCAAAAAGAAGACCAGGTATACCAAAGCGAAAATAGTATCCGGATACACCAACGCCTTTAAAAAGGCAATCATTCAGGTGGCTGAAGGCGAGATTATAGACTTTTACGGAGAAATTTAATTGAATCATAATCATGGCAGTTAAAAAACTAAAGCCTGTAACTCCCGGTACCAGATTCAGAGTAGCTCCTGCATTCACGGAGATTACGAAGTCCACACCGGAGAAGAGTCTGCTGGCACCCTTGAAGAAATCAGGTGGTAGAAACAATTCTGGAAAAATGACCAACCGATACCTCGGTGGTGGACATAAAAAAAGATTTAGAATCATTGACTTTAAAAGAGACAAAGATGGAGTTCCGGCGGTGGTGAACAGTATCGAATACGATCCCAACCGAACTGCAAGGATTGCGCTGCTCTTTTATGTTGATGGTGCCAAAACGTATATCATTGCTCCCGAGGGCCTTTCTGTAGGTCAGAAAATAATTTCCGGAGAAAGTGTAGCTCCTGAGGTGGGCAATGCAATGGCTATAAATAATATCCCCTTGGGTACTATCATTCACAACATCGAATTGAAACCAGGTAAAGGCGGAGCGATGGCAAGAAGTGCCGGTAGTTATGCGCAGATTGTAGCCAGGGAAGGTAAGTACGTTACAGTTAAACTTCCCTCCGGAGAAATGAGGATGGTATTGGCCACGTGTAAGGCGACAATAGGTACCGTTTCCAATGGGGATCACATGAACGTGGTACTTGGTAAGGCGGGAAGA
Organism: Cytophagales bacterium; assembly: GCA_038209145.1. Classification (GTDB taxonomy): domain Bacteria; phylum Bacteroidota; class Bacteroidia; order Cytophagales; family Cyclobacteriaceae; genus Lunatibacter. Next base: position 23,926 of record JBBQXZ010000019.1, on the reverse strand, counting down.
AACAGATGGCTTGGACGACGGCCCCGTACCAGGGGTGTAGCGATGAACCCTGTCGATCACCCGATGGGTGGTGGTGAAGGAAGATCATCTGGAGGTCATCCCCGTTCGAGGAATGGTCTGCTTTCCAAGGGCAAGAAGACCAGGTCTCCAAAGAAATATTCCAATAATCTAATCATTAGCAGAAGATCTAAATAACTATGGCACGTTCATTAAAAAAAGGTCCGTATATAGAGCATCATTTGGGCAAAAAAGTCGATACCATGAACGAATCCGGAAAAAAATCGGTGATCAAAACCTGGTCAAGAAGATCGATGATTTCGCCGGATTTCGTAGGCCACACCTTTGCGGTACATAACGGCAACAAATTTATCCCCGTATTTGTAACTGACAACATGGTAGGTCATAAGTTGGGAGAATTTGCCCCAACGAGAAATTTCAGAGGACATATTGCCAAAAAAGATAAAGGAAAGAGATAGTCATGGAAGCAGTAGCAAGATTAAATAATGTTCCTACCTCTCCAAGGAAAATGCGCCTGGTAGCAGACCTTATCAGAGGAAAAAAAGTCGGTCACGCCTTGAGTATCCTCAAGTTTTCTCCAAATCATGGGGCAATCAAGTTGGAAAAGCTGGTATTGTCCGCAGTGGCAAACTGGCAGTCAAAAAATCCGGATGAAAAGCTGGAAGACTCAGACCTGTACGTGAAAACCGTCGCAGTAGATGGTGGACGCATGTTGAAGAGACTTAGACCTGCACCACAGGGTAGGGCACATAGAATACGTAAAAGATCAAATCATGTAACTCTTGTCATTGATTCAATCAGTGATTTTGTTACCGCTGACGTTGTGAAATCAAATGAAAAAGTAAACTAACATATGGGACAGAAAGTAAACCCTATTGGTTTAAGGCTTGGTATCATCAAGGGCTGGGACTCCAATTGGTATGGAGGAAAAGACTTTGCGGAAAAACTTTACGAGGATCAAAAAATCCGAAACTACGTTTATGCAAGGATTCCTAAAGGAGGTATCTCCAAGGTAATCATTGAGCGTACGTTAAAGAGGATTACCCTCACCATTCATACCGCCCGTCCGGGAGTTGTCATTGGTAAAGGAGGTTCTGAGGTTGACAAGCTTAAAGAAGAACTGAAGAAATTGACCAACAAGGATGTTCAGATCAATATTTTTGAGATCAAGCGTCCCGAAATGGATGCCAAGCTGGTGGGCGAATCTATTGCCCAGCAACTTGAAGCGAGGATTTCTTTTAGAAGGGCAATGAAGCAATCCATTGCGGCTACCATGCGGGTAGGCGCAGAGGGTATCAAGGTGAAGTTATCCGGTAGGTTGGGTGGCGCGGAAATGGCAAGATCCGAAATGTATAAGGAAGGAAGAATTCCCCTTCATACCATCAGGGCTGATGTTGACTATGCGATATCAGAAGCCAATACCGTCTATGGAATTATCGGTATAAAGGTATGGATATTCAAAGGTGAAGTATATGGTAAAAGAGACTTGTCTCCCAACCAGGCTTCTACATCGGATACCAAAGCGAACAACGCACCTGCTGCTGGTAACAGAAGAAGAAGAGAGGGAGGACCGAAAAGAAGAAAAAAGAGTAACTAATTTTCACCCTAATTGACCAATCATGTTACAGCCAAGAAGAACAAAATATAGAAAAATGCATAAAGGTAGAGTGAAGGGTATCGCCCAGCGTGGCCATACACTTTCATTTGGAAACTTTGGCGTTAAATCTTTGGAACCGGGATGGATTACGTCCCGTCAAATAGAAGCAGCCCGTATAGCGATGACCAGGGCAATGAAGCGAGAGGGACAGGTTTGGATCAGGATATTCCCTGACAAACCGATCACCAAAAAGCCGGCCGAGGTACGTATGGGTAAAGGTAAAGGAGCTCCTGAATACTGGGTTGCGGTAATCAAGCCAGGAACGATCCTTTTTGAAGCAACAGGTGTAACGATGGAGGTAGCACAAGAGGCGTTACGATTGGCCCAACAAAAACTTCCAGTCAGTACAAAATTTGTGGTGCGTAGGGAATACGTAGGATAATTATAACAATGAAGAATTCTGAAATCACCGCCCTCACAGAGAGCGAAATTAACGAGCGAATTGTAGCCGAGCAGGGAAATTTATCTAAGTTGAAGTTTGCTCACGCTATTTCACCCATAGAGAATCCAAACAAGATCAAGGAAGCAAAAAGATTGGTCGCAAGATTAAAAACTTTTTTGCGGGAAAAACAACTGGCTAAATAATATATAAAATGGCTACTACAGAAAGAAACCTGCGTAAAGAAAGAATAGGAAAGGTAGTGAGTAACAGTATGGATAAATCCATTACAGTTGCCGTAGAAAGAAGGGTGAAACATCCCATTTATGGCAAATTTGTTGCTAAGACTACCAAATTTATGGCCCATGACGAGACCAATGATTCCAAACCGGGAGATCTGGTAAAGATCAGTGAAACTCGTCCGCTGAGCAAGAGAAAGCGTTGGAGATTAGTAGAAATTATAGAAAGAGCTAAATAATCATGATACAACAAGAATCAAGATTGAGTGTCGCGGATAATTCAGGTGCAAAAGAAGTGCTTGTCATCCGTGTATTGGGCGGAACTGGAAGGAGATATGCTTCCATCGGTGACAAAGTGGTAGTTACCGTTAAGTCTGCCCTTTCATCCAGCAGCATGAAAAAAGGTACCGTTTCCAAAGCGGTTATCGTGAGAACCAAAAAAGAGGTACGCAGAAAAGACGGGTCTTATATCCGTTTTGAAGACAATGCTGCCGTACTTTTAAACAACAACGATGAGCCGAGAGGTACACGAATATTTGGCCCCGTTGCCAGAGAGCTTCGTGAAAAGCAATTTATGAAAATTGTATCATTGGCCCCTGAAGTACTTTAAAAATGGAAAAAAAATCAGATAAACAACCCAAGATGCACGTCAAAACCGGAGATACCGTATTGGTAATCGCCGGAGATGACAAGGGCAAAAAAGGTAAAGTGCTTTCTGTAAACATCCTTAAAAGAAGAGTAATCGTGGAGGGGTTAAACATGGTAACCAAACATGTGAAACCTACTGCCAACTCTCCACAAGGTGGAATTGAAAAGAAGGAAGCTTCCATACACGCCAGCAACTTGATGTTGGTAGATCCCAAAACAGGAGATGCTACTAGAATAGGTAGGAAAGTAGGCGATAATGGTAAATTAGTAAGGTATTCAAAGAAAACCGGGGAGGTAATCAATGGCTAATCCTAGATTAAAAGAAAAATTTGTTTCTGAAGTTTCTGCCGGTCTTAAGGAGAAATTTCAATATAAGTCTGTTATGCAGGTTCCTAAGTTGACAAAGATTGTCATCAATAAAGGTATCGGAGCTGCAGTGGCTGACAAGAAGCTTGTTGACCAAGGAGTTGAAGAGCTTTCGCTTATCTCGGGACAGCGTGCGGTTGCCACTAAAGCAAAAAATTCCATCTCCAACTTTAAGTTAAGAGAAGGAATGCCAATCGGAGCAAAGGTAACCCTTAGAGGAAACAGAATGTTTGAATTTTTGGATCGGTTGGTTACAATCGCTTTGCCAAGGGTTCGGGATTTTAAAGGTATTTCCGACAAAGGTTTCGATGGAAGAGGCAACTATACATTAGGTGTCACGGAGCAAATTATTTTCCCTGAAATCAGTATTGAAAAAGTCAATCGAATATCCGGAATGGACATTACATTGGTAACAACTGCTGAAACAGATGAAGAAGCATTGGCTTTGTTGAAAGCATTGGGAATGCCATTCGTAAACAGCAATAAAGAAATTTAATCATGGCAAAAGAGTCTATTAAAGCTCGGGAGAGAAAAAGAGAACGCCTGGTAGCCAAATACGCTAAGAAAAGAACAGCTCTAAAAGCGGCTGGAGATTTTGAAGCGCTTGACAAACTACCTAAAAATGCATCGCCAGTAAGGTTACACAACCGATGCAAACTTACCGGACGTCCGAAAGGATATATGAGAAAGTTTGGCATTAACAGGGTAACTTTCAGGGAAATGGCCTCTGCGGGCAAGATACCTGGCATCACTAAATCGAGCTGGTAAAAATCAGACAAATGTTTTTATTCTAAGAATCATTGTGTAACTTTGCACCCCCATTTGGAGCGTGTAGTTAGACTATATTACAAATATGACTGATCCAATAGCTGATTATCTGACCAGGTTGCGAAACGCCATCAAGGCTTCCCACCGGATAGTGGAAATCCCTGCTTCCAATGTGAAAAAGGAGATGACCAAAGTGCTCTTTGACAAGGGGTATATTCAAAACTACAAATTTGATGAAAATGGTCCTCAGGGTTCCATTAAGATCGCTTTGAAATACAACCCAACTACCAAAGAGAACGCAATAGTTAACCTGACTAGAATTAGTAAGCCAGGTTTGAGAAAGTATGTAAACAAAGATTCCCTTCCCCGGGTAATCAACGGTCTTGGCATTGCCATTATCTCTACTTCCAGGGGAATTATGACTGATAAGGAAGCCCGTACCGAAGGTGTAGGTGGAGAAGTCCTTTGCTACGTCTATTAATTCAATACGATGTCAAGAATAGGTAAAAAACCAATAGATATACCAGCGGGTGTTACTGTAGACGTGTCCAAGCATAATCAGGTCACTGTTAAAGGTCCCAAAGGTACTTTATATCAGGAAGTAAATCCCGATATAAAAGTAGAAGTTGCCGGAAGTCAGGTGGTTGTTGAACGACCAACCGACTCCAAAAGGCATAAATCTCTTCACGGATTGTATCGTTCGCTGATCAACAACATGGTGATCGGTGTAAATGAAGGATACAAGAAAGAGTTGGAACTGGTAGGTGTAGGCTTTAAGGCTACCAATCAGGGACAATTGCTGGAACTGGCTTTGGGGTATTCCCACAATATCATCTTCTCACTTCCCCAGGAAATTTCGCTTAAGACCGAGACTCCAAAAGGAAAGAATCCCTTGATCACGCTGGAAGGTGTAGACAAGGAATTGATAGGCCAAATTGCTGCCAAGATCAAATCTTTCAGAAAAGTGGAGCCTTTCAAAGGAAAAGGTGTTCGCTTTGTCGGAGAGAAAGTACGTCGAAAAGCTGGTAAAACTTCTGCTAAAAAATAACTGAGACATGGCCTTTAATAAGAATAAAAGAAGACTGAGAATCAAAAAAAGTATCCGGAGGAAAATATCGGGTACGGATTCCAGACCAAGACTGTCAGTCTTCAAAAGTAATACCGGTATATATGCCCAAATAGTAAATGATCTGCTAGGCCACACTATTGCTGCGGCCTCCTCAAAAGAGCTAGGTCAAAAAAGCAATACCACTATTCCTCTCTCAAAAGAAGTTGGAAAGAAAATCGCTGAAAAGGCGCTTGCCGGTGGCATCACTGAAGTAGTCTTTGATAGGAGCGGATATCTCTATCATGGTAATGTTAAAGCTTTGGCAGATGGTGCCAGAGAAGGTGGCCTTAAATTTTAATAGTTATTATGTCCCAGATAAGAAAGAAACCCATTAGGGCTACCGAAACTGAATTAAAAGAAAAAGTAGTTGCTATCAACCGCGTTGCTAAGGTTGTAAAAGGAGGTAGACGATTCTCCTTCTCAGCGATTGTAGTGGTAGGTGATGGAAACGGAATCGTTGGTTATGGTTTAGGAAAAGCCAATGAGGTGACTGATGCTATTACGAAAGGAATAGAAGATGCCAAGAAAAATTTGATAAAAGTTCCTTTGTATAAAGGTACCGTACCCCATGAGCAATTGGGTAAATTTGGAGGTGGATTCGTCTTGATCAAACCAGCTGCTCCAGGAACGGGAGTTTTGGCGGGTGGTGCGATGAGAGCCGTGCTGGAAAGTGCCGGTTATTCAGATATTCTTGCCAAATCAAAAGGTTCTTCAAATCCCCACAATGTAGTGAAAGCCACGGTGGATGCTTTGGAGCAAATGAGAGATGCTATTGCCGTCTCTCAGCAACGGAGAGTTAAATTATCTAAGGTATTTAATGGGTAGGTAGATGGCAAAGTTAAGAATTACACAAATTAAAAGTACCATCAAACGTCCGAAAGACCAGAAAGCAACAATTACAGCCCTGGGTCTTGGTAAGATCAACAAAAGCGTTGAAGTGGAAGGTACTCCCCAGATCTTGGGGATGATAAATAAAGTAAGTCACCTTGTCAAAACTGAGGAAGCTTAATTAAACGTTCTGCGTTGTCAAGGTTCAGACTCATCGTTAAAATTTACTTCAAATGAAACTACATACATTAAAACCTGCTGATGGTTCTACCAAGAACAGGAAAAGAATCGGCAGGGGTCAGGGATCCGGTAGAGGTGGAACATCTACCAGAGGCCATAAAGGAGCGAAATCAAGGTCTGGATATAAATCCAAGTTGGGCTTTGAAGGTGGTCAAATGCCCCTCCAGAGAAGGGTTCCCAAATTTGGTTTTAAAAATGTAAACCGAATTGAATATCAGATTATAAATTTGGTTGATCTCCAGATTTTGGTCGAGAAATTGAATACAGATACGATTTCTTTGGAAACTTTCATCGAAAATGGAATCATGTCCAAAAAAGATGTTGTAAAAGTCCTAGGAACAGGCGAACTTACCAGTAAAATAAATGTAAGTGCCCATAAGTTCTCTGCTTCCGCCGAAGAGGCTATTCAAAAAGTTGGCGGAACTGTCAATAAGCTTTAAAAAATGAAAAAATTTATCACTACAGTTAAAAATATCTTTTCAATAGAAGATCTAAGGATTCGAATTTTGAATACGCTGGGATTACTCGTCGTTTTTAGAATTGGTTCTTTCATCGTATTGCCAGGTGTGGATCCCAGCCTTTTGGGAGAGTCGGCAGGTGGCATATTTGGATTGATTGACACCTTTCTTGGAGGATCGTTCAGTAGAGCTTCCATATTTGGACTAGGGATCATGCCCTATATTTCTGCTTCTATCGTATTGCAGTTGTTAACTGTTGGTGTGCCTTATTTTCAAAAGTTACAAAAGGAAGGCGAATCCGGACGTAAAAGAATCAATCAGATAACCCGGGTGCTAACCATATTGATCACAGTCGCGCAAGGCATCGGCTACATCACCGCAACTATCCCCAATGAGGCTATTGTAGTGAATAAATCTTTGTTCATGGTAAGTTCCCTGGTTTTGCTTACCTCAGGTACCATGTTCTGTATGTGGATTGGCGAGAAAATCACTGAGAAAGGTATAGGCAACGGTATTTCAATGTTGATAATGATTGGGATTATTTCGGCATTGCCGGGTGCCATTATAGCAGAAAGTTTGTCAAAAGGCGCCGGAGGTATTTTATTGCTGATCATAGAAGCAGCTATTTTGTTCTTTGTCGTAGTGGGTACTGTAGCACTTACTGAGGCTACCAGAAGGATTCCTGTACAGTATGCCAAGCAGGTTGTAGGAGGTAAAGTATATGGAGGTCAACGGCAATATATACCTATCAAGGTAAATGCATCTGGAGTAATGCCCATTATTTTTGCGCAATCATTGATGTTTTTACCTGCGCTAATAGCTCAGATTTGGGCAGAAAGCAGTGACATTGCCGCCTATATTGGAACTACATTCAGTGATTTTACATCTTGGCAATATAATTTGGTATTTGCCTTAATGATCATTCTCTTTACGTTCTTCTATACGGCTATTACGGTTAATCCAGAGCAGATTGCCGAGGACATGAAACGGAATGGCGGGTTTGTTCCGGGAATTAAGCCTGGAGGTCCTACTGCTGAATTCATCGATAATATCATATCCAGAATTACTTTACCGGGTTCCTTCTTGTTGGCTTTAGTCGCAATCATGCCAGCTTTTGCGATTCTTGCCGGCGTAAGTGGCGAATTCGCCCAGTTCTATGGAGGGACTTCCTTACTGATTATGGTTGGGGTCATACTGGATACCTTGCGACAGATTGAAAGTTACTTGTTGATGCGTCATTATGAGGGTATGATGAAAAGTGGGAACATGAAAAATGATCCTTCTAGTTATGCTGTTGCCTAATTATGATACATTACAAGTCGAGGGAGGAAGTTGAAATAATAAAAGAAAGTGCTCAGATATTAGGTAAAGCTCATGGTGAGGTTGCAAAATATGTGAAGAAAGGGGTAAAGACCTCTTATCTAGATAAAATTGCTGAAGAATACATCAGAGATCATCAGGGAATCCCTTCTTTTAAGGGATATAATGGATTTCCTTCCTCCCTGTGTATTTCGGTGAATGAAGTTGTAGTCCATGGTTTTCCAGGTGACTATGTTTTGAAAGATGGCGATATAATCTCAATAGATTGTGGAGTCTTTCACCAAGGTTTTCATAGCGATTCCGCTTATACTTACCCTGTCGGTGAAGTCTCTTCTGCTGTATTGTCACTTTTAAAAGTCACCAAAGAATCGCTTTATCTAGGAATAGAAAAAGCGGTTTTCAACAATCGTATGGGTGATGTTGGTCATGCTATTCAAAAGTTCGTTGAATCCAAGGGATTTACCATTGTTCGTGAACTCGTTGGTCATGGATTGGGCAAGAGTCTTCACGAAGCCCCCGAAGTTCCAAATTACGGAAAAAGAGGGAGTGGTGAACGGTTTAAAGAAGGCATGGTCATAGCTATTGAACCCATGGTTAACATGGGAACAAGGAATGTGGTTCAGGAGCGGGATGGATGGACTATCCGCACTGCGGATAGAAAGCCGTCAGCTCATTTTGAACATACGGTAGCGATATTTGCAGATAAGACTGAAATACTAACAACGCATAAGTATATAGAAGATAATTTTAAGTATGGCTAAACAGGCATCAATTGAACAAGACGGAACCATCATCGAGGCACTGTCAAATGCAATGTTTAAAGTAGAATTGGAAAATGGTCATCAGTTGATTGCCCATATTTCCGGTAAAATGAGAATGAACTATATCAAAATCCTTCCTGGGGATAAAGTGAAACTGGAGATGTCTCCCTATGATCTTTCCAAAGGAAGAATTGTATATCGTTATAAATAAAGTCTATAAAATTGGAGCAAAGGTTTTCTAGCTCCGTCAAATTGGATACAATCATGAAAGTAAAGGCATCTATTAAAAAGAGAAGCGTTGATTGCAAAGTGATCCGAAGAAAAGGGAAGCTTTATGTGATCAATAAAAAGAATCCTAAGTTTAAACAAAGACAAGGTTAATTACTATGGCAAGAATTGCAGGTGTTGACATTCCGGACAACAAGCGCGGTGAGATAGGCCTTACCTATATTTACGGTATTGGTAGGAGTTCTGCCAAGGCTATTTTGGCCAAAGCAGGTATTTCACTAGACAAAAAAGCAGGTGAGTGGGATGACGATGAGTCTACCGCTATACGAAACATTATTTCCGAGGACTTTAAAACAGAAGGCGTTTTAAAATCGGAGGTACAGTTGAGTATAAAAAGGTTAATGGATATTGGTTGTTACCGTGGGTTGAGACACAGAAAAGGTCTTCCAGTACGCGGTCAAAAAACCAAGAATAACGCCAGAACCAGAAAAGGTAAGAGAAAGACTGTTGCTAACAAGAAAAAAGCAACTAAATAAATCTTGATTTAGATCATGGCTCAGAAAAGAAACGAAAAAACTAAAGGTAAGAAAAGAGTTGTAAAAGTTGAAGCGGTAGGGCAGGCCCACATCAAAGCTTCCTTCAACAATATCATCATTTCCATTACCAATAATTCAGGTCAGGTAATCTCATGGGCTTCTGCCGGAAAGATGGGATTTCGCGGATCCAAGAAAAACACACCTTATGCCGCTCAGATGGCTGCCCAAAACTGCGGTCAGGTAGCTTATGATCTTGGACTTAGGAAGGTAGAAGTATTTGTAAAAGGTCCCGGTGCGGGAAGGGAGTCTGCTATCAGAACTTTGCAAAATGTAGGAATTGACGTTACTACGATTGTTGATGTGACGCCGCTACCGCACAACGGTTGTCGTCCACCAAAACGTAGAAGAGTTTAATTTAAAGAAGAACATATAGCATGGCTAGATATAGAGGTCCCAAAGCAAAAATTGCCAGAAAGTTCGGTGAACCGATTGAAGGGCAAAGTAAAGTACTTCAGAAAAAAAATTATCCTCCCGGAATGCATGGTAGGGGCAGAAGGAAAAAGCAATCTGAATACGCCATCCAGTTGATGGAAAAACAAAAAGCGAAATACATTTACGGAATTTTGGAAAGACAATTTGCCAAAATGTTTAATATCGCTTCAAGGAAAAAAGGAGTTACCGGTGAAAACCTGTTGCAATTGTTGGAAGCCAGATTGGACAACACGATTTATAGGTTAGGAATTGCTCCTACCCGCAGAGGTGCCCGTCAATTGGTCTCCCACAAGCATATCCTGGTAAACGGAGAGTTGGTGAATATTCCATCTTACACCTTGAAACCCGGTGACATGGTAGCTGTCCGAGAGCGTTCAAAATCTTTGGAAGCTATCACTGAAAGTTTGAGAGGCCGCGCCGCTAACCGTTTTTCTTGGTTAGAATGGGACGGTACATCCTTTAGTGGAAAATTCGTAAGTATTCCTGTAAGAGAGGATATCCCTGAGAATATTAAAGAACAACTCATTGTTGAACTTTATTCAAAGTAAAATAAACTTCCCGACCTTAAAAGAACGAACGATATGTCCATATTAGCATTTCAAATGCCGGAAAAAGTGGTAATGGAAAAAGCAGATGATTTTCACGGTCTGTTTACTTTCAAGCCATTGGAAAAAGGTTACGGGGTTACTATTGGTAATGCACTAAGAAGGATTTTGCTTTCTTCCCTGGAAGGCTATGCCATTACTTCCGTCAAACTGCCGGGTGTAGTTCATGAGTTTTCCAGTATTGAAGGCGTTGTAGAAGATGTTACTGATATTATCCTAAATCTGAAACAAGTCAGGTTTAAAAAATTGCACGATGCAACAGACGGTAAAATAACCGTTGAGGTGAAGAACAAAAGCGTTTTTACCGCCGGTGACATCGCCAAACATACCTCATCCTATGAAGTCTTAAATCCCGAATTGATCATCTGTCACTTGGACGATGTGAAAAGCTTGGAGGTTGAGATTGTAGTTGAAAAAGGAAGAGGATATCTTCCCGCTGAAGAATCCAAACCGAAAGAGCAGATATATGGCGTAATTCCTATCGATGCGATTTTCACTCCAATTAAAAATGTTAAATACCGGGTAGAAAATACCAGGGTAGAGCAAAAGACGGATTATGAGCAGCTTATTATGGAAGTTTCTACGGATGGATCTATTCATCCAGAGAAAGCTTTACAGGAATCTGCCAAGATTTTGATTCAACATTTCATGTTGTTTTCAGATCAGACCATGGTAATTGATGCTCCGGGTAGCGGTGCCATTGAGCCTATTGATGAGGAATACCTCCACATGAGGAAGTTGTTGAAGACTTCACTGAGTGATTTGGATCTCTCCGTGCGCGCATATAACTGCCTGAAGGCCGCAGATGTGAAATCACTTGGTGATTTGGCTAGGTTGGAAATTTCCGACATGATGAAATTCAGGAATTTCGGAAAAAAATCATTGGCTGAATTGGAGCAGTTGATTCAGGAAAAGGGATTGTCCTTTGGAATGGATTTGTCTAAGTATAAACTTGATGAAGAATAAAATAAAATGAGACACGGCAAGAAATTTAACCACCTTGGAAGGACCGCACCCCACAGAAAAGCCATGCTTTCCAATATGGCTTGTTCGCTGTTCCTTCATAAGCGGATTTCCACAACAGTGGCCAAGGCTAAGGAACTGAGAAAGTACGTTGAGCCCTTTATTACAAGGGCAAAAGAAGATTCAACCCACAACAGAAGGATAGTGTTCTCCTACTTACAGGACAAAGAAACGATCAAAATCCTTTTTGGAGAAGTGGTAGAAAAAGTAGGAAGCAGACCGGGAGGATACACACGGATCATTAAAACCGGTTTTAGACTGGGAGATAATGCGGAAATGAGTATCATCGAATTGGTAGATTATAACGAGTTGATGCTCAAAGATGCCAAACCGGCCAAAAAGTCAACGAGAAGAAGAAGTAGAAGAGGTGCTGGCGCCGCTGCTTCCTCTGAAGCAGTACCAACTGCTGAAGTGGTGGAAGAGCCGACTGATAAAAAGTCTAAAACCGATCAGCCCTCCGCTGAGGTGGTAGAAGAGCCGACTGATAAACCTTCTAAAACTGATGTGCCTTCTGCTGAAGAGGAAGATCAGACAGATGCAACCGATGAAAAGAAAGCGGAATAATTGATGCCGACGAATTCATACATAAAATTTGAGGGATTGGACGTAGGTTCAATCCCTTTTTTGTATCCTTTCCAAAAATATCCGATCTCTTACTGATAAAATTCTTAAATTTGTTTATTCAAGTTTTACTATGAGTAGAAAAAAAGCAACCCTTCTATTGGCAGATGGCACCGTATTTCACGGTACGCTTGTAGGAAAAGACGGTACCAATGGCGGTGAAATTTGTTTCAATACTGGTATGACCGGGTACCAGGAAATTTACACTGACCCCTCCTATACAGGTCAGATCATCGTCAACACCACACCCCATATTGGTAACTACGGCGTAGTAGAAGACGAGTCTGAGTCCAGCCATCCCCGGATAGCAGGAATCGTTGTCAACGACTTTTCAGACGTCTATAGCCGGCTTGATTCCAAACAATCCCTTCAGAGCTATTTGGAGGAATATGGCATTACGGGCATTGCCGATATCGATACGCGTATGCTGGTTAGGCACATCCGATCCAAAGGCGCTATGAATGCCATCATCAGTTCTACCATTTCTTCTATAGAGGAGCTTCAAACGGAGCTCGACAAAGTCCCAGATATGAATGGTCTTGAACTTTCCTCCCAAGTATCCACAAAAGTAAGCTATTACTTTGGCGATGAAAATGCCCCAATTAAAGTAGCTTGTGTGGATTATGGGATTAAAAGAAATATATTAAGGTGTCTTTCGGAACGAGGGGTTTATTGCAAGGTTTTTCCCGCCAAAACTTCTCTTTCAGAAATGGAAGCTTGGAATCCGGATGCCTACTTTTTATCCAACGGTCCGGGAGATCCGGCCGTTATGGACTATGCTGTAGACACGATAAAAGAAATTTTGGAGCTCAACAAGCCGCTTTTTGGAATATGCCTGGGGCATCAGTTATTAGCAAGGGCCTGTAAGATATCCACCTATAAAATGCACCACGGCCACCGTGGCCTCAATCACCCCATTAAAAACCTACTTTCAGGTAGAAGTGAAATCACTTCCCAAAATCATGGCTTTTCCGTCACCAAGGAAGACATTGAAAAAAGTGAAGAGGTAGACATCACCCACATACACCTGAATGACGGGACTGTGGCCGGGATTAAAGTTAAAAATAAACCAGCCTTTTCCGTACAATATCACCCTGAGGCAAGCCCCGGGCCACACGATTCCAGGTATTTATTTGACCAATTCATCGAATTAATTCAGAACTAAAATCATAAACCTTTTAATATTATGTCAGTGATACAATCCATTCATGCAAGACAAATTTTAGATTCAAGAGGAAACCCTACAGTAGAAGTAGATGTGTTTACCGAAAATGGCGCTTTCGGTAGAGCCGCTGTTCCCAGCGGAGCATCTACCGGCGTACATGAGGCTGTGGAGCTTAGAGACGAGGACAAAAATGTTTACATGGGAAAAGGCGTACTTAAAGCTGTTTCCAATGTCAATGATATCATAGCCCCTGAATTGGTCGGATTTGATGTGTTTGAACAAAATCAAATTGACCACTTAATGATCAGCTTAGACGGCACCAAGAATAAATCCAAGTTGGGAGCCAATGCGATTTTAGGTGTTTCTTTGGCTGTTGCCAAAGCTGCCGCTATGGAAGCCGGTCAGCCACTTTTTCGATATATTGGAGGTGTCAATGCAAATACCCTTCCCGTGCCTATGATGAACATCCTTAACGGAGGTTCTCATGCGGACAATGCTATTGATTTTCAGGAATTCATGGTCATGCCTGTTGGTGCCGAGACGTTTGCGGAATCACTTCGTATGGGTACCCAGATTTTCCATCACCTCAAGTCGGTATTGAAATCTAAAGGATTGTCTACCAACGTGGGTGACGAAGGAGGTTTTGCCCCTAATTTGAGATCAAATGTGGAGGCAGTGGAAATTGTCCTTCAGGCCATCGAGAAGGCCGGTTTCAGGCCGGGTAAAGATGTCTTTATCGCCATGGACGCCGCTTCTTCAGAATTCTATGACGAGGAGCGAGGATTGTACGTATTTAAAAAATCTACAGGTGACGAACTTACTTCCCAGCAGATGTCCGATTATTGGAAAGACTGGGTAAGCAAATACCCGATCAATTCTATTGAAGACGGGATGCATGAGGATGATTGGGACGGTTGGAAGCTGATGACTGACGCCGTAGGGGATAAGATCCAGATCGTAGGTGATGACCTTTTCGTAACAAATGTAGAGCGATTGCAGACTGGTATCGACAAACAAATTGCCAACGCCCTGCTGGTAAAAGTAAATCAGATCGGTACATTGACTGAAACCATCAACGCAGTGGATCTTTGTCACCGCAATAAATACAAATCCGTCATGTCTCACCGTTCCGGAGAAACTGAGGATTCAACGATCGCCGACCTTGCGGTAGCCTTGAACACAGGGCAAATCAAAACAGGATCTGCTTCCCGTTCTGACAGGATGGCCAAATACAACCAGTTGTTGAGAATCGAAGAATTGCTGGGTGATTCGGCTTATTTTCCCGGGAAGAAATTTTAATGTATATCTAGCCTTAAACACCGAAGATTCCTAATTTTTTTAGGAATCTTCGGTGATAAGTTTTGGTTGTTTTTTAGGAAATCAAATTGAAATATTTTTTCCAATTTAAAAATTAATTGGGGTTTAATACATCGTAACAGTTGAATTTAATTTTATATTTTTATATCATTAATAATATTTACCAATAGAAATTTCAATTATTCACTAACGATATTAAATTCGGAAACTAGGTATGGGAACCCGATAAAGACTTGATCGCAAAGGGCGACTTTGCCGAGGTATGCTGGGTAGTTTAGTATAGGTGGTATCCGATAAGCTGGAGTACCAAAAAACACCAATGTAATCAGATTTAATAGCTCAGTACGCAGCTGCAACCTCCAAATCCAATTTCCGTAAGATATGAATGAGTATTTTGCAATTCATTTTTCCATCCATTAAATTCATGCTCAAAGGAGTATCAGCCGTAGCTTTTATGTTCTTTTTATTGCTAGGTGGCTACTCTGGGAGTGCCCAGCAGGTTTCTATTTCCGGGCGGGTAGTAGACGGGACTACCAAAGAGGTGCTGCCTTTTGCTTCTGTTTTTATCAACAATTCCATGCAGGGAACCGTATCAGACCAAAACGGGCAATTTGAATTGCGGGTCAATGAAGGGGTTCAGGAAATGGTTATTTCCATGGTGGGGTATGACCGAATGGTTTATCAAGCTGATTTTACCTCCAAATCTCCGAAATATCTGTTTGAGCTTGCTCCATTGGTTGTCGAATTGAAGGAAATGGAAGTAAAGGCTGATAGAAGCAGCGAGTGGTATGAGAATTTGAAAATTTTTCAATATCATTTTCTGGGAAACAGTAAAAATGCCATTCGGAGTGAAATCTTGAATCCTGAGGTATTGATTATAGATGGGCAGGAAAGGTTGCTGAAGGTAAAAGGAGTGGATTTCCTGGAAATAGAAAATTACGGGCTTGGTCTTAGCATAAGGTACTTTCTGTCATCTTTTGAGTTTAACATAGAGGAAGGAATTGTCCATTATTTAGGATATCCAAGCTATGCGGAACTACAAGGGGGTTGGTTCAAAATTAATCGATGGGCAAAAGCAAGGGAGAGTACCTATTTGGGATCCTGGATGTATTTCAAAAGAGCCTTACGGGACGGCGAAGTAAGTGAAGAAGGCTTTGAAGTGAGGAGCATGGAGTTAATCCCCAATCCCGACAGACCGAATGATCAAATCCTAGAGGAGGCAAAAAAACGCCTAGAAGAAATTCAGGGACTCTCTTATAGTTTGTTCAAAGATTCCCTTTCGGCCTTGGTGGAAAAGGAGAAGCTACCCAAAACAATTGAGAAAGTCAGCAAAGAGCTCTTATCTCCAGATGGCTACAGCCGACAGGTGGATGGGGCGATAGAACTGGACTTTAAAAATTATCTTCAAATAACCTATCTCCACGGGAAACTCCCCAGGGAGTATATACAGGGCTTTCAGCTTGGAGATCGTCCCTATTCAGACCGGCCGGTTTCTAACCTTAGAATGGTATCCCCAATCTTCATCTATCCATCTGGGCTGGAATCAAATCCCATGGCTCTCCATATATACGGGTACTGGGGATGGCAAAATATGGCAGATACTTTACCCATTGACTACACGATAGAAGAATGATCAGGTTAAGGCCCTAAATCTTCAACGGACTTGATTAGGGTACTTATGGGGTTTGATGATATTATTCCCTTAATTAACCTATTAAATTACGCTGATTGCATATATTTGTATAAACATATGGGAAGACGATGGGCAGATACCTGAAATATACCAAAAACTTCTACTTCATTTTTACCGTTTTATTCATCGGGTGGATGGTCTTTATAGACTCCAACGATATTGTGAGCCATTTTAAACTGCGGGCAAAACTTCGTGAATTGGAAAAGCAGAAGGAATTTTACCAGGAGCGGAAGGACAAGGTGAATTCCGAGCGGGAAGAGCTTATGAGCAATTACGAACTTTTGGAGAAGTTTGCCCGTGAAAGGTATTTGATGAAAAGAAAAACGGAAGACCTATATGTTATCATTGAAAAATAAAGTTGGGAATTTGAAGGATGGCATAATTATCCTTTTTTTAGTTGCCTTTTCTACTACAATCAGTCATGGTCAGCGTGAAATTTACCCCGAAGAGAAACCTCCGCTAAATGAACGGATGTATTTCGGTGGTAATTTTAGCCTTCAGTTTGGAACAATTACGTTTATAGATGTGTCTCCCCTGGCAGGCGTGATGCTCACTGAAAAATACTCTGCCGGAGTTGGAGCCACGTATCAGTATTTTAACAACGGGTTTTATCAAAATGCGCAATCCAATATTTACGGGGGTAGACTCTTTAACAGATACAACCTCTTTCCGAAGATCTTTGCCCATGCGGAATATGAGGCACTGAATGTGGAAGTTGCCAACCCCGTCCCCAATACCAATGAGGTGATATTTACCAGGGATTGGGTACCAGGCCTTATGGTCGGCGGCGGTTATTTCTCTCCTTTTGGAAATAGGGGAGGTATGAATATTACCTTATTATATAACCTCACTTACGACAATAGAAGATCACCCTACAATGAACCATATGTAATCCGGGTGGGTTTCATATATTAAATCCACATCCTGCTGACTTTACCCATGGACTCATTAATTGACCGGTTACATGCCTCCCACAACAAATGCCCGGAATGCCCTTCCCCGAAGGTAATAAAAAGGTTTTTTGAGGATTTGTTGGGTGTGTTGTTTCCCGAGCATGCCAATGAACCGCTTAAAGAGCGGGGAAGCTTGGAGATGAAGTATTTTGACTTGTTGGTTCAGCTGAAGAAGATTTTATCCAAAAATCCCAACTTGCACGGTGGGGACGGAGAAGAATTGGCCAATAAGTTTTTTTCCTCTCTGGGGGATGTATATCAGTTGTTGATCGAAGATCTCGATGCCATGTATGCAGGTGACCCTGCAGCCAAATCCAAGACAGAGATTGTCAGGTGCTATCCAGGCTTTTATGCGGTGTGCGCTTATCGGATAGCCCATCGCTTACATGTGTTGGGAATATCTTTGATTCCGCGTATGATTACTGAGTATGCCCACAGCAAAACAGGAGTGGATATTCATCCCGGAGCAAAAATAGGCCGCTCTTTCTGCATCGATCACGCTACGGGTATTGTAATCGGAGAAACTACCGAAGTGGGAGATCACGTAAAAATCTATCAGGGGGTCACCCTGGGGGCTCTCAGCGTGAAAAAGGAGGATGCAGACAAAAAGCGTCATCCGACCATTAAAGATAACGTGGTGATTTATGCAGGTGCCACCATCCTTGGAGGAGATACAATTATAGGAAGAGGTAGTGTGGTCGGCGGAAATGTTTGGATAACAAAAAGTATTCCACCCAATAGCAAAATTTATTACCAAACCAAAATCTATGACGGATCTTCCAACCTGACTGATTTTTATGTGTTGAAAAACGAAGCTTGAACAAGGTCCTAGCCACCCTTCATGGCTAAGAATTATACCATTATGAAGTTATTTGAACTGATAGGGAACACGCCCTTGATTGCCTTGCAGCGCATATCCATAAACCCCAATGTAAAGATTTTTTGTAAGTTGGAAGGTCAAAATCCCGGTGGCTCGGTGAAGGATCGGGCGGCGTATAACATGATCCAGTCAGCCATGGATAGGGGGGATATTCAGAAAGGATCCAAACTTGTGGAAGCTACAAGTGGAAATACAGGCATTGCATTGGCCATGGTGGCATGTACGCTAGGCGTAGAGATGACTTTGATCATGCCTGACAATGCTACCAAGGAAAGGGTTATATCCATGGAAGCCTATGGTGCCCGGGTAATCTTAACTCCTGCAGCTAAAACCATCGAGTATGCCAGAACCTTGGCTGAGGAAATGGTAGCGAATGAAGGTTATTTCATGTTGAACCAGTTTTCCAACCCAGACAATTACTGGGCACACTATCACACTACCGGTCCTGAAATATACCGGGATACCCAGGGTAAAGTGACTCATTTTGTGTCAGCGATGGGAACTACGGGAACAATCATGGGTGTATCCCGATACCTCAAGGAGAAAAACCCGGCAATACAGATTGTTGGAACACAACCTACCGATGGATCAAGCATACCCGGAATCCGTCGCTGGTCTCCGGAGTTTTTGCCCAAAATTTTTGAAGCGGAAAGAGTGGATCAAATCATCGATGTGAGTCAAGATCAAGCTACCCAGATGACCAGACGCTTGGCCAGGGAAGAAGGGATTCTGGGGGGGATGAGCAGTGGTGGCGCTTTATATGCCGCACTGGAGTTGTCAAAAACGTTGGAGAAGGGGTTGATCGTATGCATTACCTGCGACCGGGGAGACCGTTACTTAAGTTCTGATCTTTTTGGATAATCAGGTTAGTTAAATGCCTACTTTTTGAAATAGTCCTGAGATGTCTCTGGGAAAGAGTAATTCGAGCCTATTTCTTAAATCCAGGTATTTGATATTGTCTTTATTGTTCGGTAGCGGTCAAAGTTGTTCGATGAGAGAGACTGTTTTTCCAGAAAAATGCGATAATCAGCTATAATTAAGCATTTTTTATGGCATGCCAATAGTAGATTATCCCATGAAATTAAATGGTAGATAGCATGCTGAAAAATTACCTACTCATTGCATGGAGGAATGTAAAGAGAAATCCCCTTCGTTCATTTGTCCATATAATCGGACTGGCATTGGGAGTTGCCGTAAGTACGGTGGTATTTCACGTAGTTTACTATGAAAATAGCTTTGATACTTTCCATGAGGATGCAGATCGAATTTACCAAGTCAATACAACCACGCTTTTTTTGGGAGAATCAGTTACAAATGGAGGCGTACCGGTCCCTTTGTCGGAGGTGATCGAAGATGAAGTATCGGGTATTGAGGAAAAAGCTTTTTTTTATTCGCTGTGGGATGTCAATGTTCATAACCCAGAATCCGAGAAGTGGTATCTCAATCAAGATCAAGTCGTCTTTGCGGACCAATCATTTTTTGAGATTTTTCAACGAAAATGGTTAGCCGGCAATCGTTATACGGCCCTTCAGAACCTGAACCAGGTTGTCTTGACAGCGTCTGTAGCCCAAAAATACTTTCCGGATCAGCCAGCCAATCAGGTAGTTGGTAAATTTTTGGACTATTACTTTTTGGATAGCCTCACCGTACAAGTGGTTGGGGTGGTAGCGGATTTTGAAGATAATTCCGATCTACTATTCACCGATTTTATTTCAGTAGGCAACTTATACCAGGAAAGAGAGACCGACTATTTTAATGTTAAGTTATGGAATTCGGTCAACTCTTCTTCACAAGTTTTTGTCAAACTAATCGAAAAAAAGAAACCTGAAGAATTAACCCCTGATTTTGAAAGATTGGTTACCAAGTATTTGGAACATGAGGGAGAAATGGCCATGCAGTTTTCACTTTGGCCGTTAGCAGAACTTCACTTTAATGGAGATTTTGACAGGCCTATGACAAGTAAAGGGATGTTGAAAGGGTTGGTGCTTATCGGGTGTATCATTTTACTACTGGCAAGTTTAAACTTTATTAACTTGGAGACAGCCCAATCCCTTTTGCGGGCGAAAGAAGTGGGTATTAGAAAGACGCTAGGGAGCAGTAAGGCCCAATTGATTTTACAGTCCCTTATAGAAACTGGCTTATTGGTAACACTTGCCATAATCGTTGGAATAGTAGGGTGCGAATTGTTGGTTGGTTCATTTATTGATTTCCTCCCATCAGGCTTGATCATCCATTACAACAGCAGGGAAACCTTGTTTTTTTTGACAGGTTTATTCTTACTTTTAACCGCTTTCTCCGGCATATTTCCAGCACTTCTATTGGCGGCCTATTCTCCTAAAAAAACGCTCAGTAAAGACTTGAAGGTACCCCATGGATTTTCATTGGGCTTCTTTATCCAACGTAACCTTACCGTTGTTCAGTTTGCGCTTTCTTTTGCATTTGGGATTGCGGTTTTGACCGTGTCCAGTCAGATAAATTTCCTGACAAATAAGGAATTGGGGTTTGATAAGGAACAGGTTCTCTATGTCAGGCTCCCCTTTGCCAGTGTCACGCCAGAACTTAAGCATAGTTTACAGGAAGCAATCAACCAACAATCCTTTGTCCGGCAAACCAGCTATGCCAGCGACATGCTGGCTTCTTCTGGACTATGGACCTCGATGGTAGAGATCACTTCTTCTCAAGAGAAGGAGCAATTATCCGTTCAGGTGAAATCCATTGATGAAAATTTCTTGGATTTATTTGGGGTGTCAATTAAGAAGGGCCAAAATATCAGTCCCAAGGCCAATCAACTACTGATCAACGAAACGCTCTATCAGCAATTGTCTAATCTGCAAACCACAGATATCATTGGTACGATGTTGGATTACAACGAAGAGGCACACGAGGTGGTAGGAGTAGTCCCTGATGTACATACACGAACTCTCCGGGAGTCTATTCTTCCCATGATTTATGAATATAGGCCATCGAATTCCTACACCTTAAATGTGAAGGTAAACCCGGGGCTGGATCTGGTCACTGCCAAAGTGGAACTCGATGCCATTCTTCAAACTTATTTCCCGCTGCAAGAGGAAGGATTTCTCTTTTTTGACCAGGCACTGGCTGCATTTTATGCCGCTGATTTCAAACTGACAAAAGTGCTTTCTCTTGCTTCTGCGATGGCCATATTCATCAGTTTGTTGGGATTATTTGCGCTGACGTCATTTACCATTGCCAAAAAGACAAAAGAAATCAGTATAAGGAAAGTTTTGGGAGCAAGCATTCTTCAGTTATTGGTGGGAATCACCAAACCGTATATGGTTTTGGTATTTATAGCGGTTCTATTGGGTGTTATTCCAGCTTGGATGGTGTTGGATTTGTGGCTTTCAGATTTCACTTATCGGATACCCATGCCATATCACCTTTTTGCGGTGGCGGGAATGTTTCTCTTCATGCTGGCTATATTAATTGTGTCCATTCACAGTCTAAAGGTCGCACGCCAAAATCCTGCTGAGTTTTTGAAAATCGAGTAGGAAATTGGACTCAGCTCACTGCTTTTTTGAATGGAAATAGCAACACGATTATAACTTGACATTGTTCGCCAGCGAACAAAGGTGTACGGAATTTCTATTCAATACTACTTATATAAGGTGGATTGAGCTATGATAAGGTTGGTTTATTGTGGCATGATACTGGAAATACTGACTTAAAAACAAACGGAATAAAAAATAATGATCACACTTCAAGGGATAGATAAATACATAGAATCCAGGTTTCAGCGGGTTTTCATTTTAAAAAACATCAACCTAACCATCAATCAGGGTGAATTTATTACTCTAATGGGCCCTTCCGGGGTGGGTAAATCCACCCTGCTCAACATCATCGGGCTGCTGGACCAGGAATATGAAGGAAAGTACAGTTTCGATGGGAAGGAAATCAGGGAGATGAAAGAGAAGCAACGGTCCGCCCTTCATAAGGCGGAGTTTGGGTATATTTTTCAGGCCTACCACCTCATTGACGAATTGACGGTATATGAGAATATTGAGACGCCTTTACTGTATAGGAACGTTTCTTCCCAAGAGAGAAAAAGTATCATTGCAGAGCTGTTGGACCGTTTTCAGATGGTCGCAAAAAAAGACCTTTTTCCAGAACAGCTATCCGGAGGCCAGCAGCAATTGGTCGGTATAGCCCGTGCTGTTGCCGGTAAACCAAAAGTTTTACTCGCCGATGAACCGACCGGAAATCTCCACTCCGTACAGGCGAAAGAGATTATGCAGGTTTTTCAGGAACTGAACAAAGAGGGAACTACCATCATACAAGCCACCCATGCCAGGGAAAATGCTGACTTTGGAAGCCGCCTGATCGAAATGCTGGATGGTAAAATTGCCAACGATATTCAACTTTAACATGAAACAAATACTTGGTACCCTATTTCTATATTTTACCGTTGTCAATCTTCTCATGGCCCAAGATACCTTGCTCCTCAACTTTACAGAGGCCGTACAGTTGGGTGTAAAACAAAATATTACCTATCGAGTCTTGCAGAATGAACAGGCGCAGCTCCGATTGGAAAAAACAAATGCAAAGCTTGGCCACCTGCCAAGCCTTAACATTTCCAATTCGGCATTCCGCCAAGTTGGACAGCAATTTCAGCAGGTGGAGGGACAGGTGATCGTGACCAACGAAATCAACGATATCCTGTCGTCCCGTATTTCAGCACAAATGCCGATCTATAATGGAGGCAGAAGAATCAACAGGTCTGCGGCGTCGGTATATTTCGAGGAAGCTGGTCAACTTGGGCTTTTGGCGGCATCCCAAGATGTTATATTTACCATCTCTCAGCAATATCTGCAGGCCTTGTTGGATGGGGAGCTTTATCAAATAGCTTTGGAAAATCTGAAAAACCAGCAGACACTTTTAGAACAGATTACCGGTTTTGTGGAAACTGGATTGAGGACTCAAGCTGACCTGTATAACCAACAGGCCGAGGTGGCGAGGCTCGAATCAGTGGCTGTCCAGTCCAAGATCCAATGGGAAAGCAGTCTCTGGATATTGGCGGAGACATTGCAGTTGGAGGAGGAAACCTTTCCGGTATTAAGCCCAGTACCGGTGGAGGATATGATGGATACTTATTTGGCACTTCCACTGCAAGAACTGTATCAACAAGCCATGCACCAACGACAGGATCTAAAACAACAACAGGTGCTGGAGCAGGCGAATAAAAAAATACTGGCGGTTTCCAGGTCGGCAAGGCTTCCCCAGTTGAACCTATTTATGGAATATAGTTCGTTTTATACCTCTTTGGATGAAAGAAGCCTTAGGGAACAGTTTATACAGGTCTATCCGCAACGAAATATTGGTTTTTCTTTTTCCATCCCCATCTTTAATAACTATGATCAAATGGCAGCCATTGGAAGAAGCAGGGTAGCTCTCCAAAACCAACAATTAGGGTTGGGGGCCTTGGAACGCAGGATTTTTCAGGAGGTTAAATTGGCCTATGAAAACTATTCGGGGGCCATCAAGCGGGAGGAGGCGACTAACGCTCAACTGCGTGCAGCCACGTTGGCCCAGGAGGCGATTTCTGAGCGTTTTCGATTGGGAGTGAGCAATTTTGTGGATCTGGCACAGGCCAACCAGCAATTGGTGA
>JBBQXZ010000018.1:0-34188 GCA_038209145.1 Cytophagales bacterium | reverse complement strand
CGACCCCGGATTCAGGAATTGGTGGACCGGGTAAGGATTCGCAGCTAATTTGCCACCTTTCCAAAATGAGTACGTTCGTTAACCTTTTAAATTTTCACAAACACAGTTGTCCGGTTATTTTGACACAAAGATAGAGTACCTAAAAGGGGTAGGGCCGCAAAAAGGGGAACTCCTTAATAAAGAGCTGCAAATATTTACTTTTGGAGAATTGATTTCCCATTTCCCTTTTAGATACGAAGACAGAACTACCTTTTATAAGATCAACCAGCTGAATGCTGACCTGCAGCATGTTCAGATTATTGGCCAGGTTGTCAGCTTGGAAACCCTGGGTGAAGGAAGGAGAAAGCGGTTGGTAGCCTATTTCAAGGATGAAACCGGCGTGATGGAGCTTACCTGGTTCAAAGGAATCCAATGGGTAAGCAAGCAACTGATCGCTGGCGTGACCTATGTGGTTTTTGGCAAACCCAGCCAGTTTGGACGGAAATTCAGTATTGCCCATCCAGAATTTGACCCGCTCACCCAGCTCAAGGAAGAGAAGCGTTATTTGCAGCCCATCTATCCCACTACCGAGAAGTTGAAGAATAGGTTTTTGGACAGTAAGGGTATTTCCAAGATAATGGAGATACTTTTGAATCAATCTTTGGAATTGCTTCCGGAGACACTTCCCGGAT
Organism: Cytophagales bacterium; assembly: GCA_038209145.1. GTDB lineage: Bacteria > Bacteroidota > Bacteroidia > Cytophagales > Cyclobacteriaceae > Lunatibacter. The sequence continues at coordinate 33,517 of JBBQXZ010000018.1, read as the reverse complement.
ATTTGATGGAGTCTACCCGGCTAATGGCCAAGCGGGATGCGATCTATCACATCCACTTTCCGGCCAACGAGCAAATGCTCCAGCAAGCCAGATTCCGTATAAAATTTGAGGAATTCTTTTTTTTACAGCTGCGCTTGCTGAAATTAAAGCTGACACGTACAGAAAAATTCAAGGGTCAACCTTTGAATCAGACCGGGCTTCTGACTCGCTTTTATAACGAAAACCTGCCATTTGAACTGACAAATGCACAAAAGCGGGTCATCAGGGAAGTCTATACGGATCTCAAATCAGGAAAACAGATGAACAGGCTGATTCAGGGAGACGTGGGATCCGGAAAGACCATCGTCGCCTTTATCTGTATTTTGGTGGCCATCGACTCAGGCACGCAGACCTGCCTGATGGCTCCTACTGAAATTTTGGCCTTTCAGCATTACGAGAGCTTAAAACCTTTTGCAGAAAAGATGGGATTGCAACTCGCCCTACTCACGGGATCAACAAAAAAATCCCAGCGGGAAATCATCCATCAGCAGCTACAATCGGGGGATCTCCCGATCCTGATAGGTACCCACGCACTCTTGGAAGATGTAGTCCAATTCAAAAATTTGGGATTGGCCATTATTGACGAACAGCACCGGTTCGGAGTTGCCCAACGCGCCAAACTTTGGGGCAAAAACCGGATGTTTTATCCCCATGTACTCGTGATGACTGCCACACCGATTCCCCGTACCTTGGCCATGACCGTATATGGGGACTTGGATATTTCTGTCATTGATGAGCTGCCAAGTGGACGGAAGGCCATTCAGACAATCCATCGCTATGACAAAGACCGACTGAAGGTGTTTGGATTTCTTAAAAAGGAAATTGAAACGGGAAGGCAGGTTTATATGGTCTACCCACTGATAGAGGAATCGAAAAAAATGGACCTCAAAAGCTTGATGGATGGGTTTGAAAGTATCTGCAGGGCCTTTCCAAAGTTCCCCATAGGGGTTCTGCATGGCAACATGAAGCCTGTTGACAAGGATTTTGAAATGGCAAGATTCGTAAAAGGAGAAACAAAAATCATGGTGGCTACCACGGTGATTGAGGTGGGGGTAAACGTCCCGAATGCGACGGTGATGGTCGTAGAAAACGCGGAGCGCTTTGGACTCTCCCAACTTCATCAGCTCCGCGGCAGGGTAGGAAGGGGCTCCAGTCAGTCCTATTGTATCCTAATGACCAAGTATGAACTTTCCAAAGATAGCCGGATCCGGCTGGAAACAATGGTCCGAACCAATAACGGGTTTGAGATTGCGGACGTTGATCTCCGGCTGAGGGGACCGGGCGATCTCACCGGAACCCAGCAGTCCGGCATCACAGATCTCAAATTGGCAGATATAAGCAAAGATGCCGGGATATTAACCTTGGCACGTGACGCGGCACGAGAATTATTGGAAAAGGATCCGGAAATTACCCTGCCCGAAAACGCTGCCGTATCCGCTCAAATTAAAAAACAATCCAAGCAGGCGTTAAATTGGAGCAGGATATCCTAACAAGAAAAGGTAGATTAGCCACGAGAAAAATGTTTTTTAGGACTGGGAATTTTTTCTTCAGTAGTTTGGTATGATTATTATACTTATTACGTAGTGCGATTTGAAAAACCCATATAAAAATGAAAATAAAAACAGCATTGCTACTAATAGCGATAGGCTTTATAAGCCTTTCCTCCTGTGTTTCCAAAAAGAAATTTACAGACGCAACCTCATATATTAGTAAGATAACCCGTGAGTTGGGTGACACAAAAGAATCACTCATGCAGACTCAGGAACAACTTGCCAATACGCAAAAGCAACTACAGGAAAGATCCGGAGAACTGGACCGGGAAAAAGTGATGAATGAAAGCCTAAACAACCGATTGAGCCAGGCAGTCTCTACCTCTTCGTCCGTGCAGGAGCAACTCACCGAAAAAGAGCGCAGGCTGTTGGACCAACAGGAGCGATTGGATCAGCTTCAAAGTCTTCTCGATGAACAAAGGGCTGTCATGACCAATCTGAAAGCAACCGTAGATCGAGCCCTCAACCAATATCGTTCGGATGAATTACAGATCTACGAGCAAGATGGCAAGCTATATGTGTCCTTGCAAGACAAACTGCTTTTTCCTTCGGGAAGTGCCACCGTCAACAGGGAAGGTAAAGAAGCACTTGGTAAATTAGCAGAAGTACTTAACACCAATGATGACATCCAGATCATGGTAGAAGGCCATACAGACAATGTACCCATTAGCGGCAGGTTTGAAGACAATTGGGCATTGAGTACTGCCAGGGCCACGGCCATCGTCAGGATACTGACAGCAACCTATAACGTAGCCCCAGAAAGGGCAGTTGCCGCAGGAAAAAGTTTCTACGAACCCAAAGCGCCCAATGATACAGCAGAAGGGAGAGCCAAAAACCGAAGGACAGAAATAATTCTGACACCGAAATTGGATGAACTCTTCAAACTGCTTCAGCAATAGGCATGTTCCGTTATTTTGTGATATACAAGCCTTATGGTATGCGCTGCCAATTTAGTGGGGAAGGAAATACCCTCGGGAATTTGTGGGACTTCCCCACGGATGTGTATCCTGTTGGCCGGTTGGATAAAGACAGTGAGGGGCTCCTTATTATCACAAATGACAAATCACTGAACCACCGGCTCTTGGATCCGATACAGGGTCACCAAAGGGAATATTACGTGCAGGTGGAAGGTGATGTTACCAAAGAAGCCCTGCACAGACTTGAATCAGGAGTGCCGATTCAGGTTGACAAGCGGGTCTATCGGACAAAAAAAGCCTTTGCCAATCTATTGAATGCTATTCCTTTACTGCCTGAGCGAATTCCTCCGGTCAGGTACAGAAAAGTCATACCTGACACTTGGATTTCCCTGACACTTGTAGAAGGTAAAAACCGCCAGGTTCGGAAGATGACGGCGGAGACGGGGTTTCCAACGCTGCGATTGGTACGCTGGGCGATTGAGGGACTTACCATGGAAGGATTCGCTTCCGGGCAGGTATTGGAGCTGTCCCGAAATGCGATGTATTCATCGTTGCGGATTTCTGACGAGCAGTAGCCTAGTAATAAAAAATCATAGAAATCTGCCTCTTTTCAGACAAATAGAAAGATCGGTCCGTTCTAAATTGTGTTAAACAAGTATTTGTTCTAATTTAGGCCGGGTAAACCTCGGCCTTTTAATTAGAGAGGTGCCTAGGGGTTAATACGGGAAAAAATTAAACACAGAACATGCATCAGGATAAAATAAAGGACGCAATCCGCGAAGTCAAAAAAATCGTAGTGGGTCAGGATAGAATGGTCAACCGGCTATTGATCGGACTTTTTACAAATGGACACATCTTGTTGGAGGGGGTTCCCGGTCTGGCCAAAACGCTCACGGTTAATACCCTGGCTAAAGTCTTGCATTTGGATTTCAAGCGTATCCAATTTACGCCTGATTTATTGCCTTCGGATTTGATAGGTACGATGATCTACAACCAGCTTACGGCTAACTTTGAAGTAAAGAAAGGACCAATTTTCTCCAATATCATCCTAGCGGATGAAGTCAATAGGTCCCCGGCAAAAGTGCAGTCTGCGCTTTTGGAAGCCATGCAGGAAAAGCAGGTTACCATCGGTGAGACGACCTACATGTTGGACAAACCGTTTTTGGTACTAGCTACGCAAAACCCGGTGGATCAGGAAGGAACCTATCCGCTTCCTGAGGCTCAGGTTGACCGGTTTATGATGAAGGTCAACATAGACTATCCCTCCAAAAAAGATGAAATGGAAGTCATGCGGCGAATGACCGATGCATTTTTTGTTTCTGAGGTAAATCCAATCCTGGGAAAAGAGGATATCTTTGCCATTCGGGCGGCGATAAATAATGTAAGAATAGCTGAACCACTGGAAAATTATATCATTGAATTGGTGTTTTCAACACGTTTTCCCGAAAAATACGGGATGCACGAAGAAGCCAAATACATCCAGTTTGGCGCATCTCCAAGGGCCAGTATAAACCTGAACTTAGCAGCTAAAGCTGTGGCTTATATGGATCAGAGGGATTATGTACTTCCCGAAGATATCAAAGAAATCGCCGATGATGTCTTGAACCACCGGATTATCCTGAATTATGAGGCAGAAGCTGACAATGTAAGTACAAGAGATTTGGTCAAACGGATCTTGGATCGCATTCCTCTCAACAAATCAGCCGTCTTTAATTGACATCCGACCACCATCCCCTCTAAGGTAAGCTTAAACTAAAGAAGGGATGACGGTTTATTTTTTTCGATATCTAAATCCACGCTATGGATAAAAATAGATTATATTGGGTCTTACAGGTAGGCGGTTGGCTGGGCTTCGCCTTGGTCAACTTATTTTTTATGTCCATGGATCGCGGAATTACGGCAATTCAGGTGGGAGCCTATTTTTCTTTAGCTACCTTCTACTTTCTGTCGACACATTTTTTGAGATATACCATCAAAAAAAATTCTTGGTTTGAATTTCCTCTTGAAAAGCTAAGCAAGAAAGTGTTGAATTCTGTGGTCCTGTTAAGTTTGGTGAATATGCTTGCCCAAATCATCATCAACTTAGCTTTTGATACCCTGAACTTGGTTATGGATACAAAGCCCCTGGTTCTTTTGGTCAATCTGTTTACCAGTTTTCTATTTTACTCCCTGTGGGTACTGATGTATTTTTTGTTTTATTTTTTAGACAATTACAATTCATCGCTGAGGTATCAGGCAAAAATAAACGAAATCAAACTTATTCATTTGCGCAATCAGCTGAATCCGCACTTTATATTTAATGCGCTCAATAGTGTGAGGGCTTTGGTAGACGAGGATCCTGCAAAAGCCAAATCTGCGATCACGCAGTTATCCAATATTCTCAGGTATTCCCTTGTCATGGATAAACACAGGGTTATACCCTTCGGAGAGGAATTGAATACTGTCAGGGATTACTTAAACCTGGAGCTGATCAGGTTTGAGGAGCGGCTCAAAGTCGCTTATGAGATTGAACCTGCGGCGTTCCATTACAAAATACCGCCAATGATGCTTCAGACTATAGTGGAGAATGCGATCAAACATGGCATATCAAACCTGATGAAAGGTGGTATTATTGAAATTAAATGTAACTTGGGGCTGTTGGATGATTTGTATATTTGGGTAAAAAACAGTGGACAATACAAAGGGGATCGGTCCAATAAAAAAAAGGGTGAAGGACACGGGATTTCCAACACCATCGAACGGTTAAAACTGATATATGGGCCTAGGGCCTCTTTTAAAATATACAACCAAGGGCAAGAATTTGTCGTCACAGAGATAAAAATTCCAAAACAAAACCTTATCTTAGATTAAAAATAGAAATCCAAATGCGCGCATTAGTAGTAGATGATGAAAGATTAGCTAGAAAAGAGCTCATAAACCTGTTGTCCACCCACGATAACATTGAGGTAGTAGGTGAAGCGATAAACGTAGAAGACGCCAAAGAGAAGATCGAGCAGTTGCAGCCAGATGTCCTATTTCTGGATATCCAGATGCCGGAAAAGACGGGATTTGACCTGCTTGAAGAATTGGACCATGTTCCATTGGTGGTGTTCATCACTGCCTATGATGAATTTGCCATACAGGCTTTTCAAGTCAATGCCTTGGACTATTTGCTAAAACCCATAGAGCCTGCCAGACTTGCTGAAACGCTTGTCAAGTTGGAACGCAAAGTGGAGGAGCTGAAGAAAGAACAGATCCAAGAAGCCGGTGGACCCGCTAAAAAACTGACCCTCCACGATCAGGTTTTTGTAAAAGACGGAGACCGTTGTTGGTTCGTGAAGCTTTCCAACGTCCGTTTGTTCGAATCAGACGGCAACTACATAAAGGTTTATTTTGACAACAATAAACCCATGATTCATAAGTCGTTGAATGCGTTGGATGAGCGGTTGGATGAAAAATCTTTTTTCCGGGCAAGCCGTAAACATATAATTAACTTAAGTTGGGTAGAAACCATTGAACCCTGGTTCAACGGAGGTTTAGTCGTCACCTTGAAAGGGGGAGACCGGATAGAAGTGAGCAGGAGACAAGCCGCCAGATTCAAAGATTTGATGAGCTTGTAGGTATTATTTCTTCCTATATCCCAATTCACAATAAGTTTTATATTTATAATTAAGTGTATATTTATTGGCAATAAGTGTAGACAATTCGGTTTATATTATTAAATTTAAATCTGCTAAACGAAAGTCTCATTTTTATTAGCCGCAAGAAACTTTCGGTTTCAAATTAATCAAATATGAAACTGCGGTTGTTTGGAGTCTTCATTTTGTTGATTTAATGTCACTAAAAACGTTTTATTTTTAATTAAAAACTATAATACCCATGAAAGAGGAAAGAATCCTAATTGTAGAAGATGATGTAAACATTTCTGAAAACATTGAGGAAATTTTGCAACTTTTAGGTTATGTCAACATTGACATAACGAATTCCGCAAACCAAGCCGTGAAGGTGGTCAAAAAATACAGACCCGACATTGTCTTTATGGATATCAAATTGAAAGGGGATAAAGATGGTATCGAGTTGGGTGAGATTATCCAACAAATGGTGGATGCCCCTATCGTGTATGTCACCTCATACAGTGACCCGGCTATAATTGAAAGAGCGAAGAGAACACACCCGGCAGGATTTATCGTGAAGCCCTTCAACAGCAACGATATTCATGCAATGGTTGAAATTGTCCTCTACAATCAGCGGACCCGTCCCATGATGTTGGATACCGGCGGCCCTACAGTTGAGATAAGCCCCTATTTAGTAACCGATGCGGTATTTATCAAAGCGGATAATTCCTTTGAACGTGTTGATTATAAGGATATTTACTACCTTGAGGCAAATGGCAACATGGTCACAATATTTACCAAAAACCGGAAATTTATCATCCGGAAATCAATGAAGGATATGGAAGAAAAGCTGCCCTCCAACCTTTTCCTGCGCGTTCAGAAATCATTCATCGTGCAGCTTGCCCAAATAGATAACTTCAATACGAAGGAAATTACCTTAAAGACCAATGATGTAGTTCCTGTTGGCAGGCAATATTACAACAGCTTTTTGGCCAAGTTGAATACCATTACTGAAAGCTAACCTTAAAGCAGGTCATTTGCCAGATTCGCCAGTTCGGACCTTTCACCTTTTTCCAGTTTGATATGGGCATAGAGCGGATGGTTCTTTGCCCGGTCTATTAGATAGGAAAGCCCGTTGCTCTGACTGTCAAGGTAAGGGGTGTCTATTTGGAACACATCTCCGGTGAATATGATCTTTGTGTTTTCTCCAGCCCGGCTTATGATCGTTTTTATCTCATGGGGAGTTAGATTTTGAGCCTCATCAACGATAAAAAAAATATTGGATAGCGACCTGCCACGGATAAAGGCCAGGGGTTGGATGACCAGCTTTTCCTGGGTAATCAGTTCGTTGATTTTCTGGTACTCCTTATCGGATTCCTTGTATTGGTTTTGAATAAACTTCAGGTTGTCCCACAAGGGTTCCATATATGGATTAAGCTTGGATTTGATGTCTCCAGGCAGGTATCCTATATCCTTATTGCTTAACGGAACGATTGGTCTGGCTAAAAATATCTGTTTGAATTCCCGCCGCTGCTCCAAGGCTCCCGCCAAAGCAAGCAGGGTCTTGCCCGTCCCAGCCACACCCTGTATGGAGACTAGCTTTATTGCCGGATTCAGGATGGCATGCAAGGCAAAAGTTTGCTCCGCGTTTTTGGGTTTGATATTATACGCCAGTTTTTTCTCTATTTTTTCCAGAACATCCTCTTCGGCATTCAAATAAGCCAGCACGGATTTGCCTGGGCTTTTGATAATGTAAAAGGTGTTGGGTTCTTTCTTCCGTTTGCCCAAGATTCTTTTCGCATCAATCACCCGTTTGTCGTAAAGCTCGTTGATTAATTCTGCGTCTATGTCTTCTACTACCCGTTTGCCCGTATTTTCCAGTTCTGTGATGTTCTTGATTTTACCCGTTTCGTAATCTTCCGCATATATTTCCAACGATTTTGCTTTCAGCCTCAGATTAATATCTTTGCTAACCAAGATGACTTTCCTTCCATTTTCAGATTGTTTCAGGCTAAGTGCTGCATTGAGGATCTTGTGGTCATTCTTTTCTTCCCCAAAAATCTCGTTTGCGTTCATGCTGTTCTGAGGATTCATCAATACCTTAAAGTTGCCTTTCCCCTTGCCGTTAAGCGGTGTCCAATTGTGGATCATGTGATCCGTGGAGAGCTTATCCAGGAGGCGAATAAACTCTCGGGCCTCAAAATTCTTGGTATCAGACCCTTTTTTAAACTGATCCAATTCCTCCAGAACGGTTATCGGTATGACCACATCATGCTCCGCGAAATTCATGATGGAATTGTGGGCGAACAAGATGACAGACGTATCAAGAACAAAAATTTTTCTGTCCGCAGTGGCTTTTACTCTCGGCATAGTTTAAAGTTTGTTGCAATATCAATTTCAAATAAGGTATAGAAATATATGATAGGTTTGCTTTAATTCGCAAAAAAATAAGTATGTTCAGGGTGGGATTTGATTTATATTCCTGATAATCAACTTGTAAAATTAATTCCAAATTTCCCATGCGGCATCCGCTTGAAGGATTAGCATCTCCATGCCGTTTTTCACCTTGCCTCCCCTGCTTTCTACGGCTTTCATCAGTGCTGTATATATAGGGTTGTATATCAAATCATACAGGTAATGATCCGCCCCAATGTATTCCATTGGAAGAGGAGGCAACTCTTCTGTATTCGGATACATGCCAAGCGGGGTGGTGTTGATCAATAAAAGGTGATTTTTCAGGATGTCCGGGTCATCGGCCAACTGATCGTAAGTTATGATGTTTTCTAGTTCGGAATGATTTCTGGATACCTGCAAATAGGGGACTTTAAGGTGTTTTAAGGCTTGTATTACTGCTTTGGCTGCTCCCCCCGTGCCCAATACCAGTGCATTGGGTTTGGTTCCGGGAATCCAATTGTCCAGAGAATTGCGAAATCCCACAAAGTCGGTGTTGTAGCCTGTGAGTTTACCTTCTTGGATCTTGATGCAGTTTACCGCGCCAATGGCCTTACAGGCGGGCTCAAGTTCATTTAGGTAGGGAATTACCTGAAGCTTATAGGGAATGGTGACATTGAGGCCTTCCAATTCCTTTTTGCTTTTCAACAGGGCCGGTAGTTCGGTAATTGATAGAATTTCAAACAGCTCATAGCTACAGTTGGCTATTTGTTCCCTTTGGAATTTTTCCGTAAAATATTTTTTCGAGAAGGAATGGGTTAGAGGAAACCCGATTAAGCCAAATTTTCTCATGGGTATTCGGATTGTTGTTTGTAAGCAGCAATACGCTCTAACCCTACCACCAAGACCACTCCCACCAAAAATGCCAGGATGGCGATGAGGAATTCGGATTCCTGCCCGGTTTGAGCCAGGTAATGATGCGGCCAGATATTCTCGGTTATGAAAGGCTGCTGAACCCCACCGCTGGACATCCGATAGCTTAGGATCCGCTTCCAGGGCCATATCTTATTGATAGAACCCAACATAAATCCGGATAAAAAGGCTATGGTGATTGCATGATAGTGCTTCAAAAGCCATGAAATAACTCGGCTAAATGACAATAGGCCAATGATACAGCCAGCCCCAAATACCGTAATCGTCAGTATGTTTCGTTCATTAACAGCGGATAAAATTTGCTCGTATTGACCCATGATCAGCAATAAAAAGCTCCCAGAAATGCCGGGTAGGATCATGGCACAGATGGCGATTGCTCCCGCAATAAAGGTAAACCAGAGTGCATCGGGGGTGGTGACAGGGGGGATTTCGGTGATTTGATAAGCCAAAAAAGCACCTAAGGGGATAACCAAGATCGCTAGTATGTTCCATCTGCGGATATCCCTGAGGATAATCAGGGCACTGATCAATATCAGGCCGCAAAAGAATGACCACAGAGGGATTGGATGGGTGGCCATCAAGAAGGTGATGACTTTGGAAAGTGAAAATATGGCCGTGAGGATACCCAGTAACAATGTCAGGAGGAAGGAACCGTTCACGTATTTCCAAAATTCCCTGAATCTAAAAGAACCCAACATACGAAGCGCATCCAAATCGATAGACTTGATACTATTTAACAGTTCTTCGTAAATTTTAGTTACCAATGCGATAGACCCTCCCGATACCCCCGGCACAATATCCGCGGTGCCCATACCAACTCCCTTCAAAAACAAAAGGAGTTTATCTTTGACTTTATTCATGGTTTATTGCTAATCGGTAAAAATTGTAAATTGAATGGATCAGGAATAGCTTTACTACAACTCCAAGAAATGGTCAAAGGTATCCCCCCTGAGACCAAGACGTAAAGTTTCCAAGGGAATGAATTCGTTGGGAGCTATGTTTCCAAGGTTAACATTTGCGCCAATTAGTTTGATAAACCATACCTGTTGTTCTTTCTGAGGGGCTTCCCAAATAATTTTCTCTTCTGGAATTTTGGTCAATATTTCCTCTACCAAGCCCTGTCGAACTTCTCCTGAATCCCTAAAAAGACCTACTGTGCCACCCTCGCGAGCTTCTCCGATTACCTTCCATGCACCCGCCTCGAGTTCTTTCTGCATCTGCTCAATCCACTTATATGGTGGGATGATTTTTGCGGCATCTTTGGATCCCACTTCTGAGAGAACTGTTACTTGTTCGGAGAGTGTACGGATATAATCACATTTTTTCTTGTGATCCAAAACTATGGAACCATCTGACACCTCCGCAAAGGTAAGCTCATAGATGTCCAATAATTTTCGGTAATCGTCAAACTGGTCTCTGATGATAAAGGCTTCAAAAAGTGTCCCCCCCAAATAAACAGGAATTCCCGCTGCCCGGTAAGTATCTATCTTAGTCCTTAAATTTTTGGTAACGTATGACGTTGCCCATCCCAATTTGACAATATCAACGAAATCGCCACTCATACTGATAAAATCCTCCACCTCACGGAGGCTTAATCCCTTATCCATGGCCATGGTAAACCCGGATTTTCTTGGTTTTTCCGTCCGATAGGGGATACTTTTAAGAATATAATTCATTCAATTAATTGTTTGTATAAACAAAATAAAAGGAAAGTTATTTGGCAGAATCAGTCTTATATTGGTTTATTATTTTATAAATAGCCTTCTGCTGCTCCAATTCAGGCATCAAGTCAAACAAGATCACGTGTTTTTCAAAGTCCAAAGTTAATGCATTTTCCAAATATGAAAAGGCTTCTTTGTATTTCCCTGTTTTAATCAAATAAACGACTAGGCGGTAATATAACTCCGGCTCTTCCGGCAATTCCTCTATTCCCTCCTTGATCACGTCCTCTGATTCTTCAAATCTGTTTTGGTCAAAATATATGATGGATAAATTGATGTATGTTTCCAATATACCAGGCTCCAAATTGATGGCTTCCTCATAAGCCTCGGCACTTGATTGCAAGTTTCCCAAATTATACTCCGATTCTGCCAGACCTACCCAATAATTGGCATTTTCATCGGAGAGGTTGAGTGCTTTTCTAAAATAATGAACGGCCTCAAAATACTTTTTCCTTTTAAGCATGCACATTCCCAATCCAAACCATGCATCGTCGTACTCAGGATCCAGTTTGGCCGATTTCTTGAAATACTTGAAAGCCATATCTATTTGGTCAAGCTTCTCATAAGATGCCGCCAAATAACAACAATTTTCGGCATTGCTCCCTTCGCAGTTGATGGTGTTCTGGTAAGCCTCCAATGCCAACTCGTATTGTTTGGTATTCATCAGGGCATTGCCGAGGTTAAAATAAGCAGACGCAAAAGTGTCATCTATCAGAAGCGCATAATCGTAAGCCTTTATAGCTTCTTCGAATTTGCCCAGTCGATTATAGACCACGCCAAGATTGTACCACGAACCGGAATTATAGGGATCCTCATCGATAAAATCCTGATAAAACTGCAGTATATCGTCAAATGATCCATCCTCCTCCGTAATCATCGCAAGCTGAAAGAGTGCATCTTCGTGGTTAATCTTCAGCGTCACTGATTTTTTGTAGCAATAGATGGCCTTCTCGTTTTGGTCTTCCATGCGATAAAAGTTGCCGAGTAGATAATAAATTTCAGCTTTATCCTCCGCCATAGGAAGAAAATTCTCAAGCATTTCTATGGCATCTTTATTTTGTCCGAGCAGCGAGTACACGTTGGCCAGGGCCAAAAGGATCTCCTCATTATTTGGTGACAAATTATTGAGGTTCTCCAGCAGCTCTACACCTTCTTCCATTTCATCAAGAAAGATCAGTGCCTGGGCCAGCAATAATTTCAATTCTATAGAAAAGGGGAATTTACCCGTAGCAAGTTGACTGGTCTTTAGTGCCTTTTTGAATTTTAGATTATCCAAGTAAAACTTGATGATATCCTCCAATTCCTCCTCGCCAAAATAAAGATCCTCGTTGGACTTTTGAGCATGTTCAAATCGCTGAACCAACTCCCGTTCCTGTTCTGAGTGGTTTTCAAAATCTCCCGTCATTGATCTTTGTTTAAATTCAATCTTAAGATACCAAAATATTTGATAGCTTAAGAGGGTTAGGAAATTATTTTTTCCATTTACATAAAATGGATACTAAACGGTAAGGTGGGTTTTTTCGTTCCTTGTCGCCCATACCAAGGTTTCTCGGAGAGATATGTAATTGTGTTTCAGGACGGACTGCACTTTACCGTTGTCAAATGAAATATTCTGTTGGGCTACACGAGCTGTTTGCCTGTTTAGGGTAAGAGGCTTTTTCCGGACAATATTGGTTAATTTTGTCCAAAGTAAGGCCAGATTCAATATGTTGTCAGTTAATTCTTTGTTCGGAGCCTTTTTTTGGAAAACCTTTGCCATCAGTTCAAAAAACCTACGGTAGGAGATGGTTGCGGCATTTAGAATATACCGCTCATTCCAGGGGGCTTTTTCCATCAATGAACGTACGAGCTGAACCGTGTCCCTGATGTCGATGTAATTGATCGACCCCTGTGGGTAGTATGCATTTTCCTGAAGGACATATTGGTATATGGCCGAGCTCGATCGATCATCACTTACCTTACCCAAAATGATGGACGGGTTAAACACCATCACTTCCAAGCCTTCCTGAGATCCTCTCCAAACCTCAAGTTCTGCCAAGTGCTTGGAAATCCCATAAGGTGTGTTTAGATCCGAAGTGACCCATTTGTATGTTTCATTGATGACACTCATTTCTGCTTCCCGGCCCAAGGCGGCAACCGAACTGATAAAAGCCAGCCGCTTGATCCCCTTGTCGAGCATAACATTGACTACATTGGCAGTACCTTGGGTGTTGACGGCCAAAAGTTTTTTACCGTCCCTGGGTGAAAAGGAAACCAATCCGGCAGAATGGACAACCAGGTCCATTCCTTCGAAAGCAGTCTCCAAGGATTCATAATCCGTTATGTCACCAATATGCCAATGGATTTGATTTTTAAGGTTCCCCAAAAGCTCCAAGGTGCTATTAATCCGCCTTAACCCGTGGATTTCTCCCATACCTTGTAATTCTTTGGCCAGGTAGCTCCCCAGTAATCCCGTGATTCCGGTGATAAGAATTTTCATAGTTCAGGATTCAACAGCTGCATATCCATAAGTTTATGGTAATATTTTTTCTGTGGAAGCCGCTCCAGCGCTTCCATATAGCGGATATTGTGACAATCTGTGCCTACCAACTTTATAAGTCCCCTGTCGATCAGTTTTTCCGCAAATTTTTTGATGGGGTTGGAATAATAACCGGTAAGGGATAAGAGGTTCATTTGAAAAAAAATGTTCCTATCGGCCAGCGAATCCAGCAAATTAGAATCATGGTGCAGGTACAGGTATCTTTCCGGATGGGCGAATATAGGCTGGTAGCCGCCCATCTCCAAGCGGAAAAATGTTTCAATTAATATTTGGGGCCTACTTAAAAACCCAGTCTCTACCAATACCTTATTTCCTCCGAATGTGAGTAGTTTTTCCTTTTTTTCGATTCTTTCAAAAAAAATTTCATCCATATAGTACTCTGCCGCAGCCTCAAGTTCAATGTCTATACCATCCTCCGCTACCGCATCCCGCAGTCCTTCCAAGCCTTTATGGATGATTTCAGGCGTGTTTTTGTAAAACTCACTCATGACATGGGGAGTGATTATCAGCTTTTTCAGGCCAAATCCATGCATTATCCGGATAAGTTCCAGGGATTCTTCCATAGTCTTGGCACCATCATCGATGCCGGGGATGAGATGGCTGTGCATATCAACCTTCATCCATTCCAGATTGAGGGGCTCATTTTTTTTTGATGGGCTTCGTTTTATTAAATCAAATAATGACATTAAAGTCCTCCTCCGCTAATTTTTACAAACTCTTTTAGGGAAGGCCAGGTTTTATCTTTCTCAGACAAAATAGCCTGATTTACTCCCCAATCTATACCTAACTCAGGATCATCCCATAAAATTCCACCTTCACTTTCCTTATTGTAAAGGTCCGAACATTTGTAGCAGAAAACTGCATCTTCCCACACCGAGAAGCCATGGGCAAATCCTTTGGGAATGTACAGCATATTCTGAAGCTTGGCATCCAGCACGACTGCATGGAATTTTCCGAAAGTAGGGGATCCTTTACGGATATCCACACATACATCGAGTACCTTGCCGATGATAACACGGGCAAGCTTGGCCTGGGCAAAGGCACCCTGTTGGAAATGCAAGCCTCTTACCGTACCTGCTTCAGAAAAGGATTGGTTATCTTGTTTCCATTGGGTAGGTAGATTGTGCTTTTCAAAAACATCCTGTTTGTATGTTTCCAAAAAATAGCCGCGGTCATCTTTAAAAATCCGCGGATAAATCTCATACACGTCTTTGATGTGGGTCTCTCTGATTTCCATATTAAAATTATCTGATTAAAGTAGTTATCCAATAGATAAAAACAACTGGGTGATGAAATTGGGTTGCTTGGACTTTAATTCTATCCTGAATCCAATTTATGAACAAAATTAACTAATTTGCACTGTAAGGGTAAGATATATCGTCAATTTTATTTGGATAGGCCAATCCGGCATATGATTTGACTGAATTGATGTTTGAGGTTATTTACGTAAAATGAATCTAAAAGATGGGTAAATCGTTACCTCTTTACAAAAATTTAACTAATAAGTGAATTTGCGCATATGAGTAAGTACTCCAGAAAATTAAAACAATTAACCGATACCGCCCCGGAACCTGAAACGGCTATTTTGGTGGCGTTGATTCATCAGCAGGATACCGAAAAAGGAGTGGCAGATCACTTGGATGAATTGGCGGAACTGGCGGAGACATTGGGAGCCAAAGCCATTCATCGTTTTACCCAGCGGCTTGAGCGGCCGGATGTCCGGACCTTTGTCGGTTCTGGCAAGTTGGAGGAAATTAAAAATTACGTGGAGTATTTTAAGGTGGACATGGTAATTTTTGATGCTGATCTGTCCCCTTCCCAAATGAGAAACCTCGAAAATGAGCTAAAAGTGAAGGTTTATGACCGCTCTTTACTTATCTTGGACATATTCCTCAATAGGGCACAGACTGCCCAGGCAAAAACGCAGGTGGAGCTGGCGAGGTTTCAGTACCTACTACCCCGTCTGACCAGAATGTGGACACACCTGGAGCGTCAACGGGGCGGAACTGCCACCAGAGGTGGCTCCGGAGAAAAGGAAATCGAAACAGATAAACGGGATATTCGCAGTAAAATAACACTGCTCAAGGATAAACTTGACAAAATAGAAAAGCAGGGCTTCACCCAGCGAAAAGGCAGGGAAGGTATCGTCCGGGTAGCCATGGTGGGATATACCAATGTGGGAAAAAGCACCTTGATGCGGCTCATGACCAAAGCGGACGTCCTTGCGGAAGATAAATTATTTGCCACGGTAGACTCGACAGTTAGAAAGATGGTCTTGGAAAACATTCCATTCCTGCTTTCAGACACGGTAGGTTTTATTCGCAAACTGCCCACACACCTTATTGAATCCTTTAAATCCACCCTGGCGGAAATCAGGGAAGCAGACCTGCTTGTGCATGTGGTGGATGTGTCTCATCCCGGATTTGAAGACCAGATTACTGTGGTGAACCACACACTCAGCGAAATGGGAGTAGGTGACAAACCTGTTATTTTGGTATTCAATAAAATCGATATAGCACCCAAGATGCCTTCCGAAGAAGAAAGGATGTTTATGACAGAACTTGAAATAGAAGAGGGTAATTTTATCGATTTTGATAAACTTGAACAAAGTTATGCCAGGAAATTGGCCATTAGGCCTGTTTTTATGGCTGCTGAAACTGGGGAAAATGTAGAGGGATTCAGGTCGGTGCTTACCACCGAAGTGAAGAAATGCCATCAGAAAATCTACCCCCATTATCTCGAGGATGGAGTGTTGGATCTTTCTCAATGGGAAGATTTGACATAAGGAGCTAAGACCGGATTCTCCATGCTTTGGGGTAGTAATTGTTCACCCGGTTGCCTAGGTTTTTTACCCACCCAAGTGGCAAATCCAAATAGGTGACCAGTAGCCACCCTTTTGGGGCCTCGCCAGCCATGATGGTCTCTTTCCTCAAATAACGCAAGGCCTCATCCCTCGACAGTTCAAATCGGGGGATGTTTTTTTTCTCCAAAACCGAAAGTGCCCACTCGTGGCTGGGAAGCCATTCTCCATGAACCACCTTACCCATCTCTACCCCAAAGTACCGGATGTTTAAAGCGTCAGCCAACTTTTCAAAGACTGGCTGCATCCCTTCTGGCAGGGCAAAATAACTTTCCCCAAGTTGGTAAAATCGCAATGCTTTCTCCTTATCCAGTTGGGAATTGAGTTCTTCGGGGATGGCCTTTGGAGATACCCGCTTGAGGTGGGAGTGGCGAAATTCCTTAGCCAATCCCACTGTCTGGTCTAAACTTCCCGAGCGGCGAAGTACGCTGATAAAAAACCCTTCTCCGGTAACCTTATGTGGGAAAAAACGATACCCATAATAGGTGTCCTCTTCCACTGTAATCGCACTTTCCTGAATTCCCCACTCCTCCTGTAACGGAATACGCACAGGTTCGTAGGCAAATTCCCGGCTTAAAAAAGCGATATTTTCTTCATTTTCGGTGCGATTGTAAGTACAAGTAGCATAAATCAGGTAGCCTCCTCCTTTGGGCAATCCACCGACGTGATCAATGATGCGTTGCTGACGGGCCGCACATAGCAATACGTTTTCGGGTGACCACTCAGAGATGGCTGCGGGATCTTTTCGAAACATTCCCTCTCCCGAACAAGGCGCATCCACCAATACCATGTCAAAGAATCCCTCAAAATCCGAAAAATGGGAGGGGTCATTTTGGGTTACCACAGTATTGCCCAGGCCCCATTTGATTACATTTTCCCTGAGCACCTGCGCCCTGCTTTTGATTACCTCATTGGCAACCACCAATCCAGAATCCCCCAAATATGAACTTAACAGGGTTGACTTACCACCAGGAGCGGCACAGAGATCAAGCACAATGCTGGAGGTCGAAAGCTGGAGTATATCCAGGATATGCTTTAAAAATGTAGAAGAAGCTTCCTGCACATAATAAGCCCCTGCATGAAAGCTGGGATCAAAGGTAAAAGAGGGTCTTTCGGGTAAATAGCGGGCGGAAGAACACCAGGGAACGGACGCCAAACCGGTAGGGACTGAAATGGGTTTGTGGGCATTGTACCGGATGGAAGTAGGGATGGGGTTTTCAAGGCTTTCTCTAAAATCCCGAATCCCCTGCCCATCCAAAACGGTTTCCAACTGTTTTATAAATTCATCTGGAAGGGTTTTTACAGTTTTGTTTTGCATGAATTCAAATGAAAATTTATAGAGAATATATTATCAGCCATATAAAAATAGGGGGAATATCAACGTAATGCGCATTCCATATGAAATTATCGTAAATTAGCAGGTACATGTTGGTAATTTTCCATCCCGATGAATCCCATAGCAAAAAGAATAATTCGTTTTTTAGTGATCTTTGCCCTTGGGCTATTTCTTGCTTCTATCCTGTCGGTGGCCATCTTAAGGTTTGTTCCGGTATGGATCACGCCGCTCATGGTTATCCGTAGTGTGGAGCAGCTGCTGGATAGTAAAAAGGAAGTGGTCTTAAAAAACTCATGGGTGCCGCTGGAGGATATTTCATCCCATGCCGCGCTGGCTGTAATAGCTGCCGAGGACCAGAAATTCCTGACCCACGGGGGATTTGACTGGGAATCGATACAGCAAGCCCGGAAGGATATTGACAGTGGAAAGCGTTTTCGGGGAGGAAGTACCATCAGCAATCAGACGGCCAAAAACGTCTTTTTATGGCCGGGTCGCAACCTGCTGAGGAAGGGAATGGAAGCCTATTTTACGTTTTTGATTGAAGGACTGTGGGGCAAAAAGCGGATCGTGGAAGTATATTTGAATGTCATTGAGATGGGGGAGGGCATTTATGGGATAGAAGCTGCCTCGCAACATTTTTATAAGAAGCCTGCCAAAGAGCTTTCCCGGCAGCAGTCCGCCTATATCGCAGCCACCTTGCCCAATCCCCGACGCTGGAATCCCACCAAGCCAACGAACTACCTGCGGAGCAGGCAGGCTTGGATTTTGAGAAATATGAATAACTTGGGTCCGGTGGAATGGTAGGTGGATTGCACCACCATGCGGGAAAAATTCACCAAAGCCCGTAAAGTAACCAGTTTTGGTAAATTTGATTTTGCTGCTTGAGGAGTTGCCAAGAACCGATTTATTTGAAAGTATAAAAAACTACGGACGGAAAAAGTCTCACACAATATCAGGAAAAGCCCGATGCTTTGCGACAGGTAAACCATTTGGAGTAGGCAAGATAAATTTGGAGAAACTAAAAGCGACAGTCGGCGTGGTGGCTGAAAGCCGAGGTGGTAGAAACTCTAAAAATTATTTCATCCTCCCTTACAATCCAAAACTAAAAGAAAGGGCCAAAAAAAATTATGTCAAAATGGAAACCTAATCGAGGTTCTCTTTTGGAATCAGGTAAAAAACAAACAATTCACAGGCTTCGACTTTGATAGACAAAAAATTGTGGCAATGATTTCGTTGACCTCTGTTGTTTATATTGTAATGTTGTTATTGAAATTTACGGGAGCAGTCAACATGACATGGTGGAGTATGATGGGGAAAGAGGTGCTTTTCTTGAAAGTTTGGGTTTAGTTGTTGTTCATTTACCAGCTGGTGATACAATGAATAATAGAAGTGATGTCATGGAAATGCTTTTTGACCACCCCGCCTGAGGGAACCTTCCAAAAGAGGGGAATTATAAGTCTGCCCTGACCAAACAATACTTCAATAGGAGGGAATTATAGGTCTACCCTGTCCAACAATACTTCATTGGAGGGAAATTCTGAGCCTGATTTTTTCACCATTACAGGCAATGAACCAGTTTTGCTCTTAGAAAAAGACACATAAGAAATTATTGATTTGATAATTTGGGTTCAGGCTCCTTGGTGAAGAATTTTTCATCCCATTTCCCCGGCAACATTTTTACGGTAGGTGATCACCGACACCGGGTGGTTTTTGGGCAGGTTCCTGAAAAATCCGGATTCGTAGACACAGTTTCTGCCGGGAGACGAAGCGTTTTGGATAAACTTGCCCTGTGGCCGTGAAAGACCCGTAAATCCCCGTCTATTTTGAACAGTTCAGTCCATTGTTGGCCAAGCCAGTAGACGAGCAGCTCTTTCCTGGACGGGATGTGCCTTATGCTGGCCTGCCAGCCGCTTGATTTTCGTGCGTACGCATTTTGTTTCGGGGGCGCGATCAAGCCCCATTAATTTGTCCAGATCACCGGGAGCGTGGTTTTTAAGCTGCTCCGGGGTCTTGATCCTACACGGTGCATCATGGAAAGCAACAGGAAGACATACCGAAGACCGTTATTGCACTATTCGGCAAAAATCAATCAGACAATGATCCTTTGGGGTGCAATTAACTTCAAAATACCCTTTAGATCAACATGTGGTGGGTTTTAACAAAGCCAATCGCAAAGGGCGGTATAGAGTTTGGAACGAAGAATTCTTTGATAGTTTCAATAGTATTAATGACAATTTAACAGTAATATTTCAAAAAAATCAATATAAAGAAGTATATGAATAAGCTTCAGCCAACCTCTTCGAAAAATGGATAAAGACATTAAAATACTATTAAATGCCGAAAGCGTGCATATAATGAAACTTTAAGAAATTGTAAAAAAAACACTGGAAGACGAGAATTTAATCATTCAAAATCTTCTATATCCACCCAAGGAAATTTTAACAAGGGGGCAAAATGTTTCTGATAAAGTTGCCAGATTTGGAGGTAGCTGGTTTTTTATTCTTTCATTTTTTGTCGTTTTAACTGTTTGGAAAATATTCAACGTTAGTGCGCCAAAAGGAGCCGAATTTGACCCTTATCCTTTTATCCTAATGAACCTAATTTTGTCTTGCATAGCAGCTCTTCAAGCACCAATTATTATGATGAGCCAAAACAGACAGGAAGAGAAAGACAGAAAAAGAGGTGAAAATGACTATTTAATAAACCTTAAAGCGGAATTGGAGATAAGGTCTTTGAATCAAAAACTTGATTTGCTTTTACAAGAACAGATTAAAGTTCTTTTTGAAAGTCAAGCAAAACAAATGGAACTATTAAAAAAGATTGAATCAAATCAAAAAAAGGATTGAATATGATTTACAACAACTGTGGGGCATTGCTTGAGATCATGCTTTAGAAAATTCCGTTGATTTCAATGTGCAATTTAAAGCCGCCAAATAACGTGCAAAACCACGCAAAAGCACGTATACGAGTTCGCTACCATTCAGGCAAACAATCCCCTTAGGTAGGTGAAATTTTGCCAACTTGATTAAGGCAGGATATTTTAATACATATCCAAATGGACATCCGAATTGAACACATCTCTCATTGGTTAGGCAATTATCCCGGCGACTTGAATTGGGCCAATCAAAATTTCTTGTGGAAACAGGTCAAGGAAAAGAATTTGCAAACTTTAAAGCAATGTGGAACTACCTTAAATTTAAATTCCAACTTTCTCTGACCCTATGGATTTTTGAATAAAGAACTTGTTGATCTGGGTAAAGACGGAATAACTGGTTGAACATCCATTATCGAATCTGATAATATATGACAACATAGGGTGTTGATCTACCACATCTTTTCCCCCTCGGCCAGGTATTTCTTAAGCAAGGATTCGTTCAGTTCAATCCCAAAACCGGGTTTGTCAGATAGTTGGATAAACCCATCCTTCACCAGAGGTCGGTCATATCCCAGGATTTCGGGGTCACCGTGCAGGCCTTTTCCGCCTTCTTGCAGAAGAAACATTTCATGACCCAGGAATTCCCTTACAGAAGCGGCCAAGTGGGCAGATGCCACCGTGGCTATGGGCCCTGCCACATTGTGAGTGGCCACCGGCATATAATAGAGTTCAGCCAGGTCCGCAATTTTTTTAGCCTCCAACAATCCCCCTGCCATGGAAACGTCAATTTCTATCATATGTGCTCCCTGGTTGACTATGAATGGCCTAAAGTCATCTCTGGTGTATAGGTTTTCCCCGCATAGGATGGGCGCGGGTGACTGTTCTGTCAGCTTCACCCACTGTTCGTTATAGGCGATTGGCAGGGGATCTTCCACCCACCAGGGCCGCATGGGAGCCACCGCCCTGCACAGCTTTAACGCACTCTCGAAGTCAAACTCCCAGTGGCAGTGAACCACGATGTCTATTTCATTTCCAAGTGCCTCCCGGATATTGGCATATCCCCGTTCGTTTTGATCCACTTCTATGTTGGAGATCCTTCTGTTGTCTATTTCAAACCATTTTTGATCCCTGAGGACATTTATTTTTACCGCAGTGTATTTTTGGGCTTTTAGCGTTTCGGCATATTCCGCGCATGAATCCTTGTCCAGCCGGTCATTTGGGCCTGAGTTGAGGTATGCCCGTACCTGGTTCACATGCGATCCCCCGCCTAAAATTTTGTGGACGGGTTGCCCGGTAATTTTGCCGATTAGATCCCAAAGTGCCATTTCTACCCCTGTAATTGCATGAGTGGCTATCCCGTGGTTTCCACCGTAGTACGAGGTGCGGGTGCCCATTTTGAACAATAGTTTTTCCAGATCAAAAGGGTCTTGACCCATAAGTATGGGCTTAAGGGCATTTTCTATGATGTCCTTGGCACCAAAGCCATTTTCGTCATGGTGGCATTCCCCAATCCCAATTAATCCCTGGTCGGTTACAATTTTGACCAACGGGCTCACCCGCAATCCAAGTTGCGCCCTGATGCATTTGACATCCGTGATTTTCACCCGTTCCAGCCAGCTATCTGCCATTAGCGGGAAATGGGGCAACAGTGTGGCAATGGGCAATGTTTTTGCCATCTGCTTCAAAAAGATTCTTCGATCCATGGTTATTTTATTGGGAATATTTGGTGGGATACTAAGTTAGCGAATTTCTGAAAAGTTCGGATAGAATGAAGGCAACTCTTTTAGTTTTTGTGGGGGTTGTTTTTGTATTTACATTAATGGGTAGCGAGAAGTAATTGGTTTAAGACCTGAGTTCGGATATTGGTCAAACTACTAAAAGGAGAGAATTATTAGTCGGATTTTGTCAGCATTGTTGCTGGAGAAGGAAGCAATGCCGTCAAAATAATCCAGTTTTATTCAATTGCCACGGGCTTGCATCCGTGATTATTATTGTTTCGCCCCTTCCTTTGGTAAGTAACAATCGAACTCAAGCTAAAAAGTCATTTAAAACGGATATGGAATTTAGAGAGAAATAGTCAGTTCGTTTCTTCATAAGATATTTTCAACAACGCATGCTTGTTTTGCGCCCAAAGGCTCCTTAGAGTATTGGGGATGTCAGCCGCTTGGGACAATAAATGTGCTGCCAGAATGATTTCCTGCCTGCCATTTCCATCCAGGTCTGCCAAAGTCATGTCTATCCATCGACTTTCCTTGATGGCTGGTAAAACAATGGAGGAAAATGAACCGTCTTCCTTTTGCTCAAAAACAATAAACCCTTCTTCAGGGTGCTTATTAAAATCTGGAAAAAAGGACACTACCGCAAGATCCTTTAATCCGTCTCCATTAAAATCACAAGCAATCACCTTATTGGCTCCGTTTACTGGCAGAAAACAAGTCTCTTTATATTGGCCATCTATTTCCTCAAAAACCCTTACCCCATGATAAGGTTTCAGGATGGGGCTTAAATCCGCATTGTCTCCATTTACATAAAGTATTTCCTCCTTACCATTTCCGTTGATATCCTCAAAGGCAAAGAATGAAGAACCATAAACAGGTGGCATATTGATAAGCGTTTCCCTTTCAAAAACGCCATTACCCTTATGGATAAAGTTAACCAGCACTTCTTCTCCATGCGCAATCAGTGCCACAATATTCAATTTTCCATGCGGATCCCTGTCCCTTTCCATAAGTTGGAGCGTGCCTGCACCTTTGTAAATCTCCTTTTTGGAAAACCCTCCGGAATTTTTAGAATACAAGTTTAATCCACCGGTCAAGCTTCCAAATTCCGCAATCAGAAATTCAGGGGTACCAGACTCCAAGAAATTTGTGATCAAAAAATCCACCACGTCAATCCGGGCTGGTCCTCTGTGGTCGGTGAACCGGAATTCTTTGACACGTTTAATTCAGATGACGAAAGGATAGAAGGGACTTTTCTGACCCAATTTGTAAACAATTCAGGCGTTACTATCCGGTATAATCGAGAAGGAGGTGCCAATACTTTTAATCGGCCTAACTGGAGAAAAATGAATCTTTGTCAATGTTCTCTTTCAGCCGAAGATTGGCCCCATAACTACAACGTAATCCGATTTGCAGATGTACTATTGATGCATTCCGAAGCCGTGGCAATGGGTGCCAATTCCACCCAGAATGCCTACTACGGAATCAACAGGGTAAGGGAAAGAGCCGGGTTACAGCCCATTTCCGGCATTTCCGGTCGGGAGTTGATCACCGCCATACTCTGGGAAAGGTTTTGGGAACTGGCTTTGGAAGGAACTGGCTTATTGGATCTTTGGAGACAAAACGTATTGGATGACCAAGCTTTAATTGACCAATTTGTGAACCCCCAGGGCAGAGGAAATATTCAGCTTCCAAGGCATTATAAATTTCCTCTTCCTTTAGCAGAAATAGACCTGAACCAGAACCTGGTGCAGAATCCCGGCTATTGATAAATTTCAGATCATTAAAATTTAAACCATTAAAAACCGCCAAAATTTGGCGGTTTTTTTTACCTTGAAATGAAAGGACATGTTTAAAAAATTCAATCTATACATTCTATACATCCTATTCCTCCTATTCGTTTCCATCGCCTGTACAACTAACAACAAAAAGGATCTACCTGAAGGAAAAACCATAGTGTTTACCACCAAAAGTTTAAATGAGGACTTGGGTTATGTTTCACCTGACCATCATTTCTTTAAATCAGAAAATTCGATTCTTTTCGAACCTGAGGATGAAAAAAATCATCTTTTGATCAAAGATAAAAATCAGGAGGTGGATTTCAATAATATTAATTACTTAGTGATAGAGGTATTTTCCGATTCTGATTTTTCCAATGTTATCAATTTGGACTTCTTTAAAATGGATACAGATAAGGATGAACCTCATATCAGTGCTAGGATTGGTATCAATCCCAGACTGAAAACCAAGATCATATTTCCTTTTACATACCTCGATGGCCAGGAGATATTTATGCAGCGATTTCCGAGACAGTTGAAAGGGACAGTTTTGGGCAGAAGGTTATCTCCGGAGGAAATTGGACAGATATCAGTTAGATTAAGACCGGTGATGAAGGGTTTTTATCAGCCAAAACTGCTTATCAATAACGTCTACTTATCAGAAAATCTTCCTGATCCATTTGAATCCCTTTCCATGCCGGTAATAGATCAATTGGGTCAGTGGAAAGATAAAAATTGGGAAGGAAAAACTTCATCTGAGGAGGAAATGATTCAAAGGGTCAGGCAACTTGAAGAAGATATTTCATCCGCATCTTACCCAGATGATTGGAGTCAATATGGTGGAGATAAAAACTTAAAATTATCCGGAAAAGGGTTCTTTCGCATCCAACAAAAAGACGGGAAATGGTTTTTTGTGGATCCGGATGGATATGCTTTTTTGAGTACAGGTGCAGATGTAATGAATCCCTTCTCCTTTGGGCCTGTCGAAGGTACTGAGGACCTGTTTGACTGGTTACCCGGGGAGGATAAAACTTTTGCCGCAGCTCTCACTAACAACCGAGGGCAAAAACAGGTCAGTTTCCTTACTTCCAATTTAATCCGGGTTTTCGGAGAAAATTGGAGAAATAAATGGGAGGTAATGTCAGCCAATTTGATGAAAACCTGGCGATTCAATACCATAGCCAATTGGTCGGACTCCTCCTTTATCGCTAATCAGCGGTTACCCTATATGATCCCTATGAGTGGGTTTCCTTCCACAGAAATCGCTATTTTCAGGGACTTCCCTGATGTTTTCGATCCTTCTTACAGAGTAGCCGCCAAAAAATTTGCCAGTCAATTGGAAGCTTATAAAAATGACAGCCTGCTCATTGGTTACTTTTTAAGAAATGAACCCCATTGGGGATTTGGTGCCCACAATTTAGCATTTGAAATGCTCAGTGCAAAGCAGAATTCCGCCACCAAATCAGCATGTATCGGTTGGCTATCATCTAAATACAATGAAGATATCAGTTCCCTAAACCAATCGTGGAAAACTGCCTTTGAGAATTTTGAATCCATTCAGGATTATGAAATAGATAAGTTGGATTTCAGCAGCAAAGCTGAGGAAGATTTATGGGAGTTTTCCGGTCTGATGGTGGATGAATATGTAAAGGTAGTTTCGGAAGAGACCAAAAAAGTGGACTCCAATCATTTAAACCTGGGAATGAGATTTGCCTCTATCAGTACCGATTTATTTTATAGAACAGGTGCTTTCGTGGATGTTTTTTCCATCAACCAATACAGTACTCCCAATCCACCTCCTACACACGAGATTTATGAAAAAACGGGTAAGCCCGTTATTATCGGAGAATTCCATCATGGGGCCACCGACCGGGGTTTGCCGGCCTCGGGGATTCGGGCGGCAAAAAATCAGGAGGAAAGAGGTGTCGCCTTAAGGCACTACCTCGAACAAGGATTTGCAAGAGATGAAGTGATAGGGATGCATTATTTTCAATGGAATGACCAACCCTGGACAGGTAGACATGATGGGGAAAACTATCAAATTGGGGTAATGGATGTGACTCTCCGGCCATACCGGGAATGGACAGATGCCGCCAAAACAACCAATGAAAGACTTTATGATGTAGCTACTGGAAATAAGGAACCTTTCCATCAAATTATAGAAAATGTCCCCTATATTTATTATTAAAATTTTATCAGGGGTGGAGTTGGCTATTGGAGGTCAACTCCACTTTTTTTGGAAATAGTTGGACGGGATTATCCCTATTTTGGTGAATTTCCCAAAAAGTATTTGAATCAATATCAGCATAAACCGTTTTAGTAAGTTCATTATCCGGCCATCTGACCTCTACGGTATTAATTTTCCGGACTGCTTTTCCCAACCCAATCTCTTGTTGTAGGGGAGAGGATCCAAAACTACCCCCTGTGGTGACTGTATTGTATATCTCCCTGCTGGAGCCATCCTTATAAGAAACCGATAATTTTATCCTGGCACCTATAGCCGAGCGGTTAGCCTGACTTCCATGCAGCTTTAATCTGATCCAATTGTTGTTATTACCGGGGTTTTCAAAAAGTACATTTCTATATATATCACCTTCAAAGGCCCCACCCATTACACAGTAAATGTCCTGATCTCCGTCATTGTCTATATCCCCAAACGCAATCCCATGGCCTTTTTGCAAATGTCCAAAACCACCCTCAAAAGTCACGTTTGCGAAACTTTCGCCACGCTCGTTCAAATACATTTGAGAGGGAATAAGGGAATGCAGTTCCGGCACTCCTGTACCCACGTAAAAATCAGGGTAACCATCATTATTGATATCACCAAAATTGCTTCCCATACTGAACAAGGGAGTATGTAAACCGGCTTCCCTGCTCATATCCGTAAATGTTAAATCACCATTGTTTTTATATAACCTCGGCAAAGTCGCTCCTGTAGGTAATCCCAAATACCCCGCGGCTACAGAATAAGGAACCGTTTCCTCTGTTCCATACCCAGATACAAAGATGTCCAGAAAACCATCCTGGTTAAAATCCCAAAACCAAACCGGGAAACTGTGGTAGGGATTACCCACCCCTGCCCTATCCGTAATATCTTCAAAATAGGGTTGTCCTTTAGATCGTGATTGATTGATAAAGAGCTTGTTTTTACCTCCTAATACAGAAATATATACATCTGGATAACCATCATTATTAATATCCCCCCAGCTTATTCCTTTCACAAAAGCAGAAACATCCAAACCTGCTTGTTTTGCTTCACTTCGAAAGGTACCATCTCCATTATTCATGAATAACTCACAAGGATAATCTTTTCTTCCGGGTATGGATGAAAAATTCAATAGCTCACCTTTGGATTCATTTCCAATAAAAAGATCTAACAAACCATCATTGTCTACATCGACCCAAGAGGCAGTCTGGGTAGGAAATAAGGATAAAATTCCCGCCTCATGAGTTACGTCTTCAAAAGTGCCATCTCCGTTATTTTTTAAAAGGGAATTGGGGATTTCTCCCTCAGAACCCTTCCACGCTCCACGTAACAGCAGAACATCCGGATAACCATCGTTATTGTAATCTCCGTGAATTAGATTAAGCCCTCCGGTAATCCCCAACAATCCCGCTTCCTTTGTTTTATTCACATATGTTCCGTCACCTTGGTTTTCATAAAAAAACAATTGATCACTCATACCGAAAGAACTCGTCATAATATCAAGAAAACCATTTCCTGTGAAATCTTCCATCGCAACACCCCCGGACAACCCATTGGTATCTATTCCCAAATTGCCTGCCACATCCCTAAAAGGTTTGAAATCTACCATTTTATCCATACCTATAATCGGTATCAACAAATCATGGGGAATCTCATCAGGGTATTTCCCTAAGGTCATGGCTGCAATATGATACAGCCACCTGCTGTGTAAATCACCGGGATTATTTCTTAATAAAACAGCATAAAATTCCATTGCTTTTTCCGATCCCAACTCCCATTGGTGTTGGGCAGAAGAACCGATTGGTAAAATACAGGACTGGTGATTGTGGTAACGAAGACAGTTTTCCTGTTCACCTAAACGTATGTAGGCAATTCCCAACAATCCGAAAATCTCTCTAACATCTGCATCAATATAACTCATTACAGAATCCTGATTTCGGAGGATTTCCTGGAATATATCAATTGCAGACCAAGTATTTCCTGCATTTAAGCTTTCTTTAGCAGCTAGAAATTTATATTTCCATTTTTCCTGATCATTCGTAGCCTCCTCTGATAATTCTTTGAATAAATTTGCCCTCCTGGAATTCAAATAAATGTTGATCTCAGGATTTTCTTCTTTCCTTAATTTATTTAATAGTTGGATCATTTTCACCGTACCTTCTGGACGGCCTTCCAACCTCAAAGTGTCCATGTTTATGGTCATTTCATTTTCAAAAGATCCAAAATCAGGAGTTTTTCCCTCCTTATTTTTTTGGCAGGAAAACAAAAAACATATACCCATAACCAATATAAAGAATGGGTTTAGCTGAATGATCTGTGCTGAATGAATATATATTTTCAAAATCTTGTGAATTATAATATAAGGCAAACCCGAATAATTTCAAAAGCCCAATCAGATTATGTTCAAAGTTAAGGGGTATATTCATTTTATATCAAAGCAAAATTCCTTAATTTGCTCGAGACACACACCCAAAGCACCATAAAATGAAAAAAATTGTTGACCTATCACTCATTCTCCTTGTTACACTGGTTACCAATGGTCATTCGCAAAATTTATCTGACCAAACCGCTGTAAGGGTAGAATTGGAAATGCTTCCTGACAGCAGTTATCAATTTCTCCGAAATGGACAGCCCTATTACGTAAAGGGAGCAGGAGGAAGTCAATATATGTATCGAGTACCTGCTTATGGAGGAAATTCCATCCGGACCTGGAGTACAAAAAATGGAAAAGAAGTCCTTGATTCAGCACATCAAAATGGACTGACTGTCTTGATGGGACTAGGTGTGGCACGTGAACGGCATGGTTTTGACTATGATGATGAAGAAGCAGTAGAAAAACAGTTTCAAAACCTAAAAAAAGAGGTGGAGAAATACAAATCCCATCCTGCATTACTGGCATGGGGGATAGGAAATGAATTGAATCTGGAGTATTCAAACCCAAAAGTTTGGTATGCCGTCAATGAAATTTCGAAGATGATTCATGAAATTGATCCCAATCACCCAACCACTACTGTTTTGGCAGGCACGAATAAAACGGTAATAGACCTGGTAAAGAAAAGATGTACTAATATTGATTTATTATCCATCAATACTTACGGTGGATTGGAAACTTTACCAAGAACCATTCGCAGTGTGGGATGGAATGGTCCCTACATGGTGACCGAATGGGGTCCAACTGGCCATTGGGAAGGATTACAGACAGAATGGGATATTGCCATTGAGGAAACTAGCAGTGAGAAAGCTGCTGTTTATAGACGCCGATATAACTATTCCATGAACCGGGACAAGAAAAAATGTTTAGGTTCATATGTTTTTCTCTGGGGTCAAAAACAGGAAAGAACGCCAACTTGGTATGGATTATTTACCGAAGCCGGAGAGGAGTCAGAGGTTTTGGATGTAATGCATTTTCTTTGGTCCGGTAAATGGCCTGAAAACAAGGCTCCTCATATCTATTCATTGCAGTTGGACAATCGAAATGCTGTGGATAATATATACCTTCAACCCAACCAAGAATACAGTGTTTTGGCAGTTGCAACTGATCCCGAAAATGACGCTTTGGCATACAGGTGGGAAATACTCCCGGAACCCAAAGAATTCAGTGTTGGAGGCGACCGGGAAGACAGACCCAAGTCGGTGCCTGATCTTATTAGGTCCTCCGAAGATGGACAGGCCAATATGAAAGCTCCACAAAAGGAAGGTCCGTATAGGGTGTTTGTCTATGTTACGGATGGTCAAAACAAAGTAGCTACTGCCAATGTGCCGTTTTTTGTCAAACCTTAGGAACTGGTGAAATATAGCCTAAAATTATTGAATATGGTTGGTAATCAGTTGGTTATTACTTTTCTGGCACTGCTTCTTCTGTGCGCATGCAAGAAGGAACAAGAAAATAGTCGATTTAGGAAAGTGCCTGTTTCTCATTCAGAAATTAATTTTGAAAATAATTTAACAGAGTATCAAAACTGGAATTACCTACTTTATTACTATTTCTACAATGGTGGAGGGGTAGCCATCGGTGACATCAATAATGATGGCTTGCCGGATATTTTTTTTACGGGTAACCAGGTAAAAAACAAACTTTACCTGAACAAGGGGAATTTTATATTTGAGGATATTTCCGAAAAAGCAGGGATTGAAGGGAGCGAATCCTGGTCCACCGGTGTCACGATGGCAGATGTAAATGGGGACGGGTGGCTCGATATTTATGTCTGTTACTCGGGAAAATTTTCCAAAAGAGCCAACCAGCTTTTTCTCAACAATAAGGATATGACCTTTTCTGAAGTTGCCAAGGAGTGGGGATTAGGTGACCAAGGTTATTCTACACAGGCCGTTTTTTTTGATATGGAAAACGATGGAGATTTGGATATGTACTTATTGAACCACCCCGTTGATTTCAATAAGACAGTGAACCTCCAAATGAATATAGGAACCCCTGAGGATGGGTCTGACAAGCTTTTTAAAAATGAAAGAAATCATTTTCAGGATATTACCGACCAAGCCGGGATTAACAGATATGGATTCGGATTGGGAGTCGTTGTGGCTGACTTTGACCGGGATGGGTTTACCGATATTTATGTGGCGAATGATTTTCTTACCCCGGATTACCTTTTCATCAACCAGGGAGATGGTACATTTAAGGATGATATTAAAAATGCAATAGGACATACCTCCCACTTCGGTATGGGGGTGGATGCAACTGATCTTAATAATGACGGTAGGCTTGATATTATGGTGTTGGATATGATGCCTAAAGATCATTTCAGGAAGCATACAAATACTAAAGAGGTAAGCCGAAACATGTTTTGGAGAAACGTTAACATCGGACACCATTACCAATACATGATCAATACCCTCCAGCTCAACCAGGGGGTCAGACCGGACGGCAAAGGACCTGTGTTTTCCGAAATTGCCCAACTTGCGGGGGTGGACCGGACAGACTGGAGCTGGGCCGTATTGATGGCAGACTTTGACAACGACGGATGGAAGGATATTTTCATCACCAACGGCATTCGAAGGGATGTCAATGACAATGATTATTGGAAAAACAGTAGGAATACCAATACGGAACTTATTTTAGATAGAAAAGACATTGAAAAGATTCCGGTCCATCGGGTAGGCAACTTCGCCTACCGCAATGCCGGCGGACTTGAGTTCACGGAGGTTGGTGCCGACTGGGGACTGGACCTGGAAGGTTTTTCCAACGGGGCCGCCTATGCGGACCTGGACGGGGACGGGGACCTCGACCTGGTGGTCAACAACCTGGACGGGCCGGCGTCGGTTTATGAAAACAGGTCCGTTCAGACCGACTCCCTCCATTTTCTCAGGATCTCCCTGCGGGCACCGGGAGGCAACAGGTTCGGACTTGGTACGAAGGCGCAGCTCTGGCAGAACGGGGATACCCAGTACCAGGAACTCACCCTTACCAGGGGGTTTCAGTCCTCCGTGGAGCCCGTACTTCATTTCGGACTGGGCCAAAACGACAAAGTGGACTCCCTGGAACTGGTCTGGCCGGGAGGGCTGCGGGAAATGCACTACAACCCCAAATCCGACCTCCACCACACGCTGGAAAAGGGAACCGGCAGACCGGCTTCGAAAAAACCTTCATTCTCCCCCCTGTTCAGGTTGGGGGAAAACCTGTCCCTCGGCGTGGACTTCTCACACCGGGAAGACCCCTACAACGATTTCGATACCGAAATACTGCTCCCCCACAGCCTGTCCCAGATCGGGCCTGCCCTGGCCTCGGCCGATGTCAACGGGGACGGTCTGGATGATTTCTATATCGGAGGTGCCAGAAACCAGGCGGGAAAACTCTACCTGCAAAACCAGGACGGCACCTTTTATGCCGGCCAGCCCGCATACTGGGAAAAGGACGCCGAGCGCGAGGATACGGGGGCGCTTTTTTTTGATGCGACCGGGGACGGAAATCCGGACCTCTATGTGGTCAGCGGGGGAAACGACCTGCCGGAAGGCTCCCCACTTCTGGAAGACAGGCTATATCTCAACAACGGGAAGGGCGGATTTATAAAAGCCGGACAGGCGCTGCCCGGCAACGGGGTCAGCGGACAGGCGGTGGCGGCGGCAGACTTTGACGGGGACGGGCTTACCGATCTTTTTGTGGGAGGCAGGCTGGTCCCGGGCAGCTACGGGACATATCCAAGAAGCCGCCTGCTCAAAAATACCGGGGGAAAATTCACCGATGTCACACCGGAACCGCTGGAGAACCCGGGGATGGTAACGTCCGCTGTCTGGCACGACGTTGACGCAGACGGACGGCCCGACCTGGTGGTTACAGGGGAGTGGATGCCCATAAGGATCTTCAGAAACACCGGCAACGGATTCACCGAGATTACCGCGGAAATGGGACTGGGGGAAAGTTCCGGCTGGTGGGAAAGCCTGGCCACGGCGGACCTGGACGGGGACGGTATCCCTGAAATAATCGCCGGAAACAAGGGAATGAACCACCGATACAGGAAAGGGGACGGACTGCCCATGGTCATGTACACAGGGGATCTGGACGGAAACGGGGCACATGGTATAGCAGTTGCCTATACGCAAGACGGGAAGCTGTATCCGGTCAGGGACAAAAACGCCCTCGGGGAGCAGAACCCTTCGGTAAAAAGATCATTCCTCGACTATGCGTCCTTTGCCGCCGCGCCGATCGACCGGATCTATCCGGCGGAATATCTTTCCCAGGCCAAGAGGCATACCGCTGTGGAATTCCGCAGCATGGTGCTGCGCAAGAAGGAAGGAAAATATGTCACCGAACCGCTTCCGGTGGAGGCGCAGTTCTCCACTGTCAGGGCAATCATCGCCCATGATTTCACCGGGGATGGAAATCAGGATTTACTGTTGGCGGGAAACAGGCATTTCACCGAAGTCAACACACCCAGGAGCGATGCTTCCCTGGGACTGCTGATCACAAATGCCCCGGTTCAGGGATTGAAGTCCATCAGGTACGGGGAAAGCGGTTTTTTTGCCCCCGGGGATGCCAGGGCCATGGTGCTGCTTTCCAGTGAAAACGGCTGGACTGTCGTCCTGGCAAACAACGACGGAAAACCAAAGTT
>JBBQXZ010000017.1:0-34363 GCA_038209145.1 Cytophagales bacterium | reverse complement strand
AAACAAAGAACATCGCTTTGTCTATGCCATTAAGGACAATATGCTTTATATCTATTCTCTTAAAGGACATTACTGAATAATTTATCGGAAATTTTATAACTTTTCTTGAAATTTGTCTTAAGACTACAAACAAATAAATTTTCCTCAATCTTAAGCTTTTTCAAAATCCCTGTCTGGGTAAAGTTTGTAACTTCATCCTATTATTTCGATTTATAAAAAGAGATACGGTTTACCTCAAGCCATTTACAATGGCTAAGTATATGCTTTTAAAAGGGATTATTTTACATACTAAGATAATCCGTGTAAAATAATGTATGTAGATACAATCGGCACCAATTGGGGAGAGCCATTTAAACCTTTGAGTTCTGGAAGACCACAAAGGTTGGAAAAACCTAAAAATGCTTAAGCTGCAATTCAATCAAATCTTCGCCTGAAATCCACTCGGACATGGTGTTCAGGTTGCTGCTGGCATACCGGTCCAGGCCCAAGATCCGGCTATAACGGACCAGCGCTATCCACAGCAGGGGATCTTTGTTGAACTGGGCGGCATCCTGCAGGAGGTTATATTTGTCCAGATCTTCCTCCAAGGCAGCCAACCGCTGTAGGAGGATCGGTGTCCAGTAGGCATTGCCTGCTGACTTATCGCCATAAAACCGACTCAATCGGGTTAACATATCCGGATTGTCGGGGATATTTTTGGCCTTTAGGGCCTCGATAAGCAGTTTAGCCTCGTGGGTATTCGGAGGCGGATAAGCAGCTATTGCTTCAGCCAAGGTGTCTATTTCGCCTCCCTCCAGCCAGTGGGCCTTGCGGAGTAGGACCTGGTAAGCAAAAAAAGCTTTGAGCGAAGGATCCGATAACTGCTCAAAATCCCCCCAAAAGTCTTTTTTGAGGCTTGGAAGCAACCGGGACAATCCCCTGACCAAATGCAGCGTGTCATTTGCGACCAAGTTTCCGGAGGAATCCCACCTCATCCAGTCCGGGTAGGAGAGGGTGTATTTGAGCGCAATGATTTCAGCATCTTCAGGCCTTCCACCAAAATACAGGATGGACAAGTGGTCTTCGGTAAACTTCGAAAATCCCATTTTTTCCGCCCTCACCCAGGCTTGGGCGGACTTTTCAAAATCCATCTGCCCCAAGAATACCAAGGCCTCAAAGGAGTGGTAATATCCGGCACTGTTGGGAAAATTAAAGGCCAATCCGTTTACTGTTTTGAGAAGCGCGTTGATCCGGGCACCCTGATAGTTCCGCACAATGGCCGTCTCCCGGAGTTCCGCTTCCTCAGAAGGAAGAAAGTTTTGGGAGACAAGGCTGTCCAGAAGGATCAGATCGGCATCGATGTCCCCTGCTACACGGTTACTCCATTGGTTGCGCAAGATGGCCTTATTCATCAAACTCACCCGACTGATGCTGTCTGTCTGCAGGACAAAGTGCGCTTGGTCTCCGGAAAGGTTGTACCGGACCAATGTATTGATGCTGCCCGCCAGGTTATTATCTGCCAAATCCGTCTGATGGGATAACTGATGCTTGATTTCCAGGCCTACCAGGTTCGCATCCCTGAGGGCTGCGTGGCTTTTCATCTCGGAAAGAAGCCGGTGTCCTTCCACCCCCTGATTGATTCTGCTATTTACCAAGGCGAGATTATTTAGCAGAAAATCGTTATTGGGGAAATAGGTTAGTCCCTCTTTGAGGTAAAACATGGCTTCGGTCACTTTTCCCACTTTCAGGAGATTGGCACTCAGCAGCAAAATATCCGGTACCTGGGGACGGGAATCAAAGCTTCTTATCAGCGTGGTGATCGCCAAAGTGGGTTGCTTTTGTTCCAAAGCAATATGGGCCACTGCATGCAAGGCTTTGGGGTTGTTCCGGTAGCGGTCAAAACTGTTTTCATAGAGAATGCTCGCCTGGCGCATTTTGCCGGTGGCGTAGTAATAATCCGCAGACAGGTGCGTGGAAGCCGTGCCAAACTGGACACCCACGATGCCGTCCGCATAGATGGTCAGAACCAACATGCTCAACAATCCTCCTATCCGCATATGCAGTAGAGAGAAAAAAGGAGGCCGGTACAAGATTTTATCCACCGCTTGGCCTGTATTCATGATGCCCAGAAAATTGGTAATCAGGTAAAGGAAAAACAATATTCCAAAACCAAGTTGGCTGTAGATAAACAGGTGTTGAAGAAAGTCAGAAAGCGGGGTATTGGCTACCAGGTCTGCCCGGAACCACACCCAGGAAGTGATGGCCAAACCGATTAGAAAAACGCCTTCTCCCACCCAGGGGTGCCCGTAAGGCTGGCTGACTGACCGGATCTTTATCCTGTTGTCTACATAGGCCAGGATTCCCGTGAGGACAAAGAGGACAAACGTCGGTGGAAGCGGGAACCCCAAGTCGACCTCACCCATCAGGCGCAGAAATATAAGCACCAGCATGCCCAAGTATAATATGGCAAAGATGGTCAGGTGCCAGGAAATCCGCAATCCTATCCCGCGGTTAAGGGTTGCCAACATGAGGTAGATGGCCGATATAGCTCCGTGGCCGATATATATCAGGAAGATCCCGGAAACAGCAGCGGCCATGAGGCTGAGATTCTCCGTAAATAATAGGGTAGGGGCGACTGCCCCCGAAAGCCAGATCAAAAGGAAATAGGTCACCCCCGATAATGTCAGGATCCAAATGGTCCTAAATGTCCAACCTTTGGATTCAAAGAAGGTTTGTATCAAGACAGCCGGAAGGATTAATCCTGCCAGGGCGAGAATCAAGGCGTTGTTGGAGCCGATGCCTCCGATGTTCAGCCCGTTCAACCCACCCAGCGTCAGCAGGAAAATCACCGCTCCAATGGCAGCGATGAAGTAGTAGCGTTTGAAATCAGTGAAAAGGGTGACAGCCAGGCTGAAAAGCAGCCAAAGAATACCTCCTGTGAGTTGGGTGAAAGTTGGGAAGAGCCGGGGAGGAAGGGACTCAAAAACTTGGAAAATCAGGTAATTCTGGGTTTCGAGGATAAACGTCGCAAACCCCAAGGATAGGACATCGAGAGGTATATTTACCTTTTCTGCCGTGATCCCGGCCAAGATTGGCAGTGCGGGACTATACCCTAAAAACTGTAGGACAATGCCACCCAAGGCTGCCAAGACGGTAAGCAGAGCAGGGAGCAGTATAAAACCAAAATAGAGGATTTTTTTGTCCAACCGTCCTGTATTTATTCGAGTACCTTCGGTACTCTAAAGTAGTCGGAATCCCGCTGAGGTGCGTTTTTCAGCCCTTTTTCGTGATCCAGATGTGTGCCTACCACATCCTCCCGCATCACATTCACTTCGGAGGACATGGTGGTCAGGGGTTCTACCTGATCGGTATTCAATTCATTCAACTTTTCTACCCAATCCAGAATCTGATTCATGTCTTGGGTCATCTTCCCCGCACTTTCTTCATCAAATTCCAGGCGGGCCAGGTGTGCTATTTTTTTGAGGGTATTGGTATCTAATTTCATGGGTTTTATACACTATCTTGGTACGGGTATTTTCTCCCGGCTTTCTACGGTTAGTTTAAACTGGAAACCGAAAAGGCACCTACCTCAGGGTTGTCTATCAGCAATTGCTCCTGGATTACCTGCCGGCACATTTCCTTTACTTCTGACACAGGCTGCGGATTTTCAGTGTTCCAGTGGATAGGTGGATGAACCACTACCCTGGCAGTCATGTGCCGCAACAAAAACCTGCCGTCATCGGGCAAAATTAAGTGATTATAGGATAAAGTGATAGGAATTACCGGAATTTGTTTGTCTTGGGCGATTTTGAAGGCACCGTCTTTAAACTTTCCCAAGAGGGGAGGTTCTGGACTGTTGATCCCTCCCTCGGGAAAAATCACCACACTCGTTCCCTCAGCCAGGATTTCTTTGGCCTTCAGCATGGATTCACCCCTGCTTTTCAGGCTGTTTCTGTTTACGGCGATGTGTAAATTACGAAACATGTACCCAAAAAGCGGGACATTTCCCAAGGAGGCTTTGCCGACAAAAACCAAATCCGAAGGAATCAGACCCAATGCGGGAATATCCAGGTAAGAAAAATGGTTGGATACAATCACAAAAGGGCCGTCTTGGTGTAAGAGGTTGTCCAGGTTTTCAATCTTAACCCGGATAAGCAAAAGGCCAAAAAACAGTTTGGACCAAATCCGGTTCAATCTCCTTCCATATCGTTTTAGACCGGGAATTTCTATCGTCAGGAAAAAGATGGGAAGCAGTAAAAGGAACACGGAGAAAAAAATCACCGTACCGTAAACGGAATATATCCTCTTCCATACAGTCATCTACAGGCCTTTTAGTTGATTAACGTTGCACTTTCGATGCATCTCGTCCCGAATTTGGCAACGCAATTTTACACCGGAAATTAAAAGTAACAAAACAGGCTGGAATTTTTAAACTTTCTTTACTTTTAAGGAGGTTCCTTCTGCGCTTATTATTTTAACTTTTTCGCCGCGGGCAATAAATTCCCCTCTGGAATACGCATCGTATACCTCATCCTCCACCAGGATTTTGCCACTCGGTAACAGCCGGGTATGGGCAATTCCTTCCTTGCCCACCATGGAGTCGCTATAGGAAGTAGCGGTATATCCTTCGTTACTTTGCTGGGTTGTCGCCAAGGAAATGCTGCTAAATGCCTTCCATTCATTGACCTTGGGCGTAAGGCTAAATATCAAAACCGTAGCCAATATGGCTGCCAATATGACGGTAAGCAAGGCGGAAAACAACTTGCCCGATGCCACAAAGGTAAAATCGAATGCTTCGTTCGGAATCATACCGAGTGTGAGGCCTGTAAGGACACCTAATATTCCCAATATGCCAAAAACCCCAAATCCTGGAAGGACGAAAATTTCCACCAGGAGAAAAACCACCCCAACGATAAAAACAGCAACTTCCCAATTGGTGGCTAACCCGGTCAGGTAATAGGGGATGAAATACAAGATGATGGCGATGACACTTGCCAGCAGCGCAAAGCCAATCCCTGGAGTTTGCAGTTCAAAATAAATGCCGGCAAAAATAATCAAAATCAAAAATCCACTAACAACCGGATTCAGGAACACGGCTATGACATCCTCAACGGTAGATGGTTCGTGATAGATGATTTCATAGTCTGACTTGCCCTGTTGGGCCAGCAAGTCTTCAATGGAGGATGCCCGACCCTCGCAGAAATTATTTTCGATGGCCTCTGAAACCGTGAATGTTATAACTTCTCCAGCTTTACTTACACCTTCGACCTCCAGCTTTTCATCCACCATGGCTTCGGCAATCTTGGGATCCCTCCCATTGGCTTCTGCCGTTGACCGCATCATGGAGCGCATGTAGGATTGATATTTATCCGGGGCGGCTTCTCCCGTGCCCCCCAGAACCACCGTGGCAGCACCAATACTGGCACCTGGAGCCATGTAGATACTGTCACAGGCAATAGATATCAAAGCGCCGGCAGATGCGGCATCTTTGTCAATAAAAGAATAGATGGGAATCTTGGATTCCAATATCATAGTCCGAATATCATCGGCATCGTTGACGGCGCCACCATAGGTGTCCATATGGATGATGATCAGGTCTGCCTCGATTCGTTTCGCCTCTTCGAGTGCCAACCGGACTTTGCGGTTCATCCTGGGATCGATGTCACTTTTCATTTCAAAGACAAAAACGGTATTTTCATTTTCCTTTTTTGTTTCAATATCTTCGGATTGACCGAAAGCGTTGACTAGAAAGAAGATGAAAAACAGACAAATTAGTGGAAGTCTTCTCATTGGGGAATCATTTAGGGGGGAATATAATGATTAAATGTTTTAATCCCCCAAATGGTTTAGCTTGAAGTTGGATTTGAGAAAATAAATTTGAAATTTGCATGGGCATCGGACGTTTAGGTGTAAAAAGAATAGTAAAATGAAGGGTAAAATATTGATCATCGGATTTTGTTTTTTTTCAGTCCCTGTGCTTGCCTCTCCACTGGCACACATGGACTCCATAGGTGTGGAGAGAGAGGGTGACAAGACGTTTATCATCCATGAAGTTTCTCCCCAAGAAACTTTGTTTGGGATTTCCCGAAGATACTCCACCCCGGTAAATGAAATCGTGCAAAGCAATGAAGCCCTAAAGGATGGATTGAAAATTGGCCAACGGATACGGGTACCCTATATCGAAAAAGAAGAACTTCCGGAAGGAACCTTGCTTCATCAGGTGGCACAGGGGGAGACACTTTTTGCTATTTCCCAAAAGCACAAGGTTTCCATAGCAGACTTGATGGCTTGGAATAACCTTAAAGGTAACGATTTAAGTATTGGCCAGGGGTTGATTATCCGGCAAACTGTTTCATCAGATTTTCCGGTACAGAGTGAGAAAATGGAAGATACAGTGGCAGTGGCAGATCAAAAGGCAGCCACAGCGAATCGTCCGGTAGAAGGCAAAGCCCCTTCCGCAAAGAAGCAAAAGAACAGTGGAGCCTCCGCAATCGGGGAATCCAAAACCTCAAAAACATCTGAAAAGCCAGATCTTGCGGGTTCACCGAATCAGATGGGAGAGGCAACTTCCACCATATCGACCATTGGCGGTTGGATATCGCATACCGTGGCACAGGGAGAAACGCTGTTTTCTATCTCCAGGCAATACGAGGCCAAGGTAGAGGACCTGATTTCATGGAATGCCCTGTCATCCAATAACCTTTCACCGGGCCAAACCTTGAAGGTTGGCAGGGAAACAGGTGTGGCAATTCCTGTCACCCGGTATCCTGGGCCCGAAAGCAACACTTTGGATAATTCGGGAGCTCCAAGACCCCAGGTGAATGGCGCCAGTCCTTCCAATAGCGAAGCCACCTCTACGGCATATAAGAATATCAAAGAGACAGGGCAGGCCGAAGTCATCGAAGGGACAGGCAACCACAAGAAGTACCTGGTCTTACACCGGGATGCGCCAGTGGGAACAATTATGAGGGTCAGGAATGAAAGCAATGATATCACCGTTTTTGCACGGGTAGTAGGCGCACTACCCAACACAGGGGACAATACCAAGCTTGTGATTAAATTGTCCAAAGCAGCCTTCGACCAACTGAAGGCAGTCAATTCCAGGTTCCCCGTGGAAATTTCCTATTAAACAGACGGTTATTGGGATCAGGCGAAATGGAAGTTGCTGGTATGATAATAGAAGCAGGAGTTTGTTTATTCACTGATAATCATGTAATTTTGAGGTATTGAGCTACCTAAAATGAATAAATTCCAACTCCTTTTCCATCACATATTTAAGTTTGTTTGGAACGCTATCTTTATCCTTTCTTATCCTTTTTTGGCCACCTTTGGATTGGTTTTCATAGGAATTACCCTGGTTTTTTCTTGGATTTCAAGGTTGTTGAAAAGCATCCGACCCTCGGTAGATACGGAAGAATTTAAAGAACTGGGTGGCTGGGAAACCATTTCCACCGAGGCGGATCTTATTGAAGGACGGCTCCACAAGCAGATTCTTTTCGGACCAAACTGCTATCAGTTTAGAAGGAAAGACGGCATCCCTTCCGTCCTTGATGAGCATATTTTCGGTAAAAAAATAAAGATTATAAAAGAAGGCCTAATCATGGAGAAGTGGAATTCTACCGACATCAAAGAAATTCCGGATTTTGATATCTGTCTCTATAATCCCGATGAAGACCAACTCAGGAAACTCACGACCATCAAGTGCTTTGACTGGCACGTGTCCGAGAAAGAGGAAAATTTTGTTTATTTCAAATGGTTTGACGGCATTCAGGGCGGAGAGGTCAAAGTGGCCATTGCCTGATGGACCACCGACTCAAAGATTTTTTAGACGAAAAGGTTTCCCTGTACAACCAACCTGATTTCATACCCTTGGACCCCATTTCTATTCCCCACAGGTTTACGCGACCACAGGATATTGAAATTGCTGGTTTTTTTGCTGCCACACTTGCTTGGGGACAGCGCAAAACCATCGTTCAAAAGTGCCTTGTTCTCATGGAAATGATGGACAACAGTCCCCATGACTTTGTACTGAATCACAGCAGTCACGATCTCAAGCGTTTGTTGAATTTTAAACACCGCACATTCAACGACCTCGACACGCTGTATTTTATTCAGTTTTTCAGGAATTTTTATCAACACCACGATAGCCTGGAAGAAGCCTTTACCATCGGGTGGACGGAGCATGCCGATATCCTTGGCACCCTTTTGGCAAACTTTCACGAGCTGTTCTTTTCGCTCCAGGATGCTCCCCTGCGTACCCGTAAGCACGTGGCGAC
The DNA here is from genome assembly GCA_038209145.1 of Cytophagales bacterium. GTDB lineage: Bacteria > Bacteroidota > Bacteroidia > Cytophagales > Cyclobacteriaceae > Lunatibacter. The sequence goes on along the minus strand of JBBQXZ010000017.1, from coordinate 26,108 downwards.
TCCCCTCAGGAAGTCTGCCTGCAAACGTATCACTATGTTTCTGCGCTGGATGGTCCGCAAGGATGATATGGGAGTGGATTTTGGCATCTGGAAAACCCTACAGCCCTACCAGCTCATCTGTCCCTGCGATTTGCACGTAGACAGGGTGGCACGGAAACTAGGCCTTATTGAGCGCAAACAAACAGATTGGATTACAGCACTTGAACTCACACAAAACTTACGTCACCTTGACCCGATTGACCCGGTAAAATACGACTTTGCGTTATTTGGATTGGGTATCACCGAGAAATATTGAACTGCCGGCTCCCTGCTGCCATGCGGACTTATTCTCTTCCCCAGCTTCCCGGATCCTGGCTCCATTTCTGAAGGGTGGCCAGTGCGTCATCTGGGATAAGCTTGTCTGTCAACGCCTGCTCCAGCATGTGGTAATAGTCACTCAGACAAACCAGTTTGATACCGGCATCTTCAAAATTTATCCTGGCAACATCAAAGCCATAGGTGAAGATGGCTACCATACCCAGTACGTCCACGCCATTATTTCGGAGATCTTCGACCGCCTTGAGAGAACTTCCGCCCGTGGAGACCAAGTCTTCTACCACGACCACCTTTTGCCCCGCAATTACTTTGCCCTCAATCATGTTCTCCATGCCGTGACCTTTTGCCTTGGACCGGACGTAGATAAATGGGAGGGTTAATTTGTCGGCAATAAGGGCACCTTGCGGGATACCCGCCGTAGCTACTCCGGCTATAGCCTCTACGGATAAAAAATTTTCATGGATAACACTCACCAAACTTTCCTTGATAAAGGTACGAAGTTCGGGATAGGACAGAGATAACCGGTTGTCACAATAAATGGGGGATTTCCAGCCAGATGCCCAGGTAAATGGGCTTTTTGGTGCAAGCCGAATGGCCTCGATTTCCAGTAGTTTTTTTGCGACTAATTTAGCTGTTGAGGGATTGAAAATTTCCATGCAATAAAATTATGGGATAATTTTTTAAGGAAGGTTGTGATGGGTGAAAAAAAAATGCATTTTTGACAAAACAATGCAGCCATGAAGATTTTTATCAATGATAAACCTGTCGAACTGCTGTCCCCATCGGCGCTTCCGGCCAGTAAAAGTTTTGAATGCGTTTACGAAAATCCCAAAGACCTGCCTCAATCTTCAGGACTACATGATGATGTGCTGATCTTGGAACCTTCGAAGGATATTATTATCAAATTACTGTACGTATTGCGTACAAGGAAATTGAAGGATTTGGATTCCGTTACGTTGGTGTCTTCCAATAAAAAAGAGCTTCAATCCTTTATAAAGAGTCGGTTTGTGATTATAAAAGCGGCGGGAGGAATCGTCACCAAGGAGGAAAAAGTCCTTTTTATTTATCGGCTTGGCAAGTGGGATTTTCCGAAAGGAAAAATTGAAAAGAAAGAGTCCCCATCGAAATGTGCCATTCGAGAAGTGGAGGAGGAATGCGGGATTGAGGTGAAATTGAAAGTGCCGATCTGTAAAACATGGCATACTTATACGCAAAACAGAAAGAGTATCCTCAAGAAAACGTATTGGTACACCATGGAATGTTTGAAGGATGATTGGATGAAACCCCAAATTGAAGAAGGCATAGTGGACATCAAATGGCTGTCCCACCAGGAAGCAAAGATTGCCTTGGTCAATTCCTATCCTTCTATGCGTTATCTATATAAATGCTTCCTCAAGATGGCTCCCAAGATCTCTCAAATTTCATAAGGTAAAAACTCCCTAACATTACCCCCATACCGGTGGACTTCCCTGATGATGGTAGAGCTGATCGCCGCAAATTGTGGTGAGGTAATAAGAAATACAGTTTCCAAATCCTCATTGAGATACCTGTTCATTTGGCTGATGGTATTTTCGTATTCAAAATCCGTTGTGTTTCTCAATCCCCTTAGCAGGAAATTTGCCCGATGCTTTTTTGCCAGTGAAGAGGTGAGTTCATTGTAGATGACAAGGCTGACATTTGGGTTGTCACGATATAAGTATTCGATTTTCTCGACCATTAGATCAATATCAAAATACCGGCTTTTTTTGGTTGTATTATGTCCAATGGAAATAATCACCTCATCAAATATATTCAATCCCCGATGGACGATATCCTGATGACCTTTGGTAAAGGGATCAAAAGATCCCGGGAAAAGGGCTATTTTTCTCATGTGAAGTTAAAGGGTCCAGTAGGCTTCAAGCAACATGGTTTTTTTGAAATCAGAGATGCTGTTTTCGGGAGAATAGGTCGCTTTCTCCTGTGGAAACGCTGTGGAGATGATGTTGAAATAAGGAGACAGCGATGTCTCGCTGGCATGTACCTGGGAGAGGTCTCCCAGTAAATTTACTTTGGTGTTTTCCTGCTCAAAACCCAGCTGCTGTGTCACAGTAAGGGTATATTTTATAAAATCAGTGCCAGACTTCACATGGAACGAGTTGAAAAAAACCAGTGTCCCAAGAGAAAAAGCAACAATGTAAATGTGGTCTGGAATGGGAAAAATGAAAATCTCCTGGTCTTCGAAAATCGTGTCAGGGTGAAGCAGAAAAGAAAGCGGAAACACTGCACCGGGAATAATTTCCAAATCTGGCAATGATTCATCAAATTTTTTAAGAATATCAAGTGATAGACATCCGATGGCCTGAATTTCCGTACCCGGAATATTTTCATGGAAAATTTCCATATTGTCCGCATCCACCTCAGTTATAAAGTTCAGGTATTGTTCTTTGTGAGAGGGGTCAAAAAGGTGATTTGGGATTAAGCAAAAGAAATTGTTATGTACGTAAAGTTTGCCAAAAGTATTGGAAGATTGGATGAATATATCCTTCTCCACAATTTCAAAAAGTTCACTGGTTTCTCCAAACGCATAGACGTGAACACCTATGATTTGTCCGCTTGAATTTTTGGCGAGTACACTTAACAACCGACTGTACAAGAACAGCGATAAACTGGATATTTCTGCAATGTCCAATTTACCGCTGTCAAATTTACTGAGGAGATATTTCCCTTGCCGAGCCAATGTTATTCCCAGTTTCCGGACGTGGAGGTGTCTACTCTGGATCCTACACGAAGGGCTTTTTCATTGTTGTTCTTTTTTCGGTCCGGATTTATTGGAGACGGATCCCGCACTTCGAACACGGAAACTTCTCTTCCGTTTCGCTCGATTTTATCGGTAAAATATTCAAACTGATTTCCGCCTGAACCAGGGACTACATTCATTGTTTCCAGGTTAAATTCAGGGTATTTTCTCGAATTAAATAAAGAGTCAATCACATTTACAGAACCCAGGGTATCCAAGGTAACGGTAATCTCTTCTTTGCCATAGTCCAGCAGTTTGGTGGTTTCAGTTCGCTGAACGATATAAATTAAGCCGCTTTGTACAAATTCCCTCAGGTCATTCCAACTGCTTGCGTATTCGCCTTTCGTTCCCCGATAGGCAATTTGGGCATCGCGGAGCATTTGAAGTTTTTCAATAATCCTCGCTTCGGTTCTTGCCAGTCTTTTCTCTTCTTCTACAACTTCATCTACGCCCAAGTAAAGTTTGTAAGCGAGGCCCAGTGCGCCTAAAAGAAATACGATAGATAAAATTTTGGTCAGATTCATTTTGATCGATTTTTATGTCAGTTAAATGTTAAATAAAGATTTTGTGGTTTCTTTCGAAATACTAGTTTATGCATTTATTTCCAAAATTAAAATATCCTTTCCATATTCCTACATCATTGACAGATTTTATTCCCCAAAACATGGCATGTTTTTCTTCGTTGCTTATTTTATGTATTTGTTCCACGCTTAAAAAACACAAATCCGCAATAATTTGATGCTGGGGATCCAGTTCCGGGTCTATGCCTTTGCCCATGATCCCGCCGATTTTTTTTACCTCGAAGTACAATTCGATCGCATGTAGGGGTGGATGAAGGAATTCGTGTACAAACAGGTATTTGTCAACGCGTATATCCAGGCCTGTTTCTTCCAGGAATTCACGCTTTAGGTTTTCAGGCGCACTGCTCCCATATTTCATCCCTCCTCCCGGAACGTTCCAGAAATATTTTCCTTCCCCCATATAATGGTTGACCATCAGGATGCGGTTGTCTTCTACCAGTATCCCATTGACGCGGGTTCGCAGGCGGCTGCCGAACTTCTCCTCGATTTCTTTTTTTATGTTAGGCATTTTCCACTTAGATTCGCATTTCCCCTGTAAATATAAGGACCCTGTGCCGAAGCCATCAGAAATACTCAAAAGATTTTTTCCCCATACCCCCACACCGGGTCAGGATGTTTTTTTTGGCAAGATGGACATCTTTTTAGGTCCGGAGATTGCTCCGAAGTCCGCGTTTATTCTAAGAGGATATGCGGGAACAGGCAAAACCTCCGTGCTGGCCGCCTTGGTAAAAGGACTCAATCACTTAAACTTGAGGTCTCTCATGCTGGCACCTACCGGCAGGGCAGCCAAAGTGATGAGCGGATACGCCAACCGGACAGGTTTTACCATCCATAAGATCATCTACAGGCCTCGCGACGGGTCCGTGACGGGTAGTCAGGGGTTTGACTTACAAAAAAACTACTACCAAAAAACAGTTTTTATCGTCGATGAGGCATCCATGCTTGCCGATGAGGGATCCTCGGGAAGCCGGATTTTAAAGGACCTTATCGAGTATGTCTACGAGCACCCAACCAACAGGCTTTTGTTGATTGGAGATAGGGCGCAGCTTCCACCTGTAGGAAGCGAACGCAGTCCGGGTTTGGACAAAAACTACTTGATATCCCAGTATCGGCTGCATGTGGAAGAGGTAGAATTTACCGAAGTCACCAGGCAGCAGCTGGATTCCGGGATTCTCTTCAATGCCACGCAGCTCAGGCAAGAGCTGACCAAAGAAAAGCCTGCTGTCGGGTTCTATACAAAGCGTTTCAGGGATTTTTTCAGAATGAATGGCGACCGTCTTGAAGACGGTCTGAGGTATGCGTATGACAAATTTGGTGTGGACAATACCATCATCATCACCCGGTCAAATAAGGCAGCAGTTCAATACAACCAATATATCCGGCGGGCCATCCACTTTTACGAGGAGGAGATTACTGCCGGAGATAGGTTAATGATTGTTAAAAATAACTACACCTACATGGCGGAATCCGACAAAATCAGCTTTTTGGCCAATGGGGATTTTGTTGAAATAGTAAAGATCCGTTCCTTTGAGGAATTATATGGGCTGAGATTTGCTACCGTGGAACTGAGGCTGATAGACTATCCGGAAGAACCATTCTTCGAGGCAAAAATCGTTTTGGATACCCTCTATACGCCTCTCCCTGCATTGGCATCTGAAGATTGGACAAAGCTCTATAAACAGGTCTGTGAGGATTATCAAGACTTGGCGGATAAAAAGGAATTGAGGGAGTCAGTAAAAAAAGACCCATACCTGAATGCCCTTCAGGTTAAATTTGCCTATGCGCTGACTTGTCACAAGTCGCAGGGGGGACAGTGGGATGCTGTCTTTGTAGACCAGGGATACCTCACCGAGGAACAAGTGGATGTACAGTATGTGCGCTGGCTGTACACCGCCATGACCCGGGCTAAAGAAGAACTGTATATGGTGAACTTTCACGCCAAATTTTTCCTTAAAGAGAATGTATAAACTAGCAACCGAAGATAAATAAGGATATGAAAAAGTTGATGTTTCTAATGGTAATGAGCCTAGCCATGGTTTTGACTTTGCAGGCTCAGGAAAAATCTTCCGATGGCCCGGTAATCGCCTTTGAGGAATCTTCCAGGGATTTTGGTAATATTACCCAAGGGGACAAAGTAGAGCATGTGTTCAAGTTCGAAAATAAAGGGAAAACTCCGCTTGTAATTTCCAATGTTGCAGCTACCTGCGGATGCACCGTGCCCGCATGGCCAAAAGAGCCGATTGCACCGGGCAAGCAGGGGGAAATCAAAGTGACGTTCAGTTCTGTGGGTAAAATGGGCAAGCAGAACAGTGTCGTTAGGATTTACTCCAATGCCTCCGAACCAATTGAAAAGGTCTCCTTGATTTCCAATGTGCTCCCCAAAGGCACCAAATAAGAAATTGATCAAGTAATCCCGTTTTTTTCAACGGGATTACCTGATATTCATTTCATTGGTAATGAACTCAGTCAGCATTTCCGCCCAGCGGTTATACACTTTTTCGCTTGGATGTAAACCATCCCCGGCCAAATATTGATTCATATGGCCCAGAGACCGATATTCGTCTGTGATTTCCAGGTACCTCACGCCAGCTTTGGCTGCAAGTGACTTGTTTTTTTCGTTAAATCTGTCTATTTCTTCGGCAATCCTGTTTTTGTCTTGTGCCAGAGAGGTAGCGTAAGGAGTCACTCCCCAGTCAGGAATGGAAATGACAATGATTCTTCCCGCATCTTCCCCGACCAAGGCCACTGATTTCACGACCAATTCGGAAAAGTCTCTTTCGTATTCTTCGAGCGATTGCCCACGGTATTGGTTGTTCACCCCGATCAATAAAGTCAGCAAATCAAATTGTTGATTGTCAAGTTGCGCCTGGTGGATGCCTTGAAGGAGATCTTGGGTTGTCCAGCCGGTCAATGCAATGATGACCGGATCTTTGGTGGCTATCCCCCTGGCTCTGAGTTTTGAGGTCAGCAAGTTGGGATAGTTTTGGGAAGGCTCTACTCCCTGGCCAATGGTATATGAATCACCCAATGCCAGATAGGATACAGGTCCTGTACGAAAAGGGGTAGTTGATTTTGGTATGGCTTGTACTGGTGTTTCTTCCATGGTAGAGATGCTGCCGCTGGAGCATGAGGTCCCAACTAAGAGTAAGGCTGACAAAAGAGCAGTTATTTGAATGGGGTTAAATGGTTTTTCAATGCGGAATTTAAACATAATTTCAGAACCATCGTCCGGGTATAGAAGTTTGGGTACGCCTAATTTTCACCGCGCTTTTAAGAAGATATATGGATTTTTGACAGACCAATGGAACACGCTAACTAAATATCTTTTCTTCCATTTGAATCGTCCCTTTGTTGGCGTTCAGGGTGACCCTAGCCCCCATCGGCAGGATAAACTGCTTGGGTATGTGTCCTATCATCGCTCCCCGGTAGGCAGGGATATTTAGTGGAAGGATGTAATCGTCAAACAACTCATCCAGCGTCAGGTTTCCATATCCCGAAGATGGGTCGCAGTCGGTACATTGACCAAACACGAATCCTTTTATTTTATCCAGGGCCCCCATGAGTTTGAGTGTGCTCATCATGCGGTCTATTCGGTACGGCTCCTCTCCAATGTCTTCCAGAAAAAGAATTTTATCCGTAAAATCCGCCAAATAAGGAGATCCCGCCAAAGCGGTGAGCACGGTGAGGTTTCCTCCGAAGAGGTCGCCTGTAGCTACTCCGGGATAGATGGTTTGTATCCTGTTTTTCTTGATGACCAAGTCATCCTCTTTTACTCGTTCGTTTTCGAAGGTCACCTGCTCCTGTTCAAAGAAAATCTTCTCAAATTGCTTTACATTAAAACTGTTCCAACTTCCGGTTCCGTTTGGGCCATGAAAGATAATCAAGCCGGTTTGGGCATAAATGGCATGGTGTAGCGCGGTGATATCGCTGTACCCCAAGATCGGTTTGGGATTGTTCCGGATCTGGTCATAATTTATCAACGGCAATATCCGTGCGGCACCGGAACCTCCCCGGATGCAGATCACCGCTTTTACTTCTGGGTCGGCAAACATAGCATTCAAGTCGTTGGCCCTTTCCCCGTCAGTACCCGCAAGGTGCCCTCTGCGGTTGGCCAAGTTTTCCCCTTGCTTTACCTTAAACCCCAAGGCTTCCAACGCCTCAACGGCAAACTGGATCTGGATGCGTTCGGAAGTGGCTGCTGAGGGGCTGATTAGACCTACCCAATCTCCTTTTTTTATGGGTCGTGGAAGCAATTTGGCAGGATTGGCAATTTGGGCTTCTGCCTTCAGCCCAAGCAAGGGCAACATGCCGGCACTGACGCCCAATAGTTTTAGAAATTTTCTCTTTTGCATCGTGTTGGTGGTAAGGGAGTGAATGGAATGATTTACTTCAGGGAAATACTTTAACTGTTTTCCCGAAATTAAAAATTATCACGGACATACAACAGAACTTTCTCTATTTCTGCTCTGACAACACTTGCCCGATAAGGATAATTGTTGTTCATAAGGGCAAAGGCATACATTTTTTGTTTTTTTGTTCGGATAAAGCCAACCAGGCTGTGGTTGTTGCTGATGGTACCTGTCTTGGCAATTACATAGGGAACTGGAGCATAGTAGTTTGATTTTAAGGTCCCCGTTCGGCCTCCTACCGGGAAAAGCTGCATCAGTTCTTCATCGGGGATGATCCGGTATATTTTTTCCACCAGAGCAACCATGGATCTGGGCGTCAGTAAATTATGCCTGGACAAACCGGAACCATCTACCCAAAGTGGTTCGTCCGGCAGGTCAAACAGGTACGTTTTTTTGATGTATTCGATTGCTTTCTCGGTGTTAAGTTCTTTGAATACCTCATCGGAAATTTGAAGAAGGAGCTGCTCCGCTATAAAATTGTCACTTTCAAGCAGCATTTCTTTATAAAGTGCCCTGGTAGGGACTCCTCGGAGTATAAGATGGTCCGTGGGTAAGGCCTCCTTGGAGGCAAGTACATTCTTCTTCCACTCCAAAGAAGCCAGGGTAATGAACGTTTTTTGGGAAGTAATAAATGGAACCCTCGCCCTCATTCCGTTATAGGTCCTGGCGTTGAAAAAAAAGTCGTTTGAATGCCATTCCCGGGTTACATTCCGCACGTTTTTATCACTCTGGTAAATAGAGAATAAAGATGGCGTAATATGAGGCCGGTTGTTGACACTGATGGCTGTGACTAAATTGCCATAGATGGGCATGGGCGATTTTTCGGCCGAATAGGCAAAACTATAGTCATCCCATTGCCATCCAAAACCAAAAGCCTCATCTTTCCAATTGTGGTCGGAAAAATAGATGTCGCGGTAAGTGCTTAGAAATCGGGCAATTTTGGGTGCGGGCAATGCCGGGTAATTGAGGGAAGGGTCACCTGTCCCCCAAATAATTACATCTTCTCCTTTTGGTGTATACCTGAGCAAGGTACTGCTGTCCCCCAACACAAGCAGTGAGGCGAAGAAAGTCAATAATTTGGTTGTGGAAGCGGGAATAAAATAGAGGTGGCTGTTTTTGTCAAACTGAACGGTTTGGCTGTCCAAGTCATACAGGAAAAAACCGGTGAGATGGTTGTCAAAAAATGATCCTGCCCCTATCAGTTTATCCAACCCCCCATACCTTGCCCTCACATCTTGTGAAAACGAATCGAATGAAATAGCTAGCAGGATGAAAAAAAGTACTGCTGTTTTTTTAAACATAAATTACTGAATTAATTTTCTTTTTAAGCAGGTGAATTGATTTTTGAGGCCCCCAAAAATAGCCAAGCCCATCCCAAGATAAAAGCTACCCCGCCAAAAGGCGTAATGGCGCCCAATAGGGTGATTCCGGTAAGTGACAATACGTAAAGTGATCCCGAAAAAATGATAATTCCCGCAACAAATAGCCAAGCTCCTTGGGAAAAAGCTTTGATTTTGGGGAAAAGGACAGATAGTATCCCCAACATCAACAGGGCCAGGCTGTGGTAAAAGTGGTAGCTAACCGCAGTTTCGAAGTTTGCCAATCTTCCTGTTTTCTCCAATACAGGTGCCAACCCATGGGCACCAAATGCGCCGAGACCAACTGCAAGCGCACCGAATACAGCTGCCGTCTGAATAATGTGTTTTGTTTTCATCAGTTATTGCGTGTTTCTAGCCCCGAAGATAGCACTTCCGATACGCACCATGGTACTTCCCTCTTCTTGGGCGATCAGGTAATCGCCACTCATTCCCATACTGAGTTCCTTCAAATTCACGTGTGGAGGCAGATTCTCCTGTTTATACTTCTCCATGAGAGCACTCAGAAAAGAAAATTCTTTTCGGATGATGTTCTGATCCTCCGTATAGGTCGCCATTCCCATAAAGCCCGCTATGTGGATATGTTCCATTTTTCGGATGGCATCCCCCAAAAGTATATCGTTCAACTCCTGTTCGTCCAAGCCAAATTTTGTTTCTTCTTTGGCGATGTGGATTTGCAGCAAACAGGAAATTACCCTGTTCGCCTTTTGTCCTTCTTTGTTGATTTGTTCTAGCAAGCGAAAAGAATCCACGCCGTGTATCAGGTGGACGAATGGGGAGATGAATTTTACCTTGTTCCGCTGCAGGTGGCCGATCATGTGCCAACGGATATCATCCGGAAGCAGGGGGGCTTTCTCTGCCATCTCCTGAACCTTGTTTTCTCCAAAATCCCGGATTCCGGCCTCATAAGCTTCCATTATGGCTGAAAGGGGTTTCGTTTTGCTTACAGCAACTAAAAGGCAAGATTTTGAGGTAAAGGTATTTTTTATATGATTAAGGTTTTCTTTTATAGGCATTCTTACTATTTTACTGTTGATTTATTTATCACCTTCGTGGTAATACCTTTTTACTTCAATACAAAGATATGGCGATATTGGGTACATTACTAAAAAAAGGCATTCGATTACGGGAATCATTGGAACAAGAATACGGTGCCCCCGATGCCCTTCAAAAAAATGAACTGAAAAAACTCCTGATCTTGGCGGCCAAAACACAAATTGGTCAAAAATATGGGTTCAAAGAGATTCTTGGCGAATTCAAAAAAAATGATCAGGCCTATTATGAAGTGTTCAAAAACAAAATCCCCATCTACGATTATGAAAAAATATATGACGAATGGTGGTATAAATTAAGGGAAGGTATTCCCCGCGTGACCTGGCCAGGTAAGGTAACGTATTTCGCATTGAGTTCAGGGACGTCCGGTGGGCCCTCCAAATACATTCCTGTGACCAAAAGGATGGTGAAAGCCATAAGGCGGACAGGTGTAAGACAAATACTCACCTTGTCCAAATATAATCTGCCGGACGACATTTTTCACAAAGGAATCTTGATGTTGGGAGGGAGTACTGATTTGGATTTCAACGGTACCTATTTTTCAGGAGACCTCAGTGGAATTACCGCAAAGCGCTTGCCAATTTGGTTTCAGAGATTCTACAAGCCAGGACAATCTATCGCCAGAAATCGGAATTGGGGAGAGAAGCTGGAGCAGATCGTAGAAAATGCCCCAAAATGGGACATTGGGATCATCGTTGGCGTTCCAGCATGGCTTCAGATTTTGATGGAAAAGATTATCGAACGATATCAACTTAAAGACATTCATGATATTTGGCCCAATTTGGCCATTTTTGTTCATGGAGGAGTGTTTTTTGAACCCTATAAGAAAGGATTTGAGAAATTGCTGAACCATCCACTCATTTATATAGAGACCTATTTGGCAAGTGAAGGTTTTTTGGCCTATCAAGCTTTTCCCAACCAAAAATCCATGCGGCTGGTTTTGAACAATGGGATATTTTATGAATTTATTCCCTTTGACAGGAGGAACTTTGATGAAAATGGGGAGATGAAGGGGGAGTGCCAGACACTCTCCATTCATGAGGTGGAGGAAGGTGTTGATTATGCATTATTGATCACAACCTGTGCGGGGGCCTGGCGGTATTTGATCGGAGATGTTATCCGCTTTGTCTCGAAGGAAGCCAGTGAGATCATCATTACTGGTAGGACCAAACATTTTTTGAGTCTTTGCGGGGAGCACCTTTCTGTGGATAACATGAACAAGGCTATCCAGGCAGCGGAGGAAAAATGGGATATCAGTGTGCAGGAGTTTACCGTTTTGGGGGTTCCGTATGGCAATTTGTTTGCCCACCACTGGTTTATAGGTACGGATGATCCAGTGGATGAAGTAGAATTCACGCCATTTTTGGATCAAACCTTAATTCAGCTGAATGACGATTATGCGACCGAAAGGAAACATGCCTTGAAAGAAATCAGGGTTCATCCCCTACCTGTCAGGGCCTTTTACGAATGGATGAGAGCCGAAGGCAAGGAAGGAGGTCAAAACAAATTCCCAAGAGTGCTAAAAGGCCCCAAAGCAGATTCCTGGAGGGGTTTTCTTTCAAAAATGGAATACCTATAACCTACATGTAACTCCTAGAAGGAATTGGAATGGAGGTAATCCTGTCTCTGATCATCGGTCCTGTTTTTTTTGCACTGATACAGCACAGTATTACCTACGGCTTTCACCAAGCAGTCATCATGGCATTGGGCATACTTATAAGTGATGCCCTTTATGTCGTGATTTCTCATTTTGGTTTTCATTGGCTATCTGCCAATCCGTTTGTCAAAACGGCTAGGGGCTGGGGGAGGAAAGATTTTAATCGGGTTTGGTGTGGCCTCTTTTGGGAAGAAAAACCTTCAGCGACCCAATTCAGGAGGGATATTTGTAAAATCGATTTCCAGGAGAAAGGGGCTTTTGAAAGGATTGAGTTTAAACGGTGTCAACCCTCTAGTGCTGTTGTTTTGGATTTCGGTGGCTGGCTTTGTTAATGTAAGGAGGGATTTATCGGCCCCTGACAAGTGGCAGTGTTACCTTGGGGTACTATTGACTGTATTTTCATTAGACGTACTAAAACCATATGCGGCCAAATACCTAAGCCGATATATTACGCCTTCGTTGATGCAAAAGCTAAACAGATTGGTTGGAATGGTGTTGTTAATATTCGGTATTCGCCTCCTTTATCTTACATTTAAAACGATTTCTTTATGAACGACAGGATTTTTCCATTTCGATACATAGTCATGACCGCCCTGGTTTGGTTAGCGGCAGCTGGTATTTCCCAGGCCCAAAGCCACGAAGGGTTTGCCTCCTTTAATAAAGAGCGTATTTCGTTGGAAAAGCAGGGAATGCTTTTGCTGGCCACCTGGTCCCTGGGGAATTTGGCCTGGGGGGGCATCGGGGCTTCCAATTCAGTAGGGGCAGACAAAGGGTTTCATCAAATGAACATGTATTGGAGCAGCGTGAACCTGATTATCGCAGGTCTCGGGTATTACCATACTTTTAAAGAAATTCCAAGTACGGAATTTTGGGAGACGATTGAGGCACAGCACCGGATGGAAAAAATCCTGCTGCTCAATGCTGGGCTTGATGTGGGATATATTGCCGCAGGCCTCTATTTGAATGAGCGGGGTATGCGGTTAGGTCGGGAGCAGTGGCAGGGATTTGGTAAGTCAGTTATGCTGCAAGGTGCTTTTTTGCTGAGTTTTGACCTCATTATGTACGCCGTGATGCGGGATCATGCGGGGGATTTGCCCAAAATTCTTGAACACGTTTCTGTCAGTGGTCTTGGGCTTGGAATCAGGCTGCCGTTATAGTCAACCTTGATTCTGGGTTATCAATAAAATATTGCGCTACCCCTAAGTGGGTTACCATGTATTGCATTTTAAATACCGGATTGGGAAAAAGCCTTGACATGCATCTTTGCCCTGAAAGAAAAATCTCAATACATCCTCGACCTTTCAGCTTGAAAGCTGTTTTATTTTTTTTACAGATTATTGTTTGAAAAAGACTATTTAGTTTCATATACCATTCAGATTTCCCAAGGGAGGACGTTAATTCTCCGGGTAAAAAGCTGTTGGTGATTACTTTTTAAGGAAACTTCATTTCTCATACTGATTGGTAAAATAGATAGGATAATTTTTCTATTATTAGAAACTATTAAATTTTTAATTTATCTACTTTTAGGCTAAATATTTTAAATGAATTGTAGATAAAATAGTCTCATAGTGATATATTTATTAATTATTACAATGGACTAAGAATACTTTAGATATGACTTGAATAGTTTTTTGATTTACCGTTTACTTTTCCGTTCATGTAAGTTGAATTATTTTTTTTGGGAAAAAATCTAAAAAAGGCTTTTGTTTTTTGATAAATTTAATTCTACCTTTCAAGCCGATATTGATTGATTTATAATGCCAAATTGGTATGTTAAAGGATAAAATTTTAGTTTGGAAGAGATTGTAGCGTGAATTGATTTTAACACTTAAAACAAGACAGATTCTATCTTTCAATTTGATATGCCCTTTACATAAAAATGACCTTATTAAACTGCCTCAGGCAGATTTTACATATGGTAAGTTTAATTCTAATCCAAAATAATAATTTATGAAAAACCTCTTACTACTTCTAGGTTTGACGCTACTGACCGCACTTGGTCCGGTGGTACACGCTCAAACCGTCACAGGTCAGGTAACTGACCAAGCCGACAACAGCTCTTTACCTGGTGTTTCGGTATTGATTAAGGGCACCTCCACGGGTACTGCGACCGATGTGGATGGCAAATACAGCCTCAATGTTCCGGGTGCAGAAACTGTATTGGTATTTTCTTACCTGGGGTTCCAGACACAGGAACAGACGGTGGGAAACCGAACCAGCATTAATTTAACCTTACAGGAAGATGCTTCGGAATTGAACGAGGTGGTCGTAACAGCGCTGGGTATTGAGCGGAATGTAAAGGCATTGCAATACTCCATCACCCAGGTTGCCGGCGAAGAGTTTACCCAGGCCAGGGAAAACAACCTGGCCAACCAACTTGCAGGCAGGGTAGCTGGAGTTAACGTGACGAATGTTGCCTCCGGTCCGGCGGGTTCTTCAAGGGTTATCATCCGGGGAAATACTTCCCTTCAGGGAAATAACCAGCCTTTATATGTGGTAGATGGATTGCCGATAGACAACACGCAGTTCGGTCAAGCCGGGGTGTGGGGTGGTTCTGACGGTGGTGACGGTATGACCAGTGTTAATCCTGATGACATCGAATCCATGTCCGTTCTGAAAGGTGCCAGTGCTGCTGCCTTGTACGGTTCCCGTGCATCTAACGGAGTTATTTTGATTACTACTAAAAAGGGTACTTCCAGGAAGGGTATTGGAGTAGAATTTAATTCAAACATTGTGTTTGATCGGATAAATAATCAATCCGACCTGCAGAATACTTTCGGTTCGGGGCGTTTTCAGGGAAATCAGCAGACGGGAGCCTCTGTTCGTCCCACTACGGTTCGGCAGGCCTACGACTGGGGAACCCAGGCATGGGGTGAGCGCTTAGGTTCTGGTAATGCCATGTATTTCGATGGAGTAGAAAGGCCATACGTGGATGCGGGAGATAATTGGAACCGTTTTTACGAGACGGGACAGGCTTTTACAAATAGCATTTCATTGGCTGGAGGAAGTGACACGCAGACATTCCGATTTAGCTTGACCGATCTTCGTAGCAACTCCGTAGTACCCAATGCGGGATTTGACCGGATCAATATGTCCCTATCCACGAATGGTAAATTTGGAAAGCGGCTAACCTTTGATGCCAAAGTGTTGTATTCTAATGAGAATACCCAAAACAGACCGAGGCTTTCAGACTCCCCTGGTAATGCATTCCAATCCATTTTCGCCTTACCACCAAACGTAAATATAGAATGGGGGATGGGAGATCCAAACCGACTTGGAACCATTCCTGTGGGAACTAATCCTGACTTGTTGAATACATGGGGCTTTGCCGAGAGGGAAGAATACCTCATGACAAACAACCCCTGGGGTCAGAATCCCTATTTTGCTACCTACCAGCTATCCATAAAGGATATTAGGGACAGGATTATAACTTCAGGTTCTTTGAAATATAATATTACCGACCATTTATACATTTCTGGACGTGCCGGCATGGATTGGTTTGTCAGGAGATTCTCCAGCCTTACGCCACAAGGTACTGGATACGACAGGGGAGGAAATATTTCGGAAGGAAACCGAACCGTTAGTGAGATCAACTTGGAATCCATGCTCGCTTATAACAGGGTATTTGGAAAATTTGGGGTGAATGCATTTGTGGGGTCAAACTGGATGAGAAGAAAAGATGAAACCATTTCTGCTAACGGCCAACGATTTAATGTACCTTTTTTCCACGCCATTAATAATGCGGTAATCCGAAATTATGGCTACGGCTTCTGGGAGTGGGGTATTAATTCCGTTTTTGGATCTGCTGAATTTAGCTATAATAACTTTCTATTTATCACAGCCACTGCCCGTCAAGACTGGTTTTCTACGTTGAATCCCGCATCAAATAATGTGCTTTATCCCTCTATCGGAGGTTCATTTGTATTTTCCGATGCTTTATCCGAATTGCCTAACTGGCTGAGCTTTGGAAAAATCAGGACTTCGTGGGCTAGGGTTGGTAATTCTACCGTAGACCCTTATCAGACGCTGAATGTATATTCCCTGCTGGGGGCACCCGCAATAAACTTTGCAGGACAAAATGTTCCCATGGCCACTTTCGCAACCGCACAAGGTAACGCAGGCACCATTCCGAATCCCTTTCTGATCCCACTTATTTCCACCGAGACCGAAGTGGGGATTGACGTTCGGTTTTTGCAGAATAGGATAGGTTTGGATTTTACCTACTATTCCCAGCTAAGTACCGAAGATCAACTGAATGCTCAAATCTCAAGAACATCCGGTTTCGGGTCTACCTTGGTCAACTTGGGTAAAATGAGAAACCGAGGTATAGAAATATTGCTCACAGGTACGCCTATTCAAAACTCAAAATTGACTTGGGATGTGTCCTTTAATATTGCCAGAAACAGAAACCGGGTTTTATCGTTGATCGAAGGTACCGAAATCTTAAACGTTGAAGAGCCACGCACCCGCACCGTTTTTGTTCAGCATCGGGTAGACCAGCCTTTTGGCATGCTGGCAGGGTGGGTTCAAAAAAGAACTGCTGACGGCCAACCCATCTTCGAACCCAACGGGGCTCCGGTACAATCCGACAGGATGGAAGTGATTGGCAACGGTATTGCGGACTTTACCGGTGGTATCAACAACAGCATTACTTTCAAAGGTTTCAACATTTCCGCCTTGGTGGATTTTAGAATAGGGGGAGATATCTATTCAGGAACAAATGTCAGGTTGTCCCAGTGGGGATTGCATAAGCAAACCTTACCTGGTAGGTTAGGGGAGGATCCGCTGACCGTGACTGGGGTTGTTCAAACAGGCACTTCCAACGGACAGCCGGTATATGAGCCATTTAACAAGACATTGACTCCGGGTGAAGCGGCAAACTATTGGGGCAGAATGGGTGACCGGGTACAGGATCATTTCATTTACGACGGTTCCTTTGCAAAGCTTAGGCAGATAACCTTTGGGTATAATTTTCCACGGAGGATCACCGAAAAGACTCCGTTCAACTCCCTGGGATTGTCATTCGTCGGAAGGAACCTGTCCATCCTATGGAAGAACATCGAAAACGTGGATCCGGAGTCGGCGTATTCTTCCGGCAATGGCCAGGGATTGGATTATTTCGGTATGCCACAGGCGAGAAACTATGGATTTAACTTGAGAGCTACCTTTTAAATTTAAAAAAGAAGCATTATGAAACTAATTAATAAAGCACTGTTGCTACTCCTTGTTGCAATCATACCCATGGTGGGTTGCGATACGGAAAACCTACATGATCTGAATATAAACCCACAAGCGGTTACTCAGATTGACCTGAATTTTATATTTACTGCTGCCGAACTGGGTTCAGCCTCAGGTGGATCTGCGGGGGACAACCGCTATATCGACTGGCGGACCAATATCGGGATGGGGGCCTATCTTATTCAGCATCTGGCCAACGCCGGCGGCGGAATTGCCCCCGGCGATAAGTATACTGAAAACTTCGAATCAAGTAACGCACCCTTTGAGTTTTTTTATGGTGATGCCCTGAAAAACCTTTCTGAGGTATTGCGTCAAACCGGATCTGGAGGATACGATGAAGGCAAAAAGGTAAACATGAGGAATGCTGCCCGCATTCTTAGAGTATTAAACTTCCACCGGTTAACTGATTTCTATGGAAATGTACCTTATTTTGAGGCTCTTAAAGGAATGGATGGTGTTTTCTTTCCAACCTATGACAAGCAGTCAGACATTTATCCGGCTTTGTTGAAAGAACTGGAAGAAGCTACGGCGGCGATGAATGCGACCAATCCGAATGAGGGATTTTCCAATTCAGATATTATTTTTAACGGTGATATCACCAAGTGGAAGCGCTTTGGATATTCGCTTATGTTACGCTTGGCAATGCGTGTGTCCAACGTGGCACCACAATTGGCCACGGAATATGTCACCAAGGCAGTGGCTGGTGGAGTAATGCTAACAAATGCTGACAATGCCTGGGTACCCATGTCTGAAGGTCCCAGTGTTTGGATCAATCAGAATGGAATTTCAAGGGCTTTCTACCCCGGTGATGGAGGACAGCCTAGTTACCTTAGCAAAACGCTTGTTGACTGGCTAAAGGCAGGCGCAACAACGGCTGCGGAGGTTGATCCAAGGTTGATGATTTTGAGTGGAGGAATCGCCCAATGGTCTGCCAATTCCTGGACTCCTACCAATACCAATCCATTGCAGCAAAAAGGAATGCCAAACGGTTACGACGCTGCAGGTTTGGATGTATTGGAAGGACGCACTGTAGACCAAACGGCTACTTATTCCCGGATCAATTTTCTGATGCTGCAACGACAGGATCCCTACATGCTTATGCATACTGCGGAATCTCACTTGCTGATGGCGGAAGCTCTGCAGCGGGGCATTGGTTCAGGCATTGCAGGAACTGCCAAAGCACATTATGAAATGGGTGTGAAAGCAGCCATGCAGATGTACACCCCCTTTGATGCATCGCTGATCGTGACCGACGCTCAGGTGACGGCTTACCTTCAGCGGCATCCATATGGTGCGGACAAGCCTGCATTGGAAATGATTGGGGAACAGCTATGGGTAAGTAAGATGTTTAACTGGTGGGAAGCATGGTCTGACTGGAGAAGATCCGGATATCCGGTACTCACTCCGACCAACCACCCTGCAGGTGTCACGAACGGTGTCATCATGAGGAAACTAAGATATCCTGCCTACGAAGTGGCTGCAAACGCCAACTTCCAATCGGGAGCAACGCTACCCGACTTATTTACCACCAGAGTATGGTGGGATGGTGGAAATTAAAATCAACCTATAATAGAATTCAAAACGCCCCGAACATTTGCTCGGGGCGTTTTGCTTTTTACCTTCTTTATCAGATATTATTTTAATGCAGGCCTAAAAACCCCATCCCCTTCCGAACCCATATAGGAACCCCAAATCGGTTTATTTTTCATCCTGATGGGTAAGTCAATCCGCTTTACCCGCATCCCCAAAAACGATAACAGGTCCGAGTGGCTGAAATATTGACAATGAACCAGATCCAGATATCCATCTCCATCGATGTCCCCAATCCAAGGGGTGCTGAAGATGTTTTTCATCCCCTGAGTCTGGTCAATCGTGAAATGCTCCCCTGACTTGAAATCAATGGCCAACAACTTGTTTTCGATCACAAAAGAAGATTGGTCTCCGATATATCGGGCGCAGTCAAACTCATTGATGCTGATAATTACCTCGTCCCTCCCGTCATGGTTTAAGTCATAGGCTACAGGAGATGAAAAACCCGTACACCCCAAGGTATCTGAGTACGCAATTTCTCCGGTTTTGCCATCGATCAGTACTTGGACAGAACCGGTATTTTCCGGCCAGACCCCTTTGCTGACGAAAGTAAAGAAATCCGGGACCTGGTCCTCTGTAAATTGTCCTACCGCAAAACTGTTGCTGCATTCTGTTCCGGGGATCCGTTGGTTCCACAGCGGCTGCAATGTCTTCCCATCTATGGCGAAAATACCGCTTGCATGGGATATGGCCACAATATCCATATATCCATCCAGGTTGGCATCTGCCAGGGATGGGGAGGCAATAAACCCATGTCCGGTTTCCTGGGCGATTTGATTTGACTTGGAAAGGTCATTTCTCATCAAATCCTTCAAATCGGCCACGTAAAGTCCTCCGCTGATCGTTTCCCCTCCCGTGCCGAATATAATTTGCATGGTATCTTCACCGGGTTGGATGAGTACCAAAGGCGTCATATAGGTTTCTTTGCCGTCAGGAACTGTATCCCTAGCTAAAATTTCACCTGTTTTGGAGTCCAACACCATGAGCACTGCGGGAAATCGGTTTTCAGTCATATAAGGTTGGGCCTCATAATTTCCCCCGTTGGCAAGTAACAGTTCCGGATATTCATTTCCATTTTGATCTGGCAGTAGAACGCTGTGATTGAAATTAAACCGTGCATATTGCAAAATGGGGTGGTCACGATACCGGTAATCGAATTTCCAAAGGAGTTTCCCCGTTTTTCCGTCAATAGCCCGAAACTGGGGGGATCTTCCGCCAATAAAGACATCAGGGACACCGTCTCCGGTTACATCGTGGAAGGTAGCTGATCCATACATTTGATCCGCCACTTCATGCGCCCAAATCAAGCTTCCATCGGATCCATCCATGGCCAATACTCCCTGATCCGTTTCCTGGAATTCATTTTTCCCGGCTCCCATCACAAAATCCAATATCCCGTCCCCGTTTAGATCAACCGATCTCGGGGAGGATTGGGAACCTATGATATTAAAATTGGCCTCCCAGACCAATTCGCTTTTCTTTTTTTGCCTACAGCCAAAGGTCAGTGCTAAAATGAAAAGGAGGGGTACCATTAGAAATTTGCTATAACAACCGTTTGAACATGAAGTTATCATCATAGAATGAAGGTTCTTTTGTCGTAAATATAGAAATAAGCGTGATTTGTTTTGAAGAAAAGAACTGAAAGCCAATACATGAACTTTTCAAAGCAACACGAGCAGTTCAAGAGATATTCTTGGGGTCATGACAGAAATTAGTTGACCTTTTTGGTTGCGATATAGGTGCTTTTAGGTTAGTTTTACTTCCGGCATGCCCGGTAAGATAAGGATTGGAACGGGCTAGTTGGCAGGTACAATCTTCCTCAATAAACCAACCTACAGGCAATAGGTTTATGATGCATTCCATGAGTAAAGACGTTGTTTTGGGATTTACTCGGACTTGAAATTGACAAATATTATGAAATTGGCAGGATTTATCGGTGCGGTTTTGGCAGTGACAACGTGTATTTCTAGTGGGATGGCACAAGGGTTGTTTGAAAACCAGTCTTCAAAAAAAACAGGCATCCGATTTCAAAATGATCTAAAAGAAGACAAAATCAACAACATCTTGCGCTACGAGTATTTTTACAATGGAGGAGGAGTTGCCGTGGGGGATATCAACAAAGATGGATTGGATGATATTTATTTTACCGGCAACATGGTTCCGAATAAACTGTACCTGAATCAGGGAGATTTTAAATTCAAGGATATTGGCAAGAAGGCAGGTGTATCCGGTAAAAAGGCATGGACGACAGGGGTGACCATGGTGGATATAAACGGGGACAGTTTCTTGGATATCTATGTGTGCTATTCGGGAAAAGGAGACCCGGATGGTAGAAGAAATCAGCTTTTTATCAACCAGGGAAACGAAACCTTTATAGATGAGGCAGCGGCCTATGGGTTGGATGACCCGTCGAATAGTATTCAGGCTTTATTTTTTGATTACGACAGAGATGGTGATTTAGACATGTATCTGCTTAACCATAACACAGCGGTCATCAATGAAATGGATTTTGATGCCAAGCGAACAGATCGAAACAAATATGCGGGTGACAAATTATATAGAAACGATAGCGGCATCTTTGTAGACGTGAGTCAGGAGGCGGGTATCAAAGGAAGTTCCATGGGTTTTGGGTTGGGGGTAGCGGTTTCGGATATAAATGGAGACGGCTTTTCAGACCTTTATATTTCCAATGATTATATAGAGCCGGATTATCTGTATGTTAATAACGGAGACGGTACATTTACGGAAAGTCTGGCAGACTACCTGATGCATATTTCTTATTTTTCGATGGGGTCAGACATCAGCGATATTAACAACGATGGTCTGGCCGACATATTCACGTTGGACATGCTTCCCGAAGACAACAAAAGGCAGAAACTGCTATATGGTCCGGAAAACTACGAACAATATGCCCTCATGGTCATGAATGATTTTTACCATCAGCAGATGAGAAACATGCTACATATCAATCAGGGGAATGGTCTTTTCGCAGAGATGGGCCAACTGGCAGGCATATCCAATACCGACTGGAGTTGGGCTTCGTTGTTTGCTGATCTGGATAATGATGGGTGGAAAGATTTGTTTATCACCAACGGATACTTCCGTGACTATACCAACAGGGATTTTCTGAAATACAAAGGGGACTATTATTTCGAGAAAGCTCGGGCTAAGGAAGTAGCCGATACGCTTAACTTGGTGACGGGCATGAGTTCTACGCCTGTCCACAACTACCTCTACAAAAACAACGGAGACCTGACATTTTCGGATAAGAGCAGTGAATGGGGGATGGGAGCAGCTGGATTTTCCAATGGGGCCGCTTTTGCGGATTTGGACAACGACGGTGCATTGGACCTTATCGTGAACCACCTCAACGCCCCTGCCGGAATTTACAAAAACAACCTTAAAGCCCTTCGGGGAAAAACCAGTAATTTCCTTCAGATCCAGTTTGAAGGCAAAGGAAAGAACAGGTTTGGGATAGGAGCGAAAGTCATGTGTTATACCGCTTCGGGGATTCAGTTTTTGGAGCAACAGCCCACAAGAGGCTTTCAGTCTGCGGTCAGTCATAGGCTGCATGTGGGATTGGGAGACATGGATCAGTTGGATTCACTGACGGTGTGGTGGCCTTCCGGCAAGCAGCAGACCCTGAATGAGATTAAAGCAAATAGCATTTTGGTATTGGAGGAGGCCCAGGCCCAACCATCAGACCGACCGTTTTTTATAGACCCGGAGTCCGAGCCGTTGTTTACACAAATCGTACCTCCTGTAAATTACGAGCACGTGGAGCAAGGATACAATGATTTCAAGCGGCAGCCCTTGTTAAATCACATGATTTCCCCGACTGGCCCAACCCTAGCCATGGGGGACGTGAATAAAAGTGGCCTCCCTTCACTTTTTGTAGGTGGTACACAAGGTAAACCGGGGGAACTGTTTTTTCAATCCACGACAGGTCAGTTTTTCAAAGCACAGGGATTGGACCTTTCCGCCGACAGTGATTTTACGGATGTGGATGCCGTATTTTTCGATGCTTCCGGTGACGGGTGGCAGGATTTGTATGTTGTAAGTGGCGGTTATCATGACTATGAAAAAGAAGACGACCGACTCCAGGATCGGTTGTACCTGAATCAGGGTGGAGGTAATTTCAAAAAGGCAGCGGGTATGTTGCCGGCCATGAAAACAAGCGGGAGCTGCGTGAGGCCCGTGGACGTGAATGGGGATGGTTTTATAGACTTATTTGTCGGGGGAAGGGTCATTCCCGGTGAATTTCCAGCACCGCCCACTTCTTATCTCCTGGTGAATGACGGTACGGGGAAATTCACAGATGTGACATCGGCGTATAGTCCGGAATTGGGAAAAATTGGCATGGTAACGGATGCTCAGTGGATTGATCTGAATGGAGATGGATTTCAGGACTTGGTGGTCGTAGGCGAATT
Organism: Cytophagales bacterium; assembly: GCA_038209145.1. GTDB lineage: Bacteria > Bacteroidota > Bacteroidia > Cytophagales > Cyclobacteriaceae > Lunatibacter. Next base: position 2,683 of record JBBQXZ010000017.1, on the reverse strand, counting down.
CATGCCCATTGAGGTATTTATCAATGAAAATGGGGGAAAATTAAGGAAAGCCACGAATGAGTTTTTTGAAAAACCACTTTATGGTATGTGGTCCAAATTGGCACTCGGAGACTTTGACAAGGATGGGGATTTGGATTTTCTGGTAGGAAATTTTGGATTGAACACCCAACTAAAAGCCAGCGATGCTGAACCCATCACTTTGTTTTATGATGACTTTGATGACAACGGTTCCATAGACCCGATTTTGAGCCTGTATATTCTTGGAGATTCCTACCCTTTTTTGAGCAGGGATGAACTCCTCGATCAAATGTATGGGATGAGGAGCAAATTCACCACTTACGAATCTTTTGCGAATGCCAAACTTGCGGATATCCTCACCAAGCAGCAGCTCCAAAACGCCCAACAGCTGCAGGTTACCACCTTGAATACCATATACCTCGAAAATAAAAATGGCAGACTAACTCCCCACGAGCTGCCCATGGAAACGCAGCTAGCTCCTGTGTTCGCTATTTCCGTGATGGATTATACACGGGACGGAAACTTGGATTTTATCCTGGGTGGTAACCAAAATGCAACGAGACTGAGGTTGGGTCTGATGGATGCCAATTTCGGACAGGTATATGCCGGGGATGGAAAGGGAAAATTCAAGTATGTGCCACAGAAGGAATCCGGTTTACGGTTTTTGGGGGATGTCAAATCAATGTTGCCGATCAAAATGGCCCATTTGGATGTTTTGATGGTAGGAATCAACAATCAGGGGGTGGAATGGTATCTGCTTAACTCCTCTAAAATAGAAAACAAACTAAATAATTTATCTGGAAGTAATAACCGTTAAAATTTATATCAATTCATGAAAATCAGAAAAATTAATCTGGAAGAAAGCGATATACCGGAAAGCTGGTATAACATCATCGCGGATATGCCCAATAAGCCTTTGCCACCACTTCACCCGGGTACCCTTGAGCCCATTGGTCCGGATGCCCTTGCTCCGCTTTTTCCCGAGGCACTTATCAAACAGGAAGTTACTACCGACAAATGGGTGACCATTCCGGATGAGGTGAGAAACATGTACAGCATTTACCGGCCAACGCCGCTTTACCGGGCTTATGGATTGGAAAAGGCATTGGACACGCCGGCTAAAATCTATTATAAATACGAAGGGGTAAGCCCTTCCGGATCCCATAAACCGAATACGGCCATCCCACAGGCTTACTATAACAAACAGGAAGGCGTCAAGCGGATCACGACTGAAACCGGAGCAGGGCAGTGGGGTTCGGCACTAAGCTTTGCCTGCCAGCATTTTGGGATTGAGTGTGATGTGTACATGGTGAGGTTGTCCTACAACGACAAACCGTACCGGAAAATGATGATGAATACATGGGGTGCCAACGTGTATGCGTCGCCTTCCGATCGGACACAGGCAGGAAGAAACATTCTGGCGATGGATCCCAATTCCCCGGGGTCGCTGGGTATTGCCATTTCAGAGGCTATAGAAATGGCCGCCACAAGAGATGACACCAAATATGCACTCGGTTCCGTACTCAACCACGTGAAGCTGCACCAAACGATAATCGGATTGGAAGCAATCAAACAGATGGAAATAGCAGGGGATATGCCGGACATCGTCATAGCTCCTTTTGGGGGAGGTTCCAATTTTGCCGGATTGTCTTTCCCCTTTCTTCGGTTGAACATGGATGAGGGAAAAAAAATCCGCTGCATAGCCAGTGAACCTGCCTCCTGTCCAAAACTTACACGAGGCGTTTTCAGGTATGATTTTGGGGATACAGCTGGCATGACGCCACTGCTGCCCATGTATACGCTGGGTCATGATTTTATCCCTGCACCCATTCATGCCGGTGGGCTCAGGTACCACGGGGCAGGAGTGATTGTCAGTCAGCTACTGAGGGACAACCTGATTGAAGCAAGATCGCATGATAACCTGGAGATCTTTGAAGCAGGCGTTCTTTTCGCCAGAGCGGAGGGAATCATCCCAGCCCCTGAAGCAAATCACGGAATCGCCACAGCGATAGCGGAAGCGATGAAATGCAAAGAGGAGGGAACCAGCAAGACGATCCTCTTCAACCTGTGTGGACATGGCAACTTTGACATGAAAGCCTACGACGATTATTTCTCCGGAAAGATCAAACAACATGAACTTACCCAGGCTGAAATCAACCAATCAATCAGCAAACTTACCACACCCCTGATTCCCCAATAAGTTAACCAAACGGAATACCCGGTTTTTAACCGGGTATTCTTTATAACCTATGGATAAACGTAGTTTTTTAAAATCATGCTTGGTAGGAGGATTGGCAGCTTCAGCATTTCCCAGGTCATTGGTGGGAGGTTCTGGGAAGAATAGTTCCGCCATTCCCTTGGTAGATACCCACCTGCATTTATGGGACAGGAGCTTGATGGAGTACCCTTGGCTAAGTCCACCTTTGGATAGAGACTTCCTGCCAGCTGATTACCAGGAGGCTACACAAGGATTGCCTGTTGCGAAAATGGTATTCGTAGAGTGTGGCCGGATTCCCGAACAGTACCTGATAGAGGTAGATTGGGTGGTACAGCAGGTTAAAATTGATTCCCGGATTAAGGGAATGGTCGCTTATTTTCCTTTGGAAAAAGGAAATAAAAGCCAGTCCGATATGGAAGACATGTTGGAAAGGGGGATCGTCAGAAG
>JBBQXZ010000016.1:0-34715 GCA_038209145.1 Cytophagales bacterium | reverse complement strand
AGTTTTCCACATTGTCAAAACCATTGGCTCTTAAGATTGAATAGGCGATAGCAGCACGTACACCGCTTTGACAGTGAACGATTACGGGTTTGTCTTTGGCAACTTTGTCCAAATTATCCATCAATTTGCCCACGAAAAGATTGTCTGCACCATCAATATGTCCAATTTTGAATTCTGAAGCACCTCGCACGTCTATACTCTGTACATCGGTAGTCTCGAGTTTGGACTCCACAGCTTCTTTTTCAATGGGCTGATACGTTTCCAAGTTTTCTTTCTCATAGGCGATGAGTTGGCTTGGGGTGATGAATCCGAAAATATTGTCCAGACCGATTCGCATCAGCTTCCTCGTAAGGTCTTCTACCTGATTTTCCTCGGTCACCACGACAAAGAACTCCTCATAATTCATATACCATCCCATCCAGGTGGAAAATGAATTATTGTTTGTGATGTTAAGGGTGCCTTTCAGAAAGCCACCGGCAAATTCCTCCGGAGTTCGGGTATCGATGATTTTGAGACCTTCACGCTTGATTTTTGTAAAGGCTTCCTGATCGAGTTTTTTAACTTGGGGGACTTCGGTCAACAGCTTTCTGTCCACTTTGTTGAGCTTTTTCATCATGGCAAAGTACTTTGGCGGTTCGGGCTGACCGGAAAGCAATTCCTTTGCGAAAGCTTTTTTGTCATTCAAGAGCTGTAAGGCCCAGTTTCTTATTTTCTCGTACCCCACTGTGGTCATGGGTACTGCGCCAAGCGATTTTCCGCAGGCCGAACCTGCGCCGTGACCGGGCCAAACTTGGATGTAATCTTCCAATTTCACAAACTCATTCAAGGAGTCAAAAAGCCGTGCAGCTCCAATATCTTGCGTACCCTTCAAGCCCGCAGCCTGTTCCAACAGATCCGGTCTGCCAACGTCTCCAACGAATACGAAGTCTCCTGTAAACAGCATCACCGGATCCGTGGTAGCAGGTTTGTCAGTAAGCAGGAAACTTATATGTTCCGGCGTGTGGCCGGGGGTGTGCAAGACATCAAAGTCCAGGTTACCAAGATTAATGGTATCCCCATGCTTCAGCTTGTTGTGTGGGAAATCATACTTCCAATTTTCATCTCCTTCGTCCGAAAGGTACAGTTTTGCACCTGTCAAGGCTGCCAATTCCCTGGACCCACTGAGGAAGTCCGCATGGATGTGGGTCTCCAAAATATGGGTAATTTTCATGTTATTGGCGTTGGCTATCTGCAGGTAGGTGTCCACGTCCCTTTTAGCGTCTATCACGGCAGCAACTCCTCCTGCCTGGCAGCCTATCACATAACTGGCTTGGGCCAAACTTTTATCATATACTAATTCGAAGAACATAGCGCTATGTGGTTTTATTTTTTCTTACTATTTATACTCGACCCAACACTGAATCAAGTGTCGCATTGTATTTAAATAATGCTGATACAAAATTGGCCAATTTCATACCGATACTAAGTGACAAAAATTACTAAACGCTAAATTTGGGAAATAATTTGGAGCATCTACCTTGTAGGTAAGGGTTTTGTTAGATGCATTTATAGAATTAAATTTAAGTTAACCAAAGATGTGCCAAACAAGTCAATATAACTGTCTAAAAGAAATTGCGTAATCACTCAAAAATGCAAGAACTATTATCCCAAATCCGATCCTGTACACGGTGTGCATCCCATTTGCCTTTGGGGCCTAAGCCTGTAATCCGGGTAAGTCCCGCAAGTAAAATTCTTGTGGTAGGTCAAGCTCCTGGAAAAAAGGTGCACGCATCTGGAATTCCGTGGGATGATCAGAGTGGTATAGAGCTTCGAAGGTGGTTGGATGTGAATGTGGATGATTTTTATAATACGGATAACTTCGGGATCATGCCCATGGGGATGTGCTACCCGGGAAGGGGAAAGAGCGGTGACTTACCGCCCCGAATAGAATGCGCCCCTGCCTGGCACGCACCAATTTTGGATGAGATGCCTCAGATCGAATTGATTCTGCTTATAGGGCAATATGCCCAGAAGTACTATCTGCGAAAAGAAATGGAGCGAACACTTACAGCTACAGTCCGGAATTTCGAAGCATACCTACCTGTATATTTTCCGTTAGTTCATCCGTCACCAAGAAATAAAATTTGGCAGAAGAAAAACCCATGGTTTGAAGAACTGGTGATTCCGGTACTCAGAAACCGTGTACACGCTATCTTATGATACTTATAGATAATTCTTTGGTAAATAACTACACACATTTGGGAATCACGAAGGATTTTGTTTTCCCCCGTTGGAAAAAAGATGAAGGGCACGAGAAAATATTTTCATCCATTCAGCCGACCTGTGATACAAAAAGCGAGTCTTTTGAGGAGTTGGTAAGTTCGTAGGCCCCAAGGACGTCACGCCCTCTTCGCATTGGCTGGCTTCCCATATTATGTTGGAGTAAGAACAAGACATTAACCCCTGCCTTTCCGATTATTTTTATCATGTCAAAGGAGTGGAATTTGAGACTTTTCCTAGCCTATTACTTCAGATGAGTTACATCTATAACAAGTTGGGGACTAAAAAGATGGTCAATTTCGGGAAGAAAAAAATGCCTGGCAGGAAATATCAAAGCACTTACTTTCGGCCTTTTTAGCGGTCATTGATGAGAAAATCGGAGATCCGGCAGCCGGGATCTTGCTTGGACGAAATTTATAAGTTGCCGTAGGATTACGTCTGTTTGCGTTGCGGATGCCCCCAAGTATGGATTTAGCATGATTTATGTTCCTGACAAGAGTTTTATTCCTTTTGTCTAAAAAACCCGGATTTGTTGCTCACTTAACTCTTTGAGTCAAAGTTTTTGCTAATGACGGGTGGATTGTCAATGAACATTTTAAAGGATTCTTTGCAAACTTTAAAAGTTAAATGTCAACCAGTCAAATTGTTCTTCAGTTAATCCACCAAAGCTTTCCCTATGACTTTCAGCGCTTTGCCGGAATGCTCCATCAACATGGCTGCCTCATGTCCTTTTATTGACATTTTGTTCCAGGTCTTCCGAACAATCTCAACGATTTTTTCTTCCTCATCCACATGCTTGACAATAAAATCATCAAAGTAATACTTCAGGAATACCAAGCAGACTACATCTTCCAGGCACTGTGCTTCTGGGTCAGTTTTGAGTCTTCTTTTGTTGATTAAGTCATCCACTCGCTGGATGTCATCAACATCGTACCCGCTCTCGGCCATAAGTTGCCCGGTGAGTTGTCCGTGGAACTTTTTTAATTCCGTGCGCCAAAGTAAATAGCCTTTTCGGTCCATGGGATAAACTTCTCTGGGAATGCTCCATCGTTTGATATGCTGGGCTCGGACCGCTATGCGCAAAATTTCAGATGCAGATTGTTCAAAATCCATCAGCATGGCGGACATGCGCTGCCCATACAGCAGTTCTTTGGGGGCCTTCATATCTCCTTTTTTTTCCAAATTGGGATCCTCAGCATTGATTCGATCTATACTTTCTAAAATCTTGTGAAATCTGTCCTTGACCATTTCGTTTATTTAAGCTCAGATCAAATTTAGCAAAATTTGTCAAAATTTTTTAAAAAGCTCGCCCCAAGACATCTGCCGATTCCATTAATTTGGTAATTAGTTTAGGCTTTCGCTGCTGCCCCTTTTTGATTAAGGGAAATCGGCAAGATCGGACACGGCAAAAGCACCGCCATTTATACAATGTACGTAATGTCGTGAAACTGCGCAAAATGGTAGAGGAGGGAAGTGGACTCAAAGACATTTTGAAATAAATGCAGAATGGATTCGGTTTTTTTTAATTAAAATGGCTGAAGGTCGCAATCGAACTCAGGTTGTAAAATGAATTTTAACCTTATTTCAGGATTATCGGGCTGAATGTCAACTTTGATCAATCCAAACTGATGGTTTTCTCAAACGCTTCCAATGCTTCATATCGGCCCACCAAATAAATCACATCACCCAGCTTGAGCTTCGTGTCTCCTGTTATTTCAGTTTGGGTAGTACCATCCCTTTTGATAGCCACAAGATTTACCCCTGCTTTTTCCCGCAGTTTTACCTCTTTGATAGGCTTGCCCAGATAAGGCCCGGAATCTTTTTCGATTCTTATGCTCACAAAATTTATTTCTGGAATATCGAGGGAAATACCCGTTCCATTTTCCATAGAAGAATGGCGGAACATTTCATAGTCATGCGAACGAACATCCTCCGTGAATTCCACAATGCTTTTTCTTGGTACCAGGTATTTACTCAATACCCTTGTAAAAATTTCTATTGATGTCTCAAACTCTTCGGGAATGACCTCGTCTGCACCCAGCTGCATGAGCGACTCGATCTCGTTGACATAGCGGGTTCGGACAATGATGCAATTGTTGTGGTTATAATTCCGGACGTTTGTCACGATACCCCGTGTAGCGTCATTGTTTGAAATAGCGATCACCACGACCCGTGCTTTGTGAATATTCACATGTTCAAGTACCGAACCGTTTGCGGCATCTCCAAAGACAATGGGTTCACCATTGGCCGCTTCTGTAAGGACTGTCTCGGGGTTCATCTCAATGATTGCATACGGAATATGGGCACTTTTTGCAGCTTTGGACAAATTGCGGCCATTCAGTCCATAACCTATAATCACCAGGTGATCGGTCAGTTTGTCCTCTTCCAGTTCGCCCATAGGGACTTCTTTTTGAGGGTCTAGCCTATCCTTGAGCTTATCTGGAAGGGGTACATTGATGACTCGGCAGGCAAGATTTTCCCTGCTTTTTAGGATAAAGGGAGTTACTGCCATTGTCAGGATAGAAACAGCAAGAATATACTGGTAAGTGATGGGATCGAGCAACTCGTATTTCAGTCCCTCCTTGGCAAGTAAAAGAGAGAATTCACCAACTTGAAAGATCGAAAACCCCACAATGAAAGACTCCTTAAAACTGGCTCCAATCGATCTGACGGCAATTGTCGCGGTAATAAATTTGCCGACAAACGTAAGCAGAACCAAGCCAAGAATGATGAAAATATGCTCGTAAAGAAAGAATACGTCAAACAACATGCCGACGGAGACAAAGAAAAAACTCAGAAAAATCTCTCTGAATGGAAGGATTTTACCGGTTGCGTGATGGCTGTATTCTGATTCGCTAATAATCAACCCCGCCAAAAACGCCCCCAAACCCAGCGACAATCCCAACAAAGAAGTGGCATAAGCTACGGCAAAGCAAGTCACAATGATACTCAATAAAAATAATTCTTCGTTTCTGGTCTTGGCTACCCTGTAAAGTAGCTTGGGGATGAGGTATTTGGCACTTAATATGGTAAAGACGATCACCAATCCCCCTTTTAAAGCCAACAATAGCAATGACAGCAATATGTTATCAGATTCGCCGGCGAGCATGGGGGTGAACAGTACGAATGGAACAATGATGATGTCCTGAAAAATCAAAATCGCCAGGGTCGTCCTTCCTGAGATCGTATTGACCTGTCCTGCCTCCTGAAGCAGTTTCAAGACGATGGCTGTGCTGCTTAGCGCAAATAGAAAACCAAAGAAAACAGCGATGTTCCATTGAAAGCCAAAAAGATAACTTATAAGTGTGGTAAATCCGATGGTAAGCAAAACCTGCAGGGAGCCACCTATAAATACCGCTTTTTTTATAGCCATCAAACTGGTGAGGGAAAATTCCAACCCGATGACAAACAATAACAAAATGACTCCGATTTCAGAAAGAACTTCCACCGCTGTGGAGGCATCAACCAAGGAAAGTCCATATGGCCCCGCAATAGCTCCCGTGAGAAGATAACCGATAATGGTGGGCAATTTCAGACGCATAAAGAGCAGAATAACCAGCATGGACAAGCCAAAAATGACGACAATGTCAGACAATAAAGGTATTTCTACAGCTGCCAGAATTAAATGCTCCATGGGAATTCGATACGATTTAGATAATAAAGCTCTAAAATTACAAATAACAAAGGGAATAGCAGGTTATTTTGATAAAGACAAGAACTGAAATTTAAAACTGACAGCCAATTCCCGCTATCTTTCAAAGGTGAAGTTCAAAGACTAAAAAAAGTTGAATTACAGTTAATTTGTTGACTGAGGCCTAATTTCACACCTAATTGATTTAATTTTAGGTGTATTCAACTGGTGGTGTTAGCAGAATTGACAAAGAAAAACGAAGTTGGCGGAAAAGGAGATAGGGACAGGAAATCTTTTAGGTAGGTCTAATAGGCAAGCCCTATTTTTTTATAAATGAAATGCATCAGCCAAGCAGGCCCGATCAATAGAAACTGGATGTCTTTGAAAAAAGAAGGTTTTTTACCTTCTATTTTGTGTCCGAAAAATTGAAACATCCAGGCGATACCAAATATTAAAAGGCTAATTAACCATAGCGGAACGGGGGATACAATTTCCAGAAAGTTTGCTAAACAAAGACTCAGTGCGGAAAAAAGGAACATGCCTAAGGTCAAAGGTGGCGAAATAGACCAATAGTAAACCAGTACAATAAGTAAAACAAAGGTAGCCCAGTTGGCAAATCTTCCCAAAAGAAAATCCAAACCCTGCACCGGACCTGGAGGGATACTGTAAATGAGACCTACGATACTGAAAAATATCGCCGGAACACAGATCCAATGAATAAGTTTGTTGTAAGGGTGCGTGTGACTAATCCCATATTCGGCCAATAATTGATCTATTTTCCTCATTGCAAAAAGAAGCTTTTAGCCTGAATAACTTGTTGTATCCTTTCTAAAATTAAGAATAAAAACGGAATTTTAAAGGATGTGAAACAAATATTATTCAGAATTCGGACTTTGACAGGTTAAAATAGACAAATATTCGATAGTCAAGGGGAAGTGTTTACGTCCTCTAATAGCAGGATACATAGCGTAATTGCCCAAGATTAGAACTTAATTCTCCACATAATTCTCCGCAGAATAAGAAATGCCTGTGCCAATGATGGGGATATGGGTTATGGCAACGTACAAAATTATCTGGATCAACCCCAGTCGGAAAAGGCGGTACATTTAAAAATCCATATTTTTTTTTACTTTTAGGATTATTTTACAACTCAACCAAATTGAATGTCACATACAGCAAGGGAACCAACGATTTTTGAAGCAATTTTCCCAATCGTTTTTTTGGTGATATTATTGGTAATCAACATCAATATCTTCCAGACAGATGGGCTAAGTGGTTCCAACCAAATAGTGCTTATTCTGTCGGCGGCCGTCGCTGGACTTTTAGCTGTATTCAGGTTGGGCTTTGCATGGGACAGGCTTCAAGATGGTATGATTCACAGTATTTCCGCCGCCATGTCTTCGATTTTGATCTTGTTGTTGATCGGATCTTTGGCCGGGACCTGGATGCTGAGTGGCATCGTGCCTGCCATGATCTATTACGGACTTCAAGTATTAAACCCCTCTATTTTTCTTATTGCGGCCGTTTTGGTGAGTGCCGTAGTCTCAGTTGCAACTGGAAGTAGTTGGACTACAGTTGCCACTGTAGGCGTGGCCTTGCTTGGAATTGGAAAAGCGCTGGGGTTTGAGGAAGGGATTATTGCGGGGGCTATTATATCAGGTGCTTATTTCGGGGACAAGATGTCCCCACTTTCAGATACAACCAATCTGGCGCCTGCCATGGCAGGAACTGATTTGTTTACGCATATTCGTCACATGACGAAAACCACATTCCCAACTATGGTGATTACCTTGTTGATATTCGGCGTTATAGGGGTCGTCAGGGAGGGAGATGGGTCCGTGGATCAAGTATCGGAGATTTCAGCTGTAATTTTAGAACGGTTTACTATTTCAGGTTGGCTTTTCGTTGTCCCATTGCTGGTCCTTGTCCTAATCCTTAAAAAAGCCCCGGCAATTCCAACATTGTTTTTTGGCGCACTTATGGGGGGCATTTGGGCCATAATTTTCCAACCCCAGCTTATAGAAAGCCTTGCTTGGAACCCGGAAAGTAGTTTTGCGGTTAACTCTTTTCAGGTGGTGATGACATCGCTTTACGGTAATACGACCATTGTAACCTCCAATGATGTTGTCAATGAGCTTCTTGTTACCGGAGGGATGTTTGGAATGTTAAACACAGTTTGGCTAATCATTTGCGCCATGGTTTTTGGAGGTATTATGGAGGTCAGTGGGATGCTTCGGGTATTGGCGGAGGCTGTCATGAGAAAAGTAACTTCAGTGGGATCCCTGATAGCCACTACCGCGGCAACCGGAGTGTTCTTCAACCTGACTACTTCTGACCAGTATCTTGCTATTTTGGTGCCGGGCAGAATGTATGCAGACATCTACAGAAAAAAGGGACTAAAAGGAGAAAATCTAAGCAGAACCCTGGAGGACAGTGCCACAGTCACATCTGTCTTGGTGCCTTGGAATACTTGCGGAGCCACGCAAGCTTCTGTTTTGGGTGTGGCAACACTAACCTATGCACCTTATTGTTTCTTCAATATTATTAGCCCTTTTATGACGATTCTATTTGGGTACCTGAAACTTGGTATCAATTATTATTCTAAGGAGGAAATGAAACAAATCGAAGAAGAAAATGTCGTATGATACCGCTTAAAATAACAAAAGAGGAAGTCAATGGATTGGAATTGGGAGCCTTTGAGGGCGAGATTATCCTTATTGATGGGTTAGAGGGGTTACAAGAAATGTTCATGGACTTATCTTCCAAGAAATTCATCGGCTTTGATACCGAAACCAGACCGGCCTTTCGGAGGGGTGTGTCCTACGATGTGGCATTGATCCAACTTGCGACCGCTGAAAAGGCCTATCTGATTCGGATAAATAAAATTGAATTTCCCAGGGAGGTAAAGCGCCTTCTGGAAAATCCCGACATTGTAAAAATCGGGGCAGCAGTCCGCGACGACCTGAAGGGACTGAAAAAATTATCCCCAACCTTCATACCCGCAGGATTTTTCGACTTGAATGAGGAGTTGAAAAAGGTGGGTTTCTTAAATGTGGGAGTAAGAAACTTAAGTGCCATGGTACTGGGAATCAGGATTTCCAAATCTGAACAGGTCTCCAACTGGGAGGCTGATCAATTGACCGAAAAGCAAGAATTATACGCGGCCACAGATGCCTGGGCCTGTCTTGAGATTTTTTTAAAATTACAAAAAGAAGGTAACCTGGATGCGCTATTTTCAATGTAGGTGTTTTCATTTCAGGAGAGCAATTTGCCATGGTAGAATTTAACCAAAAATTGACGGCTATTGCCTCACCGAAAAAGAGGATATTTTTTGGAATTTATCCATTACCTCCTGCTCAAGAGATTTTCGAAATCGTATTTTAATGGAGCAATTTATTTCAAAATGCTGTTTCAATATTTCGATGTTGTAATCTGCCACAATTCTCATTACATCATTGGTGTGGTTATAATCAAAGGAAAAACTTATTTCCGTTGTAATGACCCCTTCCGTAACTTCATTCGCAGCAATGGCCTCTCCTGCGGCTGATTTATAAGCTTTTATCAGTCCGCCTACCCCAAGTTTAGTTCCTCCAAAATACCTTACAACGACTATCAAAACATTGGTAAGCCCGTGGGATCGGATTTGACCCAAAATGGGGTCCCCGGCAGAATGATTGGGTTCACCGTCATCATTTGTTCTAAAATGTTTTTGGTCTTTTCCCAACAGGTAAGCATAGCAGTGATGTCGGGCATCGTAATATTTGTTCCTTAAACCCCCTAAAATTGGTTTGATGTCTTCTTCTTTGGAAATTGGATATGCAAAAGACAGGAACTTGCTGCCTTTCTCCTTAAAAATACCAACAGATTCTTTTCCCAATGTCAGATATTTATCCTCCATTTTTATAATTTAGCGTTTAAGTTTAATTTATGGTTATTTTTGAAGCGTTCTTCATGCAATTAAATACAATTCTACAACGGATTGAACCCATTATATTACTTGTTTCTGGAAAATAAATCCCCTGATAATTCCTCTGTTGCTAGTCTGATAGATCAGAGACACAGGAATTATCCTTACCGTGAAAAATTTGCCCCTCATGTTACCAACTCCATTGGTATCCGTTATCTGTACCTGTTTCAATCACGAAAAGTTTGTTTTCGAGGCATTAAACAGTGTCGTCAATCAGACCTATCCAAATATTGAACTGTTCATAATTGACAATGGGAGCAAGGATGATTCAGTGGAAGTAATCCAAAATTGGCTTTGGTTACATGATTATTTCACCCCGGTAAAAACCCGGTATTATGCCGTTACGCGCAATTATTGCCAGGCATTCAACGAGGCACTCCGGCAGTGTAACGGTAAGTTTGTCATAGATTTGGCTGCCGATGATCTACTCTGTCCCTCCCACCTGGAAACAGCTGTATCCTGTCTCGAAGAAAGGCAGGCAGGGGTCTATTTCTCCAACGCAAAATTGGTAGACCAGCAAGGGCGGTCCCGTGCGTTCTACCCGCTGGATAAGAACGGATTATTGAAAGTATCTGTGCCACAGGGAAACATGTATCTGCACCTAGTAGAGAAATATATCGTGTGCTCCGCCACTTTGGTTTTCAGAACCTTTACTTTGTTGAAGGAAAATGGCTATGACGAATCACTTTCCTATGAAGATTTTGATATCATGGTCCGGTTGGGAAGAAAATACAGGTTTATATTCAGCAATACTTTCGGTGTGGAAAAGCGACTGCTCAACACTTCCTTTTCGGCAGGTCAATACCGCACAAAAAATTCCATTATGCTGCCTTCTACTTTTGAGGTGTTGAAAAAAATCAGGAAAATGAACCGCACTCCCGAAGAAAACAAGGCCTTGATGAATCGGTCGCTACATGAAACAAAACATGCGCTGGCATCGGCAAATTTTGAAATTGCCGGCAAAATGTTGTCGTTTGTTTTTGAACTGGGGGAAAGGTCCAGAAAATTTTGGTTCTATTGGGGATGGTGGCGACTTAGAATAAATATTTCATGGATCTATCAGGCATATACCCGACGCTAGGCTCCAACAATTATTTCTTTTATAGATACCTCATTAAAATATATTTTACCAATTCGCAAAATATCACTTGGGTCGAAGCTTTTGATATACCTCAATTGATCTTCATAATAGGCATATCCCAAGCCCTGCAGGTGGATTTTTTTAAATCTGCCCATCAAGTCAAAGGAATTGCTGAATTGGGATAAAAAATAGCCAATCATATAATTCCGGACTGTTTCCAACTCATCCTTTTCCAAGGGAATTTCAGTCAGCATCTTGATCTCTTTATACACCTCATCAATGACCGCCTCTGCGAAGCCTTTTTTCACATCAGCCAAAACCATCCAATAATCTGTTGACCTCAAGCTTCCCAGTAGACTTGATATTCCATATGTATACCCTTTTTCTTCCCGGATATTTTTGATCAGCCGACTGCCAAAATAACCACCAAGTGTTGTGTTGAATACCATTAGCGCATTATAATCCGTGTGGGACTTGGGAATCAGTATCTTTCCTAACCGAATGCTTGATTGTAGGGATTGCGGCCTTTCTTCAGTTACCCGCTTTCCGGCATAGGTTTCGAAACCTGTAGAAGAATCAGTTTCTACTTGGAAGGGGAGATTATTAAACTGGGTTTCTATTTCCTGCATTTCCCTATCGGAGATATTACCTGTTACGAAAATTTCAGGCGCTATACAGAAGTTAGTTGTATAATAGCTTTTTATATCCTCCCGGGTGACAGCATCGACATGGGCTTCATCAGAAATATATCCAAAAGGGTGAAGTTCCCCAAAAAGCGTTTTTCGGATGAGCTGATTGGCCCTAGCCCCAGTTTGGTCCTGTTGAATGGCAATGGTTAGTTTTTTTTGCGATTTTCTTTTTGCCAGTTCCTTTTCTGGAAACGTGGCTTCGGTAAACAGGGAACGAAATACAGGCAGCACCTCCCTGAAGTGGTTTTTGGTAGTCAATAAGGACAATCCCTGTTGTTCATAGCCGGATACTATCTCCACTTCGGTTGCGTAGTAATCGAAAAAATCGTCCAGCTCATCCGAACTTAGCTCGTTTGTACCCTCCAGGAGCATATTTAGGGTGAAAAATGGGATTAATCCCCGAACCGGGGAGTAATCCGCATGATTATTGGGCATGATCACCTCTATCTTGACAACATCGAGGTGCGGGGTTGAAATAAAATATAACGGAATGCTGTTTTTCAGCATACGCTTTGTAGGTTGTGTAAAGGCTACCTGCTCCGGGATTTTGAATCCCGGAGGAATTGATCGGTCTACCATTATTGCGTTATGTTGTATGCAAGCGATATGCGCAATGTCTCACCCATTGGATGGTTTTGAACTTGGGGTACCAAATAAGAAAAATCTAAACCAAGACGGTCCTGAACTTTAAAACCAACACCCATGGTAAAATACCTGCGACCACCTTTTCGAGGGTTTTCATAAAAATAACCCGTCCTTACCGCAAATTTGCCATCATAGTCATATTCCACTCCAAATGAAATCATAAGCTCATCCATTTCCTCCCTAAACCTTCCCGGAGTAGGGGCATCCGCAAATGAACCGAACATGCCACTTAAAAGTGGTCTATTGGGATCTAAACCTGATAAGATACGCGGGCGACTGGTCACCGGATCAAGAATTATTGATCCGTTTTCATTTTCTTCATAGATAGGAGGTGTAGGCACCATCAGCTTGTTGATATCCAGCGCGAAGGTGAGGTTATTAAAATCATCCATCGGAATTTTCAAGGCTGTTCCCAGCCGGAAATTTGTCGGCAAATAGTCCAGGTCGTCGGCACTGTTGTAGGTGATTTTTGGTCCAATATTAGAAATGTGTGCTCCCCAGGACCACACTGCTTCTTTCCCGGAAACCAACAGATCAGTCCTGTAATAAAGCCCCACATCGGTACCCACACTTACGCCTGGCCGACTCTCATTACCCCCAGCAGATGAAATGTTGCCTGATAAGTTTGAATGTATAAACCGGGCGGAAATACCCAACCCTAGGTTATCGGATAGCTTTCGGGAATAGGTGCCCCCGATGGCTATATCTCTTGGATTAAAATCCCCCAGCGAGTTACCATTTCCGTCTGTAAGTTGAATGGATCCCATGTCAAAGTATCTGAGATCTATCCCAAACGCTGACACATTGTCAATTCGTTTGAATCCCGTCAAGTAGTTTACGGACATGTCGTTCACCAACCTCCCCAACCAAGGGGAATAGGAAATGGAGAAACCCTTGTCTTCTGGTATAAATGCCAGCTTGCCTGCATTCCAGTGGGCTGAATTACCGTCAGGGGAAGTAGCTACCCCGACATCTCCCATGCCAGAATGACGACTGTCCGGAGCAAAGTTAAGAAATGGAACAGCCGTGGTGATTACGCGGCGGTTGGGATCCTGTCCATAAAGGGTCACGGAGTTTTGGGCGGAAACGGAAAGGGACCACCCATAAACAAAAACTAAAAAAAATAGCTTTCTCATCACTTTAGTTGATATCTTCATTGAATAATAATTTTTCCTCCTAGCTGATCAGCCGATCCATCTTCCTCAGAAAGAAGTTCTAAATGGTAAATATACGTTCCTTTTGCTGGATATTTTGTTTTGTCTCGCAAAAATATCCACTCCAAACCCCGGATGGAAGGATTGGCATTTGGGAAACGACTTTCCGTTGAAAATATTTCGTTACCGCTGACAGAAAAAACTGTCAATTTTACCTGAATGTTTTCTCCGGGACGGTTGTGGTTGATTTTGAAGTGTATAATATCCGTTGCCGGATTTGGGTAGGTAAGAACGGAAGATAGGCGAAGGGATTCAGATCCGGTTACTTCGATGGATTTGGTGCGTACAGAACGGTTGCCCTGATTGTCGAATGCGATGATTTCTATATGGTTTCTACCTTCTTGAAGCCCAACTAGGGTAAGGGGTACATATCCACGTACAAATCCTCCGTCTACCGATCTGAAAAGGTTGTTCAGAATTATTTCATCCCTGTTATTTACCACTATTCGTAGGTTTTGACCGATATTCACGGTGGAAATATTGATTCCGGACTGGTCTTCAAAAGTTAAGACGACAGGAAGCTGCCTGGAATGAATCGTTGCTGGCATCGCAGAGCTGTCAGGGGAGAAAATCCCGATTTCCGGTCCGGCCCTATCAGGGATCGCTCGGGGATAACTTCCGCCAATAGACACCTTGCTTGCACCCATTGCCTCTCTCACATAGGTAAGGTCGGATGCAAAAACTTTTAAAATACCGCGACCAATGTCATAATTTATGTTTTTACCTACCATGAGTTCCCCTTCGAAAGCACCATCCTTCACATCTCCGGTTCCCTGATGAATAAATACCTTGGTTTCTTCAAAAGTGGTAGGAGGACTCTCATCGCCCAAAGTCTCCAAGATCTGTGGTTTGTCCGTAAGACTTACGGCGAAGTTTCCGTTGAAAGAGGGTATGCGTGATCCCGTAAATGAATCGGTAATCTGACCCACATACCGGATACGCTGAAGGGCTTGAAGTGTATCGACACGCACATCAACTTGAATATCTGTAAATGTTTTGTTTTCTGCCCCAAACTCAGGGAGGTTGAGTAAAAGCGAAGGGTCTCCCAACAAACTGAAATTCCGGTTTAAGGAACCGTTCAAACTGTTGTTTTTGGTGAGACTGAATATTTCACCAAGACTTAAATAGTTGCCTGCTTTCCTTTCAAATACAGCGGCAAAGAAGGCCTTGTTCAGCTCAAAATTGATGCTGCTAAACACCGGTCTGCCCGTGGTGAGCAGGGCAATGGCCCCTTTGCGGGAAGCAAAAAGCAACTCCTCAGCCCCTGATCGGATAAAGGGACTGTCATGCCTTCCAAACTCACAGGTAGCTGTAATAAAAATTGGAAGTCGGTCGTTTTCAGGCCAATCAGCGAGGTCACCTGTAACCCACAGCCGCTCGGCCGCCAGCGTGGTTTCGTTACCGTGTCCGATGTAGTTGATGATCAAACCCGAATTGGATATCCAATCGGAAATGGCACCTCTGGCAGCAGGGCTAGTCTGGGAATTACCCGTATTGACTTGTTCATATTTATCCAGGTAAATTTTATCCAATGAAAATTCGGGATAGTTATTGTTTAAATAGGCGGCATGTGCCTCGGCATCCCGCAAGTGTATGTTGTTGTCTCCGTCGTCGGCAAGAAGCATGATGCGGCTTTTCCAAGCGCCGAGGGTAGTTGACGGAGTAGTGTAGCGGATGATTTTATTTACCGCTTCCCCAGCTTCCCGTACATTGGTCGCCGGAATCCTACCTAAGCCTATGCGCAACTGATGATCCCCGGCATTATTTTCTCCCCACTCCCCAGCTCCGATATCCAAAAACCCAAAATAGTCGTCAGAGCTGTAACTCGTAAGTGGATTAAGGCTGCTTCTGGAACTGTAGGTAGGCACCAAATTAGGTTGGCCCTGCGTTATCTGCTTGTAGTCATAGGTTCCTTTTCCGAAAAAAAGTACATTTTTTAGGACTTTTCCCTGATGGTATTGGCTGGCAATAAAATTCCTAATTGCTGTAATATCCCTATTCCCATACCCAAATCCATCATAGATTTGGGATGGTGTCACCACCAAAGTAGACAATCCCCTACTTCTTTTGAATGTGGCAAGCCTGTTGGCCTGATTAAGAAACAAGGGAGGGGACACGATAATAAATTCAGGAAAATCGGCTGACTCGAGGAGGCTGAGGTCCGCCTTCGATGTCTGGGAAATAAGGGGTACGGCTTCTGGCGCAAAGACGACCATCTTCCATGTCTCTGCGGATGCTGTTTTTGAACTGCTCCTGTCAATGGGATTTCCAGAAAAGCTGACATCCCACAATCGCCTGCCAGCGGCTATCGGAAGCCTTTTTGCCGATTCAGATACGGGAGATCGGTACACTACCTGACTATTGATTTCCGTAAATGCCACCTGAAATCCCGCTATTATATGCTTCAGGTACCCTGTTCCGTTTCTGTCTGTGCTGCCATACCTAAACTGTAAGGTCAACTGGTCAGATGGGCTTCCCGGATGACTGAGAAGGAAGGTTCCTTCGCGTCCCTTTATGCCATAGGTACTGTTTGGGATAGAGGGAAGAGATAGGGAAGCGGATTGTTTGCTGTCAATGATTAGTTCAAACTCACTGTCACTGAGGGACTGGGCCATCATTTCTGCCTTTATCCAAGATGGACCGGTTGAAAATCCACGGGGTTTCGTTAGAGAAAGGGAAAATTGCCCGCCGCCAAGTACCCGATGACCGTACCAGTTTCTTCCCGAACCGAGCAGGTTGAAGGCTTCCTGTTTGTAGGTTTGCATCATCAACCAGGATGACGCTTCGCTAATGGATCCAATGTCTGGATCTAATTCCGAATATTCAGGGGCGATTCGTAGAGGATCTGACTGCCTACCACGCAGTAAATAATAAAGCGTATCGGTATAAATGTGTGGCTTAAAGGTGTAACTCCTTTCTTCTGGCACAACTTGGTCCGCCGTTGAAAGAAAAACGAATAATTCTCCATTAATTTCCATGGAAGGGACCTCCTTCCATTCCATGAAAGACGTGTCCAATTTTTGGTCCAGCATCCCGGCTTTTCCAAATATACTGATCCCTGATATGGGGCCAAATCCCCAAGAATTAGCCTGAGCAGCGGTGATTTTATATACCCCTTCTTCTGTAACGGGAAATTTGAGTGTTTGACATTGCCCCTTGCTTGGGAAATAATGGCCAAGTAGAGTCGCAAGGAGGTAGATCGATATTTTATGCGTGATCCGCATTGCTGGACAGGGCATTGTTTACCAGGGAAAGAATGATATAGCCAAGAATGGCAAATACGATTCCGCCAATGCCAAACAGTAGCAGACTGATGCCACCAATTGCAAGGGTAAGGTATCTCAACGCATTCTCTTTGAGTTGGAAATTTTTAAACTTAAGCGCCAGCAGGGGAAGCTCAGCAGTCAGTAACCATGAAAAGAGTAAGGTAAGGACAATTAACCCTATTGGACTGGCAATAATTTTCGCAGCCAAAGGCTGTGAAATGGCCAAATGTGGAAGAGCGGTAAAGAAAAGGGCATTTGCCGGCGTTGGAAGTCCAATAAACTGATCGGTTTGGCGGGTATCAATGTTGAATTTTGCAAGTCGGAGTGCTGACTGTATACCGATAAGAAATGCTATAAACGGGAGAAAAGTTAGGTCCCCATCTAGCTGAATCAATTTGAATACCAAGAAGGTTGGCAACACCCCAAAGGTAACCAAATCGGCAAGCGAGTCCAGTTGCCTACCCAACTCGCTGTAAGCGTCCATGATTCTTGCCAAAAAACCATCCAAAAAATCAAATACTGCGGCCAAGATTACAAAATAGGAAGCCCAAAGTACATTCCCCTCCAAGACATAATAAATCCCTGCCATGCCACTTACGAGGTTCAGGCAGGTGACTAAGTTTGGAATGTGCTGTTTAAATTTCAAAATCGAGCGGTTTTTCCCACGAAGGGATTAGTTAATTTTTCCTCACCTATGGTCGTTGCAGGCCCATGACCGGGATAAACCACCACATCGTCAGGTAAGGTAAACATTTTCTCACGAATGGCATTCAGCAGCGTTTGGGTGTCCCCTCCCGGCAAGTCGGTTCTTCCTACACTTCCCTGAAATAACGTATCCCCGCCTATACATGTTTTGGAGGCCTCGTGGTAAAAGACCAAGTGACCAGGAGCATGGCCTGGAACGTGTATACTGACGATCTCTTGGTCGCCAAATTTGACGATTTCCCCTTCAGATAGGTAATGATCTGCTGAGGAATCCTGGTAGTGGGGGAAACCATAATTACTTGCATAGGAGGGAACCGCCCGTAAAATCGGTTCTTCCAGTTTATGATACCAAATTGGGATATCAAAGGTGCTTTTCACAAAAGCATTGCCAAGTACATGGTCTATGTGGCAATGTGTATTCAATAACTTAACGGGGGTTAGTCCTTCCTTTTTAATAAAATCAAATAATTCCGCGCGCTCCTGCTTGTCATGACAACCGGGATCTATGATGATAGCTTTTTTGGTCTCATCATAAAGCACGTAGGTATTTTCCATAAATGGATTAAAAGTAAAAGATTTAATCTGCATATCAATAAGAATTTTATTTTCAACAAAATAACGAATAATCATTTAATTTTGGGCATGGAAGTAGATTTTTTACTTATTGGACAGGGGCTGGCGGGTACAGTTTTGTCCCACCGTCTTCTGCAAAATGGTTACCGTGTACATCTTCTGGATGACCCTGAACCCAATAGCAGTTCCCGTGTTGCCGCGGGCCTGTACAATCCGGTGACAGGAAGAAAGATGGTAAAAACTTGGGAAGCAGATACACTATTTCATGAGATTGAACCGTTTTATTCTTCGTTGGAGAATCTTCTGGACATAAGTTGTCTTTACCGGAAAAGCATCTATCGCCCATTTCTGAACATAGAGGAGCAAAATGAATGGATGGGCAATAGCAGTAGACCAGAATTTCTCTCCTATCTCGAATCCATTTATACCGAACCCCAAATCGACTGCGTAAAAGATCCATTCGGCGGGGTATTGTTGAAAAAATCAGGGTATTTGGATATAAAATCACTTCTGGATGCCTATGCAAGCTGGTTGAGAGAAAGAAAGATGTTAACTAACAGGGTTTACGATGAAAAGGCCCTTCACCTGAAAAATGGGGGAGGGGTCCACTATGAAGGGATAAATGCCCAAGCGGTAGTCTATACAAATGGAATGGCTGCCAAAGAAAGCACCTATTTCTCATGGCTGCCCTTTTCGCCAGTTCGTGGTGAAATTCTTACCATTGACCTTGATTTTCAAACGAATAAAATTATCAACAGAGGAGTTTTTCTTATTCCTTTGCCGGGTGGACATTACAAAGTAGGGTCCACGTACGATAACATAGACCTAGCATCCGGCCGTTCAGAAAAGGGTAAGGCAGAAATCTTGGAAAAGCTGGAAAATCTCATAAATTTGCCGATAGGTTTAGTGTCCATGCACGAGTGGGGTATCAGGCCGGCTACCAGGGACCGGAAACCTTTCTTGGGAAAGCATCCTGTTCACGATCAGGTATATGTGTTCAACGGGTTTGGTGCTAAAGGTGTCTCTTTAGCACCCTATTTTAGCACTGAAATGCTAAATTTGCTAACTTTAGGGAAGGAACCTCAAAAAGCGGTAAACATAAACCGTTTTTTTAAGTATATTTAAGAGTCGTATTTAGAAGAATGAAAGTAAATGAGAATTAAATTTCTAACCCTTAGTTGGTTTATCTTCTGTTTGAGTTGGATTAATTCGGCTGAGGCGCAATTTGATCAAGAGAGATTTGGTAAAAACAGGATACAATACAAAAATAAGGAGTGGTATTTATTCAGTTCCAATAATTTCGAAGTCTACTATTACGATGGTGGCTTGGCCAATGCCAGACTTGCGATTGATTTTTTGGAAGGTGAATTTGACAGGCTTACCCAGACTGCCGGTTATGTGGCTTATACAAAGCCCAAGCTTTTCATTTATAATTCGCATCAGGAGTTGCTGCAAAGCAACCTTAACATCAATAAGAATAATTATACAATCGACGGTCAAACATTTTTCTCCAAGTTATTGGCCGAAGTTCCTTATACCGGGTCATGGGAATCTTTTAAGAATGAACTCCTCTATCAAACCTCAAAAATTATCGTGGAGGAAATGTTGTATGGATCAAGTATTTCTGACGCTTTCCAGTCCAACCTGATCAATAATTTCCCGGATTGGTTCATAGATGGTGCGGCCCGCTATATGGCTTACGGATGGGATTTGGAGATGGACGATTTTATCAGACATTACCTGGATGAAAACGAAAATCCCAAGCTACACAAACTCAGCAAGGAAGAGGCCGCACTTGTAGGTCAATCTATATGGAATTTCATTGTAGAGCGTTTTGGGAGAAGATATATCTCCAGTATTCTCAATCTGAGCAGGATCAACAGAAATGAAGAGAACAGTATAGCCAATACGCTTGGAAGAAGATTCAAGGATTTCACAACAGAATGGAGTACATTTTATTCTGAATTAAATAAGCCTGTCTTGGCTACTTTTAAAGAATACAATCAAAATAATGTAATTGCATCCACCTCAAAATTAAAATACGGAGCCATCACCTCGGTTAGATTTAGCCCGGATGGAAAAAACCTGGCTTATGTTGTCAACAACAATGGGAAATTCAAGGTTTTAATTCGGGAATTGTCCACAAGTAGAGAGCGGGTTATCTTTAGGGGAGGGTATTCGTCGTTTGATCAACGAGCGGACTTTTCCACACCTGCCATAGCATGGAAAGACACTTTAAATTTTGTCGTGGCAGGTTTTACAAGAGGTGTGACTACGATTCGAATGAGAGCCATCGATGGTAGTAGTCAAGATAAGATCTACCTGAGAAACCTTACCGAAATATTAGATCTGAACTTTGCCCCAAACGGAACCAACATGGTATTGTCTGCCATTTCCAACGGACGAACAGATATTTTTAGTTTAAATATGAGAGGTCAGGGAAGAAGGTTGACCAATGATATCTTTGACAATAGGACGCCTGTTTTCCTAAACGACTCGACCATCATCTATGCCTCCAACAAGACAGATCTGCCTGACAGCCTGCTTACCGGGAATATTGACGTAAACAACCTGCCCGATTACTATAACCTTTTTAAGTTGGAATATGGTGATTCATTGGTTTTCACCAAACTTACCAACGTCAACCACATTAACATTCAGCCCCGGAGGTTGAACAGTAGCACCGTTCTTCACCTAAGTGAGCAGAGCGGAATCATGAACATAATGCGGTTCGGTTTGGAGAATATGGTAAGCAGTCAAGTATCGGCATTTAACAGAAGCTTGGAAACGTTTGACTACACTTTAAGTGGGAATAAATGGGCTTATTCCATTCGGGATGGGAGCCAAAGTAAACTTGTCCTGGAGACTTTTCCTAATTTAGATCAGTTCACACCTAGTACACCAAGACTGCAAATCCAACAGGCTAAATTGTTGAATGAGCGGATTTCCACAAGAAGGATTCAGCGGAAAACTGAAGATGATATAGAGGTAGAAGGGAATAGTCCAACGCCATTGGTGAAAGAGGACACAGTTACTATCGGGATCTCTTTGGAAGATATGATGATGGGCGAAGTGGCTCCACAACAGTCTCCCAAATCAACCATTCCAACCGTAAGTGCAGACACAACCATTACCGGAGTGGATTTGGAAAAACTGTTAATTGGCGGAGCGGTAAGATCAGAGGCGCTGCCGCCTACTCCAAATGAAGTTAGTTCTGAACCACTTATCACAGCACAAGATACGGTCCCAACGAAAGCAATGACCGGATCAATCAGTTTGGATCGGTTGAGGTTTGAAAGAGTAGGGGGTATAGATACTGATAATTATACCTTTGATACCGTGCCCAGCCCACTTCTGCAAATGCAGCAGGAAAGCCCCCAACAGCAACCGCAGGCAACAGGAAGAAGTAGTATTTTGGATGCTTTCCGGCAGCAAACTATGGTTAAGCGGGTGATAGGTCCTGCCAAATATACGCCATTATTTACTACGACCAGCCTCAATACAACCTTTGGCATTGATCCTTTACGTGGATTTTCGATAAATCTAACCGGAAATATGAACGATTTGTTGGACAACCATTCCATAAGAGGCGGTATCTTGGCTGCCTTGAATTTTAGTTCTGGGAGTGATATTTTCTTTGAGTATGAATATTTGAAAAGTAGGATTGATGTCAGGGGTAGGTTCGACCGTAGATCCATTACCAGAGATGAAGGGGATTTGACACTTCAAAAATATGTGCTTACCAAGACTGAGATAGGTTTATCCTACCCTTTATCCGTCAGTACGCGATTCAGCATGCATCCATTTGTGGCGAAAACGCAGTATTTTAATTTGAATGAAGACTCTGTTTTACGGGGTCAAGATGCGCGTCAAAACAGGTTCGATGTCAATTATGCAGGTGGTAAGGCTGAACTGGTGATAGATAAAACCAGGTTGCTTGGGTTGTATATGGAGCAAGGATTTAAAGGGAAAATTGGATTGGTACACTATCAGGGTCTCAATGCTTCCGAACGGTCCTTTAGCAATTTCTTTTTGGATTTTCGCAACTACCAAAAGATCCACAAAAATATCACGTTAGCGACCAGGATATTTGGAGGAAGCTTTTTTGGAAACAATCCACAGAAATATTTGGTAGGGGGAATGGACAATTGGGTCTTTAACCAGTTTCATCGGCCCCCTAGCAACAGACCTGAGGTTTCCCCGGTCAGAAATGAATCAGGTGTGGAAAATTCCAACCTACTGTTTGCTGAATTCGTGGACTTGAGGGGTTATAATTACGATGAAATAAGGGGCAGTAATGTCATCACCTTTTCATCAGAGTTGCGTATTCCCCTCTTCGCCTACTTGTCGCGTGGCAATATAACCTCAAATTTCATCCGAAATTTTCAATTTGTCGGGTTTTATGATGCTGGATCATCTTGGACCAATTCCGCGCCTTGGGAACGTATAAATGATCAAAACACAGAAGTTATCCGGACGGAAGGTTCGCCTTTTGTAGTCACGTTGAATAATTTTAACAACCCTTGGCTTCAAAGTTATGGGGCTGGAGTCAGGACGGTTCTGCTGAATTATTACGTGAAGTTTGATGCAGCCAGGCCCATCCGAAACTACTCTGTTGAGAAGACAAGGTTTTATGTTACTTTAGGATACAATTTTTAAGATTATAAATTGCGACATGATAAAATCTATGACAGGTTACGGGGTGGCCAATTTGGAGAATGATTCCTTTATTATCCATGCAGAGGTAAAAACACTCAATTCCAAATTTCTTGACCTGAGTTTGAAGTATCCACGGCAGTTTGCCGATAAGGAAATTGAAATCAGAAATTTGGTATCAGAGAAACTTGAAAGGGGTAAAGTAAACCTGACACTAGATTTTAACACTAAATCCTATGACGACTTGCCTATTGAAATTAACGAAGTGCTTTTTAGAAAGTACCTCGAAAAATACAAATCTTTAGCCAGTCAAGCTGGAGAGACTATTCCCGATCTCGTCAAACTAGCACTTCAGTCACCCAATGTTTCCACCACCACCATTACTGAGAAATCCCAAAAACCGGAAGAATGGGGAGCGGTAAAGAAAGTTTTGTTAGAGGCAGTGGATAGGTGCATGGGTTACCGTGAAGATGAGGGTGCGGCTCTTCTGGAAAAATTCGAAGAAAATATTCAGGTAATCTCGGAAGGACTCAACCGGATAAAGGAAGAAGAACCCCGCAGAAAACAAAAAATCAAAAATAAAATCAGAAATCATTTTTCAGAATGGATGGAAGAACGTGATTTTGATCAAAACAGATTTGAACAAGAACTTATTTATTATTTCGAAAAACTTGATATTACTGAGGAAATAGTAAGGCTGGAAACTCACATTAATTACTTTCAGAAAATATTGCGCTCGGGAGAATCTCAGGGAAAGAAACTAGGTTTTATAAGCCAAGAAATAGGACGTGAAATAAATACCATCGGCTCTAAGGCCAATGATGTCATCATCCAGCAGTTGGTCATCGAGATGAAAGACGAGTTGGAAAAAATCAAGGAACAATCCCTAAATATCCTGTAAACCAATCAAACTAAGCTCCGGTAAACGCAAATTTCACCAACTCTTCCAGTGCTATATACTCCAATGTTTTTTCATGGGTAGCCTCTAGTAAAAGGAGTGGGGCTAATCCTTCATGATATGCCTGTAACCAGCGGTTGGCGCATAAGCACCAGCGGTCACCGGGTTTTAATCCACCAAAATTCATTTCCGGTCGGGGAGTAATTAAATCATTTCCCATTCTTAGGCTAAACGTAAGAAAATCTTCGGTCATAACCGCACACACGGTATGCGTACCGATGTCTTGTTCATCCGTCTCGCAACACCCGGTTCTAAAGAATCCGGTAAGTGGATGCTCACTACATGAAATTAATGTTTCCCCAAATACATTTTTAGCCATTTTGCTATTAATTCAGTGCCATTATTTTTGTTCCAGACAGCCACTTAGCGATTATCATTTCCATTGGTCACGACTCTACAGTTTATATGACCTCCATATTTTTTGAAATAGAACAAGCTGGATACCAAAAAAAGCCATGGAATCCCATGGCTTTTTTAACATAATTAGTGATTTAAAATATTAACTTAATTTAAATTTAATGGGTAACCTCATTTTAACCCTGACTGGTCTACCACGTTGTTTGCCTGGTTGCCAAGCTGGGGCTTCTTTTACCACCCTTGTGGCTTCTTCGTCACATCCACCGCCAATACCCCTTAAGATACTAACGTCTTGAATAGAACCATCTGTATTTACGACGAAAACGACATATACAGTACCCTCGATACCCATTCTTCGCGCTTGGGTGGGATATTTGAGGTTTTTCTGTAGATATTTGTTCCAGCCTTCCATTCCACCTGGAGGGGTTGGCATATTTTCCACCACATCGAAAATTTCGTCTGCCTTTTCCACAACGGGAGCATCTACGATGACCACCTCTTTGATGACGGTTTCTTCTTTCACGTCAACATCAAAATTCACTTCGATTTTCTCCTCGATTTCCACCTCATCAGGAATTTCCTTGATTTCAGGCTGCTCGATTGGTGGTGGTGGTGGTGGTGGTTGCTCCGTAATTGGAATGTCTAACAATTCTTCAAAATCATCGTTGATCGAGCCTAAATCTTTGAGCAAACCATCTCCATATGATTTGTACTCAAAAGCAAATAGGACAAGACCAACGCTAATCAGTAGACCAAGGTTCAGGAACATTCCTGTCTTTTTGGTCAAGTCAGCTTTTGGTGTCTTTTTGGCTTCCATGATTGATTATTCTTTTATGGTTGTTAAATTAATTTAATTTATTTTGAATAACAATTTTACTGATAATTTTTTACTTATACAAGCTTGCTCTCTTTCTTACCCAAATAAACATACACAATCGTCCCCATAGTTCCTCCGGTTATATTTGCAACTATATCCCAGTCATCAAAAGACCTGTCAGGTACGTTCATTTGTAAGTACTCTGTAAATATAGCGAAAACAATTCCAAAAACTAAGTAATTAAGAGTTATTTTTTTCCAATTACTTAAATTATTCTTTTTTTGAATCCAAGCCCTGTTCCACAGAAAGACCAAACCGAAGAAGAGGGAAAAGTGAATGACCTTGTCATAACCTGGAAAATCGGGTAATTTGGGAATGCTGCTACCAGGGGACAAGATGGCGTAAGCTACTCCCAAGGTCCATAATATGGCAGGAACAATCCTATAATACATGAATTAGGCTTTACCGACGAGTTCTCCATAGGCTTGGTGTGTCATCAAATCAGCTGGTTGTCCTTCGGTTAGCTTTACCTTGATCATCCAGCCATCTTCATAGGGAGATTCATTTACCAATTCCGGCGAAGCTTCCAACGCTCCGTTTAGTTCGATTATTTCTCCGGTTACTGGCATGAAAAGATCGGATACTGTTTTCACTGCCTCTACCGTGCCAAATACTTCTCCCGCTTTAAAGGTTTCTCCTACGGTCTCTACCTCTATGTAGACAATGTCTCCTAACTCTTTTTGAGCAAATTCAGTAATGCCAATAGTGGCAATATCCCCGTCAATTTTAACCCATTCGTGGTCTTTCGTGTACTTTAGTTCTTCTGGAAAATTCATAGTTGTTGTATTGATCGATCAAAAATACATGGTTTAAGTGATTGATAAAATCATTGGCTTAAATTAAATGTCAACTGGCCTCCAAATGCGGTAGAACTTCTTCTAAAGGCAGTGGAAACCTTTGGATCATTTATCGTTCTGTCAAAATAAAATTGAACATTTAATTTTTGGTTGACTACATATCCGATACTTGGTCGTAGTTGTACATTCAAGTTTCCGTTGGTAAGGGTATTAATTTCCTCAATCTTTCGCTGTATGGTTTGTGTATCCACTATACGTGTTGATATCCGGATAGTTAGGTCATTGCTGAGGACCTCCTGTCTTCCCTGAATTTTAAATGGGATTTTAACTCCCGCCTTTGTATATCCCAAATCAAATCTAAAATCCTGACTTTTTTGTTCCGTAACCTGTGCATTGGAAAAATTAAGTCCAATGTTCCGTTCTGTGTTGTATTCAAAACTGATGTTCATTCGGTCTTTGGTTAAGAGATCCACTCCTATAAGGGGAGAAAATCTTTCTGAAATTACTACTTGATTTAGGATAAAAATAGGAATATAGGCCCCAAATTCATCAGTCAGACTGGCACTTGGAATATTTTGTAATCTGTTATATAATTCTAAACCATCCTGATATAGTAGTGAATTCGAGAAATTGCTGGCATCATACAAGGAGGTATAATTATGGGTCAGGTTGATGGAGGAAAAATATTCCTGCAATGCGGGCAATTTGGACAATCCCCGGTATTCCAGCCGCCAGTTGGGAAGAGGAATGCGCGGGAAAGGGTTCAGGGAAATATCTGTGGGTGCTTGTCCTGAATATGCGGCCAAGAATGCAGGAATGAGGACATCCTGGCCATTGATATTATATGCACCACCAGGATTGGTTGTTTCTAGCCTGCTTTGGATTATTTGCCGGTAATTTTCGAAATTCTGGAACAGGGGGGAATTATGCTGTTCATCATTTTTGGCTGTGACAGTACGGATCATGTTATAGCTGATGCTATAGGCTCCCATACGGTTCGGATTACTGGATATGTAGTTTGCTGAACCGGAACTTTCTCTCCTGAATATCTCATTATATTCTCCATTTTCCCGTTTCCTTACTTCCAAGGTAATTCTGAAATCTCGGATTGGTTCAATTAAGGAGGATATTTGCAAGTTATCTACCCTGTTTTGCCTGAAGCTTTGAGTTAGTTGTGAACTGGCTGCCAGCACTCCCCTGTTGGCGAGATCAAACCTGATCTGATCATTTTGGCTTCCGAGTATAAAGTCAAGTCCAGGGTTGAGGAAGCTTCTATCCATTCCCAACAAACCGGAATTTTCCAAATATCCCGGCAGGAAGGTTCCCTGTGTTACTTGATACCTGAAGCTTACTTCTTTGATCATCATCATAAAGCGCAGGATGTTAGAAACAGCCCCCTCCGTGTTGGGCTGTTTCTCTTCCTCTTTCTGAGGTTGGGCTTGCGGTCGCCCCGGAATGGTAGGTCGCTTTGGCGCGTTCAAAGCATTCAGGCGCTTATTTTTATTATATAGCCGGATAAAATCCAGTTTTCCGTTAAATGATCTGTCCCGGGTATTTTGAATTACATTTCCCAGCGTGTCCCTTTGTCCCAGCGCTCCTGTAATCCATCCATAGCTTACTTCGTATCGGGCATCTACTTTAATCCAATCTGTCAGCGGGATTTTATCTAAAGGTACGGAATAATTGACCACACCCTGATGGGTATAGTTGGTGGTCCTGCCCAGTGACCTTATATTTTCCCGAAGGGAGTCCAGTTTGGCTTCTGAATCCAAATCTCCCTCAGGTTCATCAACGATGGCATTTACGCTCGAATTGAAATCCACCGATAGGTTTTTAGTCAAATCCCAATTGACACTGTAGAAGCGGTTAATATAGAAACTTTTCTGAAAAAGCGGATCGACACCTACCGTTGTCAATTGATCATTCCTATTTTGGGTACGCATAAATCGCCTGTCCAGATCAATGCGTGCGGACAGGAGGGAAGGTGCGAAATTGAAATTCAAATCCTTGACTAATTTGAGGTATTTGCCATCCAAAAAACCGACATTTTTAAAAGGTTCTACTTCAAGGGGGTCGGGTTGAAAATTATAGGCAGCACTTCCTCGGTAGGTTTCAAAGGTATAATCTGCCAACTGGACATTACTTTGCTTGACCGAGCCAAAGGCATAGGAGAGGGAGAAGTTTTCCAAATCGTACACCCGGTTGGATTCTTTTTCCGGGTTCCGGATTTTCCGGAAATTGTTTACACTGAAATTACGTCTACTGGATTGATCCATGACCAAATTTCGGTAGTTTTCTCTTTCTGCACCTGTATTGAATTTCTGCAGGGCAACCTCAAAGGGTACATCCGGGTTTAAAGGATCGAATTCGGGCCTGGTGCTTGAATTTTCAATACTCAAGTATACCGGGATACTCAATCCCAGAGCTTTAGGCAGAATTTTATCGACATTGACATTGGCGGACACATCGTATTGGGTGGTAGACTCCCTGGCCCTATCGGACAACCTCGTCTCCAGTCCACCAAACCCGAATGTGTTGTGACGGATTGATGAAGAAATGACTGCTACATCTGCAATTTGGGCATTAAGCCGCGCATTGGCTGCCCAGCCTGAGGATTTGTTGAAATCTGTCACCCGCATTTCATTGGCCCACACACAGACGGATTTGCTAGCCCCACCGGAGCTGCCCGGATTGCGTATACCGATCATCATGCCTTGTATAAAGTTGAGTTCAGGTCGGCCCACTACCGTCACCTTATACTGGCGGATCTGTACAGAATAGGCTAGGTTTTGGGGACGTTGGTTATTATCCCGTTCTGATTTTACACCTACGATTTCATCAAAGGCGATGTCAATTTCGTTTTCGAGTGGCCAAATTTGTCTTGGATCGCGGGTTCCATTTGGTGTCATCGCCAAGGGTACCTCTATCTCGTAGTAATTTTCGGTGTAATCCGTCCCCATCCGGAGAAAAGCAGTAAGTTCCCCATCTTGGGTGTCGTTGCTGTTTGCATGAAAAAACATCTTCAACCTACCATATTGAACCAAATCTTGGCTTACATTTTTAAATACCGCCCGGGAGTCTCTTGCCTGCAGGTTATCCACACAAAGCCGAAGTGATTGCTCGTTCAGCTGTCTTTCCACTGTGGACGTATTGTCGCGGTCTCTGAAGATACCAGGGGGGAGCACATAGGGACTTTGATTTTCACCACCCTGACCGTTTTCCTCAATATTCATGACACCTACGGAAAAATTTGAATTGTCCGGTTCCGGAATTTCAGCAAATCCCCGCTCGAAAAGGGATTCCTGGAAGATCCTCCACTGACTTCCAACCAGCCGGAAATTGCCCATTCGCAAGACCACGGGTTGCTGAAAGTCGGTCAGATAAGTACGCATAAACCGGATAGATTTAAACCCTGAAATAGAGCCATAATTCCTGTCAGGTTGACGGACCGGGATTCGGAATAGATACCAGTTCACCTCTTCCCCACTGCTCACATCAGTAGTTTTATCTACAATGTAGTTTTGGCCTACCCGCATTCCCATGGGCCTCAGGTCTATTTCATATTCGTAATAGCTCTCGTTCTCGTTTATGGTGTTGTCGTTATTCAGATCTTCATTATCTGGTATATTAGATCCGGAGGGGTTATAAGGAAGGTTGGTATTGGAGGTAATGGGGGTGTTGCCTTCCATACCGTTGAAACGCTTGTATCGCTCAAGGGTTTTGATGTCGTTTTGGTCAAATTCAGGATCTAGGTAGTACTGAAAATCGTCTTCTGAGGGGTCTGCTTGAATCCGTTGAAGTGCCGTGGCATTGACATTCAGCCGGTTTAAATACCTATTTGCAAAGTACTCTTGCTCAACTTCGTTGCTTAGCCCGTCAAGTCCAACATCTTGGTTTGCCCTGGCTTCGGGGGAGTTGTCAAAGGCAGGGGTCAAAAACTGCTGGCTGGTCACCCGACCCCATTCGTTTTCGCTGGTCCGGTCGGTTGAACCATCATCGGGAAGCCCGTTTTCGAAGGCATGACGCCCATCTTTCATGATATCCTCAGAAATCTCCCCCAAGTTAAACACCAATTTACCCCCGGTAGTATTGTTTTGGTTGAATACCCCGTCAAGTACCCGGCCGTTTTCGCCTGTAAGAAACGGATCCATCAACCAAAATTCGATGTATTCTATATTGGTACGGTCAAAATCTACCTCTGAAGTGATAGCCCTGGTGACCCCCCCATAATTTTGCCGGGGATTGGGGAGAAGCCCATTTGCGTTTAGGTTTGGGTTATAATTAAACATCCCCCTTTCATGGGGGTAGAATGCCAAATCAAAAAGGGGTTCGGGTGTTAGAAACATATCCCTGTTTCTTCCCTGATAGATTTCTAGTGGTAGAACGGATCTGACGTAGTGGTTTCTTCGGTCCTCATTGGTGAGGTTGCCAGGGACGCCCGTTCCAGAAGGGCGAAAAAAAACATTGTCTATGGTGTACCAGGCCAATTTTGCCCTCCGATACGAATTGCCCAACCGGTCTTCTGTTTGCGTGCTAAGGTCGAACTTGTTGTCTGTGGTGGCCGGTGTCGCTCCCAATTTCCAGGTTTGGGGAGATGATCCCAGGTTAAAAGGTATGATGGCAGTCTCAAAATCATCGATGTAGGAAGTGCCCTCTCCATCCACCTGGTTGGATGTTCCGGGTATTAAATGTGCAAATTCACCGTTGAACTGGATGAGGGATTTCTCTTTAGTTTCCGTAAATGGCAAGGCATCTGCCAGCTTGGTCAAAAAAAGCGATTCTTCGCTATAGTTTGCGTCGATTCCCCAAAGACTGTTCCGGAGGGTTTCATTTCCCGTGCCTATCCGGGATATATTTGGACGTTCATTGAGATATAGAAAAGTACCTCCAATATTAAAATTTTCATTAAACAGGTAATCAAAGCGGGTGCCCAAGAGACTTCTGGTCTGGAAGGACACCAAGTCTGCTTTTTCAAAACTGATGCTGATTCGTTTTCCCGACTGGAGGATTCCTTCATTGATTATAACCACCCTGCCAATGTTATAGTCAACGGTGTAGTCAACACCTTCTGTCAATGGGATATTTCCCGCAGTTACCAACACGGAGCCTTCAGAAATATTTAATCCGGGCAACATGATCTCAGAGGCTGATCCGGCGGTATAGGTTCCTTTCAGGAAATATTTGTTCAACCGGGTAACAAGTTCCGCATCTGCCAACGTGGTACGGTATAAAGTATCGTAAACGAATTTATCGATGAGGTTTGATTCAGCCGGCAGGAATTTATTTCGCAGCGTTCTGCCGAAGGGTTCCAGTACGGGGAAAATGATAAGCCCCTGTTCGGGACGGGTGGTAAGCCCCCGGACAAAATCAAAATTCCCGTCTGGCTGGGGGTCATTTTGAGGATTTAGATTGTCAAGTTGAAGGAGACGTATCAGGGGAATATCTTTGACATTTTGCCCTTCCAGAAGGCTTGGGTTATCCAATCCCGTGCGGTCATCCCTGTAAATAATCTGGAGCTGAAATCCCTCCTGCTCGATTTGGTTGGCGTTCAGGTTGTAGATGTTCTTCATCATCAGATCCCAGGTAGGTACTCGGGTATTAATCCGGGCGGGGCGAAGCAATTTTAGAAAGATCACGTCACTTTCCGACCGGTTTTGATAATCTTCAGAAAGTTCTCCGACCTTATAGGATTGACCATTGTAGGTGTATTCATACGAAACGGCGATGACTTCATCGTTTTGAAGCTTACGAAACAAGGAAAAGTAGCCCAGTTCCCGATGGAACGTATACTCATTCTCCGCCAATTTTCTAGCCCCGTTTATCTGTTCGAAATCCGTGCCCCGCTCAAGTCCCAAGTCATTGGCAATGGCCGTTGAAGCTTGCTCAAAAGACCGGAAACTGGGGTTGCCACGAAGTGCCGCAAATAAACCGTTGGCATTATTCGCTGCGGGAGATTGCGGATTGCCTTGGCCAATGTTCGGATTGTCTGGCCTAAAAATCCGTTGACCCTCACCGAGATCCATGAAAGCCACAAAATTTCGAAGTGTTTCCGTATTGTTTGCCCGGTTCATGATATATACTTCAACTCGCGTGATTTGAACTCCCGAGAGTACTTGGGGGAGACCCCTCAGCCAGTTTTCGTAATTTTGACGAAAGAAATGACTTAAAAAAAAGTGCCTGTTTTCATCGTAATTGGAAGCACGGATTTCAAATGGTCTGCCCTGGTTGCCACCCTCGATGACCAGTTCGTCTCTTCTGCCCCGTTGTGTGGATGCCACGGCTGTCATGAAAAGTTTGCCAAACTGCAATTGGGTTTTGACACCAAAAAGATTTTGGGCTCCCTGAATGAGACTGTTTTGTACAGGCATACTGACATTGCCTATTTCAATGCTTTTGATTATATCTTCCTCAAATCCGGCATATTCTACTTTTAGTTGATTTTCAAAGTCAAATGAATTGTTTGAATCAAAATTTGCTCCGATTCGTACTTTCTGACCCAAGAGGCCGTTCACGCTCATCTGGATTTGTTGGTCAAAATTGAATCCTCCATTACGCTGCTGCCGGATAGGAATGGATGGATTGTCAATTCGTCTGAAAATCCCACCGAAATCAAGGTTGACGTTACCTGTTGGCACGATATTGATTTCGTTGCCTCCGAAGATTCTGTCAAAGGTAGGGCTCATGGTAATGGGAGGGATTAGTCCTCTGCCTCCGACGGCACTTTCGCCATCCACGCCCCGCGACCGATTCCGCCAATATTGCTGGCGCAACCGCATCTGCTCCATTTGCGAATAACTTTCAAAGTCAAGTGTGTAACCTTGGCTTCCCTGTTGCGTAGAATCTAACTGGTCGTATATCCTGTATCGAAAGGCAGTATCCAGCTCCACCTCTATTTTCTGCTGTGCGGGCCGAACTAGTTGGAAAGGGGATGACGGCATAAAAATGGGAGATTGGAACGGATAAAGTGGGCTTGTATCCAAGTTGTCCCAAAGTAGAAAGGAAGGTAAGGCTTTCCGTTTTGTCAGCGAATCCAACCGCGAAGGAAGGGTGTCAGTTGGGGTAGGCACTGGTTCCTGAAGCGCATAGGAGGAGGGAACGCATACCGTTATTAGCAACAACACCCAAAATAAATGCATTGTGGGGTGTTGATGTGCTGACTTTATCCTCGAAAAAATGTTTGAGAATGGGGAGGTCAATGCTGTAGTGCGTTAGGATGACTTTAAAGATGCTTTAATTAAATCTTCTAATGAAATTTCGGCAACACTATTTTTCAAAATGGCAGTAATATTTTTTTCTGCCACTGCCTTTGGAAAACCTAATGTAATCAAGGCTTGTAACGCTTCCTGTTTTAGTTTATTGTTTTGCTGGACAAAGCCAGCACCCATACTTCCAACCTCTCCAAAACTGTCTTTTTTGATTTTGTCTTTCAGTTCCAATACAATCCTTTGAGCTGTTTTTGCGCCTATACCCTTGACGCGCTGTATGGTAGTATGGTCACCCATCAGAATAGCCTGCTCCAGCTCGGAGGTATCTAGGGAAGACAGGATCATTACAGCGGTGTTTGGACCTACTCCCGAAATAGAAATCAGCGCTAAAAACAGTTTTTTCTCCGCCTCATCCTTGAATCCGTACAAGGTGTGGGCATCCTCCTTGATGTGAAGAAATGTATGCAGCATGACCAGCTCCTGATCCTTTATCCAAGAATACGTCGCCAGGGATATTTTGACCATATAGCCAATGCCCTGAATGTCGATGATCACATATGTCGGATCTTTATATGCGAGTTTTCCTTTAAGGTAGGCGATCATCATCGTTAATGGTTTGGGCATCCACAACAGCGATGGCTACCATATTGACAATCTCCCTGACCGAACTCCCTAGCTGGAGTATATGCACGGATTTATTCATGCCCAGAAGAATGGGGCCAATGGCCTCGGAATTCCCGATTTCCGTAAGCAATTTATAGGCTATATTTCCCGATGTAAGATCTGGGAAAATCAGCGTATTCGCTTTGTGGTTAATTAAGGAGCTGAATGGGTAATTTTCTTTTTGGATATTTTCATTTAAAGCCACATTGGCTTGCATTTCGCCCTCTATAACCAAGTCTGGATATTTTTCTTTGGCCAATGCGGTGGCTAGTGAAGTTTTGGTAGGGATATCTCCTTTCGCTGATCCAAAATTGGAGTAAGACAAGACCGCAATTTTGGGTGCTATATCAAAAAACCGTACCCCATTGGCCGTCAACCCGATAATTTCAACCAGCTGCTCGGCGGTTGGGTTGACATTTACCGTAGTATCGGCAAAGAAAAACGGTCCTTTATCAGAATTCATGATATACATCCCTGCCACCCTATTTACTCCTTTTTTCACGCCAATAATCTGGAGAGATGGAAGAATTGTCCTGGGATAATCTTTGGTCAAGCCGGAAATCAACGCATCGGCATCTCCAGTTTCTACCATCATGGCGCCAAAATAATTTCTGTCCCGCATGAATTTTTTAGCTTCATAGGTTGTAAGCCCTTTTCGTTTTCTCTTTTTGTAGAGAATTTCGGCATACACTTCTATCATCCCATCTTCTTCGTAGGGATCCAAAATCATTGCATCCGGAAGGTCCAACGAATTTTCAGCTATCAAACTGGCAATTTTTTCTTTATTCCCCAACAAGATCGGAATGCCTATTTTTTCATCTTTGATCAATTGGGCAGCTTTCAGAATCTTATGGTTGTCTGCTTCCGCAAAAACCACCCTTTTGGGATCCTTCTTTGCCCTTGCGATGACCCGAGACATCAAGCGCTGATCGATGCCTATTCTTTCCTGCAATTCAAATTCATAGCTTTCCCAATCCTGAATAGCTTTCTTTGCCACACCGGATTCCATAGCTGCCTTTGCCACTGCCGGTGCAATGGTTGTGATCAATCTGGGATCCAAGGGTTTGGGAATGAGGTAGGTCTTGCCAAAGGCAAGTTTGGATTCACCATAAGCTTTGTTTACAATATCCGGTACAGGCTCTTTCGCCAGGGTGGCGATGGCCCTAGCCGCT
>JBBQXZ010000015.1:0-35110 GCA_038209145.1 Cytophagales bacterium | reverse complement strand
AGCTATTTATACTGGTTGTGTATTCCTTCTTTACTGTCAAGCTTATACATTCACAGGCAACATAAATCAATTACTGAATTTAAATAAAATTCAATACACAAAACAAAAAACATTTTTTTTTATTGAGAAGTAATACTTGCGTTATTTAATTATTAAATAACAATCAAATAACCCAGAATTCATACTGATCAGTAATGTTAAAATAAAAAGTAATAAGTTCTGTTTTTTGATAATAAAATTAATTTCAGAAAAGCTAACATCTTAACTTATAAACCGGCTCTATCTAAACCTAATTACTTCATTCATTTTGATCGCTTAGTAGACTTGGTATGGAGAATTAAAATCAAATGTCAATGGATAGTGAAAACTGATTGTAATCCTCAAAATCACCTCTTTTCCTCAGATTTCATGAGTGTTTTTTTCTTTAAATCAATGGAAAAATCATCGCAAGGGAGTCCATTTTGGATTTTCTGAAAAATCTGAGCGAAAAGAAGCATTTGCTTTTCTAATATACTCTCGCTTGACTTTTTATTTGAAATGATATTTTGAGAAATCTTGGCATATAGTGAAAAGCGAAGTTGATTTTGAGAATTGAAAGCCAAATCACCGCCGTTTTTGAGTCGGTAAAAATCACTTATTATAGTTTTTCCGGGCACTTCACTAAGTGAATCCCAAGTCTTTTGATCCAATTCGAAGTGCTCTTGAATCTTTTGTATTTGTAGGGAATCTGGCACTGGTTCGCTCAAAACTTGATTTAATAATTCTTCGCTAACCAAACTCGCCCAATAGGTCAAGTCTTGAAGATTCCAATTGAGAAGTGTGGATTTGATCGGCTCTGGCCAGTCAGCTTTTAAAAATCGTAGCCGAATCAGTTCGTCTAGATGGAACTCCGTGTAATCCAAATAGCTTTTGGAATCCAAAATCTCTTGATTCCAACTCTCGCCTAGATCAGCCTTGGCTTTATTCCATTCCATTTGGTACAGGTCGAAAAACTCATCCATTCTTGGAACTAAGTCTAGGATTTCTGTTTCAATTTGGATCATGTTGTCCGAAGGAAAACTTAACATTTTATAGGCTGGTGGAAAGGCTGCAAGTGAAGGGACTTGGATATTCACCAGTCGATTCCCCAACGAATCTTCAAAAACACCGGTATCGTTACTGTGCATATGCCCTGCAAAATGGACACTCAAGCCTGCATCAAGATATGTTTTCGAAGTTTCTGAGGTAGGGACTCGATTTAGCTGAAATTTAGAAGGACCAAAAAGTATTTTCAATTCTACACTAGCCCCATCATTGAAATCCACTAATGGGTAATGGCTAAAGGAAATCAGTGTTTTATTCAATCGCTCGGCCTTGGCAGTCACTTTTTTGATCCAGTCTAATTGATGATTTTTTTGATCAATCGTCAGATTAAATCCAACACTCGAACTGGTATAGTCTCCAGTTCTTGGGTTGGGTAAATAGACATTTCCATCAATTGCCAGCAACCAAAGTCCTTCCACAGGTTCGACCAGATAACTGGCATCCGGTATAAACAATTTGCCATCATCAATTGGAAAAGTTCGATAATCCAGCTCAGCTAATTGGCTGACTTTGGCAAAGGAATAGCTTTCATAATCCAGTTTTATAAATGGATGCGACCAAAACAAATCCTTTTCGGAGGGGAAAAACCCGTAATCCTGCAATTCATTGATTATTTCAGCATATCCCCAATGGGCTATTTGGGGGGAAATAGCCAATGCACCATCAAAATTTTGGTTGATGGGATTCACAGAACTGATAGCTTGAGCATCGCCATTTTCGCCCATAAAATCGCTTTTGCCACCTTGTCTTTGGAATGGACTGACTGGATCATGATTACCGGTGGTAATAAAAAAACGCATTTGATGGCGCTTTTCATAGTCATCTAAAATCTGTCTGAGTTTCCTCACATTCATAGGTTGGCCGTCATCGGTAAAGTCTCCGGGTAAAACTACCAGTTTGATCTCCTTTTTTACCAATTCATCCAGTGCAGCATAAAGTGCAAAATAGTTTTCATTGAATAGTCTGGTTGAATTGAGTTGAGCCTCCATGGTTCGAATGGTGGCATAACGACCAGTTTTCGGTAATAAAATGCCTTTAAATTTATCCGATTCAAAGTTTCCATACACGTCTTGTAAATGAATATCTGCAAGGAAAGCGACTTTATCCGTGCGGAGATTTTGCCCGAGAACAGTTTGTCCTTCCAAAAATCCTAGACCTAAGAAAAATATGGGAATCAGTGATTTCGATGTACATAGTTTCATATTATAATTACTTGCTTTATTAGCACTAGGCAGAGACCACCAAGATATAATAGGTGTAAAATCAATCATTGGGCGTTTATGTCTACCGTCTTCCCCGCCTGCATTTCGGTCAGGGGTCTTCCGTCCCAAAAAGCGAAGCAAATAAAGTTACTGGTGCAATTGGGGATACACATATTTCAGATTCTTAAAAATGAAAAAACAGCTTGTTTAAGAAGCATAAATTTGAGTTAGTTGTTACTTGATTCGTTCAAATTTACCATTCTCAAAGCTGACCTGATAGGTGGATTCGAACAGCTGTGAAGGAAAGTAATAATCTGTTGAAATCACTTGAGCGCCTGAAGCTTTTGCTTTTTCAAACTGGCTGTAATCGTTAGCTCTTGCCTGCTTCGTACCAGAATCTGCCCGAGTTCGAATCATATAACCTTTAGCCACCAAGTCTTGGATCTTTTCAAAGCTTCCAATTGGGTCATTGATGACCATAAATCCCGCGTTTGGATTGCCTTCCGATACATTGACAAATAGGCTGGCACCTTTCAGATTTGGATGCTTCTCAAGGTAGCGGTTGGTCTTCACTTCATTTTCGTCCAAAACAAACAAAAATCGACCTTTTACTTTTTCCAGATCAGGCCAACCTTTACCAAGAATAGTGGCCTCCAGCGATATATTTTCTCCCATTACCAGTTCAGGCGTAATCAGCTTTTCCAAAGGTAAAACCGAACGAATCTCCATATCAATACTATCCAAAGCATTAGCAGTAAACGGGAGCGGGGCTAGCATACCAGGAATCGGGCTGTCCTTTGCATTGATCAAAATAAAGATAGGCATGTGATCCGGATGGGCATTGCTCCAAGTAAGCAGTTCGATTAAAGCATCTTTGAAAAGTAAATGATGACTTCGAAAGTCGATGTCTTGGGCATGGAAAAGCTTTAATCCAGGCTCTTGAAGTTTATTTTCCAAATCGTAGGGAAGTGGTGTTACTCCTTTGGATTTCACAATAGCCAAGCCTTTTGGCTGTGCATACCTTCCGCCTTCAGGATCATGATTTACATCCAATTCAAGGTTTCGTAATCCTAAATCCAATTGCTCAGAAAGTGGGCGATGCTCATATTCGAGCCCATTGGCGATTTTGGGATTCATATTTCGCAAGTAATCCAAAATCTCTTTTTCAATCGCAATTTTATAGCTGTTATGGCTTCCTATAACTTGAATCTCGTTCAGTTTGACTGGAGCTTTTTGAATAAAATTCACAGAAATAAAAATTCCGATCATCACCGGGATACAAAGCAGAAGTCTTTTAGTCATTTTTTTAAGCATATAATTCACTTACTAAAGGTCTCCTTTTGTTACCTCAAAAAGCTTTTTTCCAGTTCAAGGAATTGTTAAGATTTGATCAAGATTTATTCATTTCCAAGAGATCAATCTAAGGTTATGCTTTTATTAAATCGTAGTCCGAGGATACTCGAGATGTTATTCCTTGTATCAAAGCTACTTCCGTTGTCCATATTTGAGAATTCCAACGAAGAACACCCCCCCTAATGCATTGCCCAGGATGGATACAACTTCAAATCTTAAATAGTCCATGATACCGATCGTAGGATCGACCAATAATCCCGCAAACACCTCAATGGACCCGACAATAGAATGGTGCAAACCACCAATACCAATGGTGGTGGTAACCAAAATGATGATGAACAGCCGGCTGATCGTTTCTTGTGATGATGCCACCAACCATGAAACCAGCCCCATAAGCCAACCTGCGATGATGGCACTTACAAAAATCAGGTGCAGGGGAATATCAATTACTTTATGGGCCAAATAAGAAAAGGCTTCATGGGTGATCGTTCCAAATGCCGGAGCAAAATAGGTCAACAATGCCCCAAAAATATATCCACCTATCAAATTGCCCGCAAGAATGATACCCCAGAGGGTGAAAAGACTTTTAACGCTAAAGGTCTTGTTCAATACCGGCAGTATTGCCAAAGTCGTGTGCTCGGTAAATAATTCGGATCTGCCGATTATCACAAATATGAACCCTATGGGGTAAGCGAACGAGATGAGAATATGCAAACCTTCTT
Organism: Cytophagales bacterium; assembly: GCA_038209145.1. Classification (GTDB taxonomy): domain Bacteria; phylum Bacteroidota; class Bacteroidia; order Cytophagales; family Cyclobacteriaceae; genus Lunatibacter. The sequence continues at coordinate 30,750 of JBBQXZ010000015.1, read as the reverse complement.
CCGAAACCTGACCATGAAAGAGGGTAAACAAGGTACCCATCAAAAATATGCTGAATCCAATTTCTAACCCCGCAGAAAGCGCAGAGATAAACAAACGCTTACTAGACCGCATATATTCACTGGTCGAGGTGGCTATTTGTTCCTGCAGTATATCATTAACCCCTTTTGGCTGATCAGCACTGTCTTTTGTTTTATTTTTCAATTTACTTTTGATTAAGATTAAAACTGCATTCCTACCCGGGAAATTTGAGAAAATATTTTCAAAATATACTTCTTTCCAAATCATCAAAGGCGCCCTATAATTATAATTAAAGTCAACATGCCCCAATCATATTTGCTCGCTTACAACAGGATGCTGTTTGATGGCTTGGAACAAGCTTACTTATATATTTTTATCATTTACCATATTTACGCTACTTTTTCTATTTAAATATTCTCATAACTGTTGCCAATTCAACAGCCAAAAATCAAGGTGTTCGGACACACCCGCTAAATATAACATAGCCAGCATTTAGATTTTCAACGTTTTTGGCCAAACCATTAGCTTATTTATCTCTGAGATGAAAGAGGAATAAATTTAATTGAATTATATCCCTTTACAATTCTGATGCCACACATTTAAACCCGCAAAGAATATAAGTTGCCCAATCGAAAATACAATAAAAATAAAAAATTGGATATTGAATAAGGTGTACCAGATGGTATCATTTTCTGTATTTGTCAATTTAAATATATACTTTCCCAATTTTCTTTGCAAAACTCACTCCAAAATAGAAATTGCATGGCATAGAATATGTACTTTGATCCGCATTCTAAAAAAAAATATATCAAAAAGCAAACAATTCTAATTACAAGCGCAGGCTCCGGCCGAGGAAAGGGAACCGCCATCGGGCTTGCAAAAATAGGACACAAGATCATCGCAGCAGTGCATACCTAGGAGCAAATGTCCAGATTTACCGAAGACTTAAAGGATACTGATTACGAAAAGAACGTTGAGTTGTTCAAACTGGATATCTTAGATCCCATAGATTGTGAAAAAGCTTGGAAGTACGACATTGATATTTTGGTCAATAATGCCGGAATAGGTCAAACGGGACCTTTAGCCGAAATGCCGGTGGACCTTATCAGAGAGGTAATGGAAACCAATACATTTTCAACCCTTGAATTTTCACAACCGTTCATTCAAAAAATGGTGAAAAAAGGCAAGGGCAAAGTCATATTTTTATCATCGATAGCAGGACTCACGACAAGTGCGTTTTTAGGTCCTTATAATGCTTCCAAACATGCCCTGGAGGCAATTGCCCAATGTTTGAGAGATGAGTTGAAACCTTTTGGGGTTACTGTGGCTACCATAAATCCGGGCCCGTTTAAAACTGGCTTTAACGACAGGATGTATGACAGTTACAAACAATAGTTTGATGAAGACTTCCATTACACCTCTAAAAAAGAAATCGAAAAGGCAGCAAAAGAAATGGCAGAAAACCAATTTGACCCCCAAGTGATGATTGATAAAATGGTGGAAATAATTCCACAAGAAGGACATAATTTCCCAACTTTCTGTCCCGAAAAAATGGAAGATATGTGCCAGGAGTACCAAAGTCGTCAGTACAAAATTAAAACCAACACCATCGATAAGTCCAAAAAGTAGAAATTGGGATAGTACTCAAATTTAGAAAAGCATTCTGGATTATAATGTGACCAATTGTTGGGAGCTTTATAACAATAGAGGCCTTTCTGCATGTATACAGGAAGGTCTTTTGTTTATCTGATTAGTGATGGCGCACCAGCCTTCTGGAATGATAGAAGGAAAGGAGTTGCATAAGTAGACCAAAAATTGTAATTTAACGCATGGAGAGGGCGTTTTTATTTGTGTTAAAACCAAAATAGGGGCTTCTACCCTACCCTACCTTGTTTAAAATTTATTGTGGACGAAGGTTTCCATCAACAAATAGTTTAATACCTCATGTCAAAACTTTCGATAGGAACAAACAATGACAAACGGAATTGCAAATAAAAGACTGAAAGATCTTAATTCACTGCGACTTTTGGACTCACTGCCTGAAAAGGAATATGATGATTTAACAAGCCTGGCTGCTTTCATCTGTGACACGCCTATCTCTCTGGTTACCCTTGTTACTGATACCCGGCAGTTTTTCAAATCACATCATGGAATAGCTACTACCGAAACACCAATCGAGTTGTCATTTTGTGCCCATGCCATAAAAATCCCCAAGAAACCTTTCATTGTGGAAGATGCCCGAAAAGATGCGCGCTTCATGCACAACCCTCTGGTTACGGGTAAACCGAATATCGTTTTTTATGCCGGAATGCCTTTGGTAACCAGTGAAGGTAATGCGCTAGGCACGTTGTGCGTAATAGACCATAAGCCTCGGAAGCTTGAGCAAAAACAATTAGGGGCTTTAAAATCCCTGGCGAATCAGGTAGTGCAGCTATTTGAGCTTCGAAAAAGCCGGGTGGAGATCAAAGACATGGTACAGAACCGTTCTCTTGAATCTCAACACTTAAAGAATATTATTAGTGCCACACGAGTAGGCGTCTGGGAATTGGATTTCCCAACTGGTAAAGTCGCCATAAATGAACGCTGGGCAGAAATGCTAGGTTACAGCCTTGAAGAACTGAATCCACTAAGTTTTGAAAGCGTTGAAAAACTTATATTTCCAGCAGATGCCGAGGCTATTACATTGAAGATTACAGCCTGTCTTGAAAAAAAATCCGACTTTTACGAGGGTGATTTTCGGTTTTTACATAAAAAGGGTCAGATCGTATGGATTAATGTCCGGGGGCAGATGGTGAGCTGGACAGCCGATGGCCAACCGCTGCTTATGGCGGGAACCCATGCTGACATTACGGAACGTAAAAACACTGAAATCCAGTTTAAAACCATTACCAATAATATTCCCGGGATGGTTTTCCGCTACAAACTCTTTTCAGATGGTAGAGATGAATTGCAATTGGTAAGCGATGGAGCAAAAAATATGTGGGGGTTCACGGCCCAGGAAGTTATGCAGAACAATCGCCTTATTTGGGACAGGTATGACAAGGAGGATTTAAAAGCTCACCTCCAATCTATTCGAGAATCGGCTGAAGACGTAAGCTTCTGGGAGCATGAATGGCGCTATCATCACCCCAATGGCACAATCCACTGGCACAAGGGCTCCGGAAACCCCATCCGCTTGGAGAATGGCAGTTTCATCTGGGATTCAGTTATTCTTGACATCACGCCTCAAAAAGAAAACGAATTGGCGATGGAGAAAAGTGAAAGGAGATTCAAAGGGCTAGTACAAAATGGCGCTGATCTAATCACCATCCTCGATTTTGAAGCCAATTACAAATATGTTAGTCCTACTTCGGTAAAAATCTTAGGTATCCCTCCGGGAGAATTTATTGGTAAAAAAGCCTTTGATTTTATTCATCCCGATGATAAAGAAGCGGTCCATACCAGTCTTTTAGGCTTAAAAAACGAAAAACAACTCACTCTCAAACCCTTTAGGATTAAACATGGTGATGGGTCGTGGCACTGGTTGGAGACCGCTGTTACCAACCTTATAGACGACCCAACTATAATTGGCCTGGTGACTAATTCAAGAGATATAACCGATCGATTACTTACTGAGGAAAAACTAAAAAAGAGTGAGGCCTACTATCGCAGTTTATACGAATCACTAACCAACTATTTACTTCGGACGGATATGGATGGAAACTATACCTACGTAAACAAAAAATATGTTCAGGAATATGGTTGGCTTTACGCTGATGGAGTAATATTGGGAAAAAATTGTTTGTCGTCTATTTCGGAATACCATCATCAAAAAACGCAAGAAACAGTTTTCCATTGTATTGCTGAACCTGAAAAGGTATTTAAATTAGAAATTGACAAACCCAGCAGGGATGGGAAAATTATCACTACCCTTTGGGATTTTGTATGTATTTTAGATGCTGATGGAAAACCTTCTGAAATGCAATGTATAGGCCTGGATATTTCAGATCGTATCAAATCCGAAAGAGCCCTTAAAGCATCTGAACAACGCTATGCTGATCTATTTCACCTCAGCCCACAGCCAATGTGGGTTTATGACATGGATACGTTGAAATTTTTGGATGTTAACGAAGCCGCCATTAAACACTATGGGTATTCTTATGAGGAGTTTCTGAATATGACCATAAGAGATATCAGGCCAGAATCTGAAATTCCAAAATTAGAAGCGGCTATACTCCAACTAAAACAAAAGGAAAACTACTATTCACAGGGTGAGTATTTGCATAAAAAGAGAAACGGGCAGGAAATAATTGTTGAAATTCGAAGCAATATTTTGTTTTACCAAGGAAAAAAGGCCGAGGTGATATTGGCAACAGATATTACCGAACGCCATAATCATATCAAGGCCATTGAGGCGCAAAATGAGAAACTCAAGAAAATTGCCTGGACACAGTCGCATGTGGTGCGTGCGCCTCTAGCAAGAATAATGGGATTTGTAGAGTTGCTAAAGCTCGACTTTGCCTTAGTGGACGAAAAGGAAAGGGAACAACTTATAAATCATATACTGTATTCAGCCGCTGAATTGGATGAGGTTATCAGAGATATCGTCCATAGCACTGAGCAAAATGCACCTTCAAAAAAAGATTCAGGCACTCCTGAAAAATGACCCTCTTCTGATATGAAAAAAATTCAGTTTTTTTGGAATGAGTTAAAAGCTTCTTTTTGGTTTATACCTGTGCTATTGATCATAGTGTCAATTCCCGTATCCACAGGGCTTATTTATTGGGATGAATCAACAGATATGTCACAGGATGGTCTTCGGCGGTTCTTTTTTGTAAGCAGTGCGGATTCCGCCCGGATTATATTGTCAACCATATCAGGTGCGATGATTGGAGTTGCCGGGACTGTATTCTCTGTTACGCTTGTGGCCTTGACCTTGGCTTCCTCCCAATTTGGTCCACGATTGATCAAAAACTTTATGTCGGTAAGGCTCAATCAGGTAGTTTTGGGCTCCTACGTATCAACTTATTTATATTGCCTTATTGTGTTGAATTCAATAAAAGATATAAACGACTATACCTTTATACCGTCACTTTCTATACTTTTGGCCATCCTTTTAGCGGTAGTAAACATAATACTTCTGATTGTATTTATACACCGGATTGCCATTAGCATTCAGGCCGATGAGGTGATTTCCGAAATTCATTTATTTATTTCATTACAGGTAAAAATCTTATTTCCCAATAATTTAGGAGAGGAATTAGACAACGCTACCGATGTTGAGATAGATAACATCAAGTCCAAACGCAGGCATATTATTTCTATACCATCGCCGAAGAGTGGTTATCTTCAATATATCGACATTGAAAAGTTGCTGGGTATGATGACCAAGAACAGTTCTCTTTTAGAATTGTACGTCAAACCAGGGGACTATCTGGTGAAAGATCTTGAAATAGGCAAAGTATTTCAATATAGTATGGAAAATAAAAATATGCTTTCCAAGGTCAGAAAGCAGTTTATCTTAGGAAAAACAAGAACTTCTTCACAAGACTTTGAGTTCTCCATTCACCAAATGGTTGAAATCGCAGCAAGGGCACTTTCGACAGGTGTCAATGACCCATTTACCGCAATAGCCTGTATTGACAATTTGACAGCAACGTTGTCTTATCTTACCCAAATAGAGTTCCCCTCAAAATATCGGTTTGATAAAGAAAAGAATTTACGGGTCATATCATTCCCATTGAGTTTTGAGGGAGTCTTGGGTGCCGCATTCAATCAAATCCGCCAATATTCAGCTGGGAGTGCGGCCGTTATCATCAGATTAATGGAAGCGCTTATTACAATTAACCAATTTAATAAAAAAGAGAGTAATAAAGCTGCCATTATCAATCATGCGAGAATGGTGTTAAATATTGGGAAAGAATCAATAATAGAAGAAAATGACTTCAAAGACTTATTGAAAAGATCAAAAAAACTGATACTTGATTGAAAGCTACAGGACAGAAATGGGCGACATCTCTTCGATTCGGATATGAGGGAATGTTATTGTTGGATATAAAAATCCCTATCAACTCTTTTACCCTATGTAGGTTATCATTTTTCCACGACACAAATATTGTGATGTTTGATAAAAATGACCAATTCAATTCGGATTTGGAATCAAGCTCTTTATCATTGTCAAATTGTAGCGCAGAAATAGAAAAACCTACATTCGCCAATAAAAATAAATCTCAAGCTTGATGAAAAAAATATGCCCTCCTCTACTATTCAGCCTATTGATCATGGTAATTTTTAGCTGTAAAAGTCATAAACAAACCACTGTGACCGAAGATATCGCTGTCATCACTGCTATGAGCAAGGCACGGGCTGATGCATTCAATGCCGGTAATGCAGCCGAAATCACGCGTTATTTCGCAGATGACGCATTTTTGATGGCCCCCGGGAATACCAGTCAACGGGGAAAAGAAGCTGTTGAAGCCTATTACCAAACCATTTTTGACGAATACGAAACTATCCTGGAAAGTGGCTATGAAGATGTAGTCGTGGACAGAAACCTGGCTTACGGCAGGGGGTTTGCCAAAGTAACCCTTATTCCTAAAAATGGGGGACCAGCCACCTACTCCACTTCCAAATACCTCAATATCCTGATACGGCTATCAGACGGATCCTGGATAACCACCCATGATATCTGGAATGGCAATGAAGAATGATGACGAAAACCTTTAAACAATAAAAAAAGCTATGAAATAAAATTCCACAGCTTTAGTCAATTACCAATAAACCCAAAATAACCAAGTTATAACATTAGAATATTAATCTTCAAAAAGCATGCCAGATTCCATCTCCAAGAACGAATCTTATTACAAATCACCAAAAAAAGTTTTCGCTTTATTTGATGATACAATGCTAAAAAGAAAATTTAGCTCATAAAAAAATTATTTAAGATGGTTAAAATTATACATTATTTATAACCAAAATTTACTTAACTGAAAATTTATAAAAATTACCCAAATTTTTGAGTCGCTTCTTAACATAATAATATTTCCTATTGTGATCAAATTTTTGGTGTTATACGAATATCCTTTGGTAAAAATCTCAAATATTCCAAAACGATCTTTTTTTTGCCTAAGCAGTTGATAATTTACGCCATCTAGGTGCGCTTGCATTTCAGTGGGGTCTGGACCCACATTACGAACCAAATCACCTGACCAACTCTTTCCACCGGATGGGACTTCCTTCCCATACCCAATCTCCATTTACCTGCTCCAGTACCCTGTGTTGACTGCCTGGGGCATGGGGGGCATCGGAAGGCCGTATCCATTTGGCATGTTCATCTATGACGGCTTTCATATCGGGATCCATGGCCAGGTTATGGTGCTCATGGGGGTCGGTACGGTGGTCATATAGTTCTTCGGCGCCATTGGCATAGCGAATATATCTCCAGTACTCGGAGCGAACGCTGTTATTGCCGGGATTATGGGTGGTGATTGCGGGTCTTTCTCTGGGTGCATTTGCATCCTTCAATTGAGGGACAAGTGAAAGGCCCTCAAGCCCTTCTTTTTCGGGCAGACCCACCCAATCAACCAAAGTGGGATAAATATCCAACAGTTCGGCTGGCTTATGCGTTTTGGCGCCTTCTGGGATCCCTGGACCCGAAAAGATAAGAGGTACATGCGTAGATCTCTCCCAAAGTGTGTTTTTGCCTGTAATCCCTTTCTCTCCCAAATGAAATCCATGGTCCGACCAGAGTACAATTACGGTGTTGTCCGCCAAGCCATTGGCCTCCAAGGCATCCAATACACGGCCTACCTGGGCATCGGTGAAACTAATAGTCGCCAAATAGGAACGGACGAAATTAGGCCACTGGTTATTGGCTTTCAGCCAAGAAAGCCTCACCTCCGGCAGGTACCAATGTAAGTACCAGGCAAAATCGGGAATATCTGTCCGGTCATCGTCCGGTGCCGGTGGCAACACAATATCCTGATCCTCGGGATACAAGTCAAACCACTTTTGGGTGGCAAACAGCGGCACGTGGGGCAGCCAGAATCCAACTGCCATAAAAAAGGGTTTTTCATCTGATTGAGCCAATTGGCTTAGCTTTTCTTCTGCCCAAGTCGCCACTTTATAGTCATTCCTGACCGAATCATCTTCCGAGGGATAAACCCCCCAATCTATCAGGGGATGGTTACCCATGTGGGTCTCCCCAACAATTTTTGCCGGAGGGTGTCCGGCAGTACCACCGCCGATAGGTCCCCATTGTTCAAAATCTGTGCGCTTGTCAGGAGTATTCCCCAAAGTATGGAAAATCTTCCCGTTGGAAAGGGTCCTGTATCCGTGCTGCTGAAAATACTGGGGTAAGGTAACGGCCTCCCGCGTCAGGGACACATCCCTGAAATGGGGAGCAAGGTTATAAATACCAGACGTTGACGGACGAATACCCGTCATGATGCTCGCCCTAGATGGGTTGCACAAGGGTGACTGGGTATGGGCATTCGTAAAAAGAACTCCTTTGGCTGCAAGCCGGTCTATGTTAGGTGTTTTGACCTGTGGATGGCCTTCCAATGCCCCGACCCAATCATTTAGATCATCAATGGCAATAAACAGAATATTGGGCTTTTTGATTTCCTTGGGTGCTGACGGTTGGCAATTCCAAAGCAATGACGCCGTAAAACAAATCATTGAAAAGATTAGCGTTTTCCTCATGGTTTGTTATGGTTAGGGAAAGGTTACTTTCCAGATTTCCCCTCCTTTTTGGCGTCCCCCATATTCGATAACAAACAGGTCTTTTCCCACCAATACGGCATCTACGGGCTGAGTGAACCCTTCTGCTATCCGGTAAGCATTCAGGTCAAAATTATCTTTGTCCACATTGTAGGCCAGTTGTAGGTGAAGTAAATCCTCGCCGTAATCGGTAAAAGGTTTCATCAATGCAGATTTGGTTCCTTTGGTGTACCGAAGGGTAAATGCACCTCCTTTATAAGTCCCTCCCAATTGGTCCTTGGTGTCGAAATTTAACCCCAAGGGTGAGGAATGTGCTGTAAAAGTACTGATTGTGGCTCCTGCTTTGGGTCCCTCTAGGATTTCACCGGTTTGGCGGTCTCTATAGGTGGCGGCATCCGGCCCAAAATTGGCTATTCCGGGAGTAAAGACCACTCCTTCCGGTCTCTTTGGAAAATCGGGATCGTTGTAGAAATCATCCGGCCATGCTGCCGCAGCCGTGTTGAGAAATGGATCTTTGGTGGGATCTGGTTGCCAATCCGAGAACTGTTGGGCTGTTTCCACACCGCCCATTACCCAGGGAAATCCATAATGATGGCCTTCCCGAACCCAAAACATGTCTTCTGATTGGTCGTAATCCCCGGAGTTGACAACGGCAAAGAGGTTGCCTTCCCCGTCAAAATTGATATCGAAGGCGTTCCGGATACCTTCGGCATAGAGGTAGCCGGCTTCTTTCAAGGCCCGGGTATCATTGGGGAGTAACAAATCTTTGGCATCTATCGGAAACCGGAAAATTGCCGCGGTAAGCGGTTCGTTGCGGGAATTGGGATATGCGCCGAGGTTATCCTGTATTTCACCGTGGTCTGTCCTAGAACCGCTGACTACAAAAATATACTTCCCGTCAGGACTTATTCGGGTAGCGCTCCATCCATGGTCAAATGGCGTATTGGTAGTACCATATTCCACCGTGGAAAATACCTTGGACACCTCTTTTGAACCATCCGGTTTCAGCCTTACCCGCATCATCCATCCAGTTGTTCCCTTGTTGTCATTCACCCGAATGTTTCCTGAAAGTAAAAGCGTGCTATCCCGAAACACAGCCCCTTGCATCCGGTCAATTCCGTGATCCTCCACACTCACTATCAATTCCTGCTTGACTGGAGACTGGTCCAAGTCAATCCGGTAGACACTGCCCTCAAAAGTCGCATAAAACAGGGCGTTGCTTTCTTTGTCATGAAAAATGCGAATTGCTCTGGGCGCTACATTCAGCCAATGGGAAATTTGAACATCGGCTACCAGAGAAACGGGGGAACTGGCCAACGTTTCAGCCATATCTTGACCAAGGAGTCGGACATAGGATACCAATTGCCAGCGTTCTTCTTCACCCAGAATTTCCCCATAACCAGGCATGACATTCCTTCCTGAGGTTATTTTGTGAAAAATCGCTCCATCAGTTTGATCTAAGACGCCTGGTGAATGGAAATTAGCAGGCTTGGACCCCATTGCTCCTCCCGCGGCACCGTCTCCCATTCCCGTTTCCCCGTGACAATTCCAGCAATACACCTGATAGAGTGCCTTCCCCGCAGCAATTGCCTGTTCGTCCTGAAACGGGTTTAACCGGTGGTTGGCATCTTCGGGGGCAACCCAGGCATCAACCATCAGTTCACCGTCCGTACTTTGATTGGCTGGTTGCCTATTGCAAGCCGTAAGGTGTAAAAGCACAAGACCAAAGTTTAAAAAAAACCAAAATTGCCTGTATGAATGACTTGGAGGTATAAGTTGAATCATTTTCGGTGTTTTATTGAGGAATATTTTATAGGTAATATTCAGCTAAAATGAGTTGGGTTTATTTTGTCAGACTTTCCCGGTTCTGGTCCGTCTACATTAAAACATACTAATATGCTGAATTATTTTTGTTTAATTTGTGTGTTCATCAAAAAACAAAAAAAATGAAACGATTTATTTTGGCTGTGTTACTAGCTAGCTCCATATACCTGCCAACCCAAGCCCAAGTAGGTGAAAATTATCTGAATGTGGGTTTGGATGCCGGAATCACCATGAATGACTACCTAATAAACAGGTTCCCTGCTGGATTTGGTGGTTCGGTTAAGGGCTTACTGGGTGTGGGTTTGAGCGGTCAGGTAACACTTTCCGGTACATTTTTTTATTTTCCGTTAAGTTCAAATTTTTTCCTGCCAGCTGGAGACAATACATCTTTTCTAGCCATTCCCGCATTTCTGGGTTACCGGTTTAATTTCGACCAGTTTTTCTTTGAGCCTCAGGTTGGATCTGCACTTCATGTCACCAGAAATCGATTTAGTCAAATCAGTGACACCATCACCTCCACAGAATTGGGATTTGGGGCTGAAGAAGGGTATGTATTCAATCTCATCGAAGTCGGTCTCCGTTACCAACATACCGGACAATCTCCTTTTCATTTGGGTTTACTCGCCTTTCGGGCCGCTTATAGGATTCCACTGAGCTATTAACCTTGGTTCGGTTTATTTATAAAGCGCCCTGAAGTTGGAAACGATAATCACCAAGGATGCACGCAGTGACAAATGAATGAAAAAGAGGTTAATTTTAGCGGCATTGTTGCCTCGGCCGGAAACAACGCCGCCAAATTCCAATTTAACAATTTGCTTCTCATACTGGTGAAAGTCCAGAAACAATCCCATCCCACCAAACTTTTGAAGTTCGAAGTCCGGGAAAAGTAATTGGTCAAGTACTATACACTGAATTGAACATGACATAATCAGTCGTCAGATCACTTCCCCACCCAATAGCTTCCTCATTTCCTGTGTTGACCTCCAAATGCACCCTTAGGTTGGATTCCCGAAGAAGTTTTTTCATGTAGTTTTTATCAAAAGCAGTCGGGGTGCCCTTTTTCAGCACCAAGACCAAATTTTCATTGTCACCAAGGTATAAATTCGTTTTTTTATAGTTGAATGAAATGCCGGCGTTTCCGCATGCCGCAATGATACGGCCCCAGTTGGGATCCCTGCCAAACATGGCGGTTTTCACCAGGAGGGAATCAGACATAGCCCGAACCAAAAGCCGGGCATTGGCTTCGGATCTCGCTTTGGTAACCCTATATTCGATAAATTTTGAGGCACCTTCCCCATCCGAAACAATCAATTTGGCCAAATGTACCAACAATTCCTGAAGCTTTTCCCTAAAAAGAAGGTACAACGGTTCTTCCGTACCGGTGATTTTGGTGTTTCCCGCCAATCCGTTTGCCAGTATGGCCACCATGTCGTTGGTCGAAGTATCCCCGTCAACGGTGATCATGTTGAAGGATCGTTCCACACAGTATTGGAGGATTTCTTGCAGCAATTTTTCATCTATATCGATGTCTGTGGCCACAAAGGCCAGCATGGTTGCCATATTTGGGTGGATCATTCCCGATCCTTTGGCTACCCCTCCCAGGGAGATGGTTTTCCCTTCCCACTCGAACTCCACAAAACCTTCTTTTGCAAAAGTATCGGTGGTAAGTATGGCATTGGCCAAAAAGGAACCAGCCTTGGGGTTGTTACTCAGTTTTGGAATATTGGTTCGTATACCCTCAACGACTTCTTCGGTGGGAAATTTTTCACCGATTAGCCCTGTAGAAGCCACTATGACATCATCTTTGGGAATGCCAAGCATTTCGGCCACGGTTTCAGCCATGGCCTCCGCTCCCAATCTGCCTTGCTCTCCGGTACAGGCATTGGCATTGCCGGCATTGCAGACGATGACCTGAGCGCGGTTGTTTCTCAGGTGTTTGCGGGTCACTTTAATGGGTTCTGCCTGGACCTTATTTTGAGTCAATGTAGCAGCCGCTGCTGCCTGGACAGTAGAATATATGATGGCAAGGTCTCTCCTCATGGATTTCACGCCAGAGTGTGCCCCCCAGCATTTTATTCCTTTGACACTGGTAATGTTCTTGATCATTTTTTTATGAAGTAGAGGTAATGGTAAATTTATGGTTTCATGGGAATATCCTTCAATCCAGTTGTTTGATCTAGACCAAGCATTAAGTTCATGTTGTGAACGGCTTGGCCTGCCGCGCCTTTCACCAGGTTGTCTATCACGGCGATGACGATCACTCTTCCCGTTCGGGTATCCAAGTAAGGAAAAATATCACAAAAATTACTTCCCCTCACATCTTTGATGGACGGAGCTTGGTTTCTAACCCGCACAAAAGGCTGATCTTGGTAAAAGTTGGTATAGCATGCGGTCAATTGATTCTGATTGATGTCTTGAAGCAGGGAGGCATAGGCCGTTGCCAAAATTCCGCGGTCTACAGGTAAAAGATGCGGGGTGAATTGTACCCTAATGCTGTCCTTCTGAAGCAAGCCTCCCAATTGCTCTTCGATCTCAATTGTATGCCGGTGGGTCCCTATCCCATAGGCCATGAAATTCTCATTGACATTCGAAAAATGGGTTGTTTCGCCCGCCTTGACTCCCGCTCCCGTCGTGCCTGACTTGGCGTCAATGATAATTTGTTGTGGATCGGCAAATCTGCCAGCAATCAACGGTGCCAGACTGAGTATGGAAGCGGTGGGGTAGCAGCCCGGATTGGCCACTAAGTGAGCCGAGGTGATGCTATCCGCATGCAATTCAGGTAGGCCATAGACAGCTTTCCCAAAACCTTCCGGAAAAACATGATCCTTTTGGTACCACTCTTTATAGACGCTTGGGCTTGCCAGCCTGAAGTCACCTGATAAATCAATTATTTTGACGTTTGCGTCAACCCACCGCTTTACAAATTCCATGGAGACACCATGTGGCAGTGCAAGGAATAAAACATCCTGATCTTCGGGTAAAATGTCTTGGGCTGAAACCAGGGGCATGTCCAGCCTCCCGATAAATTGCGGATGCAAATCGGAAAACTTCTTACCCAGATGGGTTTCCGAGGTAATGTGTACAATATCCACCTCTGGATGGTTTATCAAAATCCGGGCTAGTTCGGAACCCGTATATCCTGAGGCACCAATAATGGATACACGATACGGTTTATTTGCCATGCTCGTTCATTTCTGTGAAAATTGCTGTCAATACTTTGAGAAAAGTTTTCAGGTCTTTTTTCGGGATATTCAAGGGGGGAACAAGTCGAAGAACCCGATCCGCAGTGGCATTTGAGATTATTCCCCGATCCATCAACTGTCTCATCACCGGCGCTGCTGGCTGGTCCAGTTCTACACCTATCATCAACCCCAGGCCCCTTACTTCTTTTATTATGGGAAATCCAGTTTTCATTTGGTTGAGTTGATCCATCAGCCATTTTCCTTTCTCCCGAGCCGCTTCCAACAAATCTTCATTATGAATCACCTGCAAGGTAGCCAAGGCAGCAGCACAGGCCAACGGATTACCGCCAAAGGTGGTCCCGTGATCGCCAAATTCAATGGCTTCTCCCACTTTTGCATTACACAAAAAGGCACCTATGGGCATACCTCCTCCAAGACCCTTGGCGAGTGTCATAATGTCCGGCTGTACACCATAGTAGTCCTTGGCAAAGAAATAACCTGTGCGGCCTATCCCACATTGAATCTCATCAAAAATCAACAGGATATCGTATTCATCGCAATAATTGCGCAGTTTTTGAAGGTACATGCGTTCTGCCAGCCTAATGCCCCCTTCCCCTTGGATGGGTTCTACAATTATCGCGGCCACATCGTGGTGCGGATGAGCTGTAATCGCCTCAAAATCATTGAATGGAACTTGACCAAATCCCAAAGGAATCGGGGCAAATCCTTTTTGATACTTGGCTTGACCGGTAGCTATGGTAGCAAGCGTTCGTCCGTGAAAAGAATTTTCCATGGACAAGACCATACCCCCTTTTCCTTTGGAGTGCGCATGCTTTCTCGCTATCTTGATGGCGCCTTCCACCGATTCCGCACCGCTGTTTGTAAGAAACACATGATCCATATGGGCAATATCCACCAGCAGCTTCGATAAAGCGACCTGCGGAGGACTTACGAAAAAATTGGAAATATGCATCAGTTGGTTAGCTTGATCGCATATTGCCTTCACGACTTTTGGATGACAATGCCCTACATTATTGACGGCTATACCTGCTAGCATATCAATATACTCCTTCCCATTTGCATCCCACAGGCGACTACCCTTCCCTTTGATAAATGCCAGGGGGAGTCGGTTAAAGGTTGGTAAATAGTTCTTTTTGTCTTCCTGATTTAATGAGTAATTTGAAATTTCCATATCATGCAGTGATTGTGGTTCCCAGCGCTTTATTATACAACAGATAATCGGTGATTTGATCCGGCTTGGTTCCATTAAGGATTACGGCCCGTTTTACACCTTCCCTGACGGCGTCTCCACAGGAACTGATTTTCGGAATCATTCCCCCAGTGATGACCGACCCAAAATAATTCTTCAGAGTAGTTAGGGTAAGGTGAGGGATAATGGAAGCCGGATCCGGATAGGATAAAAACAAACCATCCACATCCGTAAGTACAACATAGGCATCAACGGCCAATGCACTCGCTATTTTTCCGGCAAAAACGTCTCCGTTTATATTATATTCGTTGCCATTTTTATCCCCTGCTATGCAGGTAATCACTGGGGTGAATCCCTCCCTCAACAGTACTTCCAACAGCGTGGTATCTACCTGCGAAACTTCACCCACATGGCCCAGATCGATTTGGTGGGGTTTGCCGGACTCATCGAATTGAACATGCCAGCGCTTTTCCGCTGTGACAAACTGACCGTCTTTTCCTGAAAGGCCCACGGCTTTTATGCCGGTACGGTTTAACAGAGATACCAATGAACCGTTGACTTCTCCCTTAAGGGTTTTCTCGATGCAAGCCAATGCATCCCGGCTGGTGTAACGGTGTCCATCAAAAAATGTAGATACTATGGAAGCATCATCAAGGGCTTTATTGATAAAAGGGCCCCCTCCATGCACCAGAATTACTTGGTAGCCATTGGTTTGCAATTGCGCTATCTTCTCCGCAATCTGTTCCTTAAGCTCTTCATTCACCATGGCATTTCCGCCGTATTTGACGAGAACTTTTCGAGTATTCATTGTCGTATATTTTTTATTACAGCTAGAAAATTTTCAGTTACCACCCGAATCTAAATCACTGGTTTTATAGACTAAAAATTCTGAAAATTCATTTTAAAATTCAGTATTACAAAATATTCCACAATAATTGTACCAATAAGTAATAGAAAAATCAGTTGGAATTTTTGCAATGGGCTTCCCGGAACACAATTGTGCAAATGAAAGGAAGGAAATAAGCGAGGGCATAGATCTTAGTCACATACTAAAAATAAGGAGTTCAGAACTTGAATGTCCAGCTTTCAAACTGCTGGAATGGTTTCTATTCCCTCGATGGATAATTGGCAAAAATTGGAAGAAAAGCTACTTTTTATTTATTTCATGGCGGCCTGAAATCACTCGAAAACGTCAACCCCAAGAGACCACTCAAAATCTCCTGAAAGAGTCAATTTGTCCCCATCCAATTGGATGTGAAATGCCCCTCCCCTTGGACTAAGCTGGTGGGCTGTCATTTTCTTCTTGTTCAATCTGGCCGACCAAAAGGGTGCCAACATGGCATGGGAAGAACCGGTGGCATGATCCTCCAGCTGCTGTACATGCGGCACGAAGGTGCGACTGACAAAGTCTACCGCGTCACCTGGCGCCGTGACCGCATAGCCGAATATTTCGGACTGCCGAAGAACCTCAAAGTTCGGGGTCATGTGCCTGATTGCTTTTTCGGAAGCTGCCAAGATGATATGTTTGTTGCCGGTTTCAAACATGGCCAGGAGGGGGATACCCAAACCTTTTGAGATGGCCGGAGGGATGAGTATTTCCTTTTTGACAGGGATGGGATCCAAAATCAGCGAAATGGAATATGGCGCCTTGTACTTGACCTGCATTTGACCTGCTGCATATAAGAGGGTGAATGATTCGATATCCGGACTTTTCTGACCAAGGAATGCCGCAGCTGCGGCGGCACCATGTCCGCAAAGTCCGATTTCCAACTCAGGGGCATACCACCTGACCTGGAAGGTATTTGGGTCGGCAGTTGGGGACAAAAAAGTTGTGGCAGGTTGGTTAAGTTCGTAAGCTATCTGCTGCATTTCGGGATGAGACAAAAGTATCGGCGTCTGTATAATAGCAGCACTGTTGCCCCTAAATCTCAAGTTTTTATCAGTAAAAACTGCTGCAATCCGGTAATCATAAGGGATTTTTTCCATACTCAACGAATTAATTGGCCCGCCAGAAATACGGCGTAAACAGCACCAGTATGGTAAAAAGCTCCAACCTACCCAACAACATCAGAAAACTGAGAAAGATTTTGGCAAACGGAGAAAAGAAAGCAAAATTGTCCATCGGTCCCACACGGCCTATTCCCGGGCCGACATTTGCGAGGCAGGTTGCAACAGCTCCAAAGGAAGTGAGCAGGTCATACCCCGCTATTGACATGACGATACTTCCCAGCACGAAAATCATAAGGTAAATAAGTAAAAAGTTCATGATATGGGTAATGATCTTACCGGTAACCCGCTCTCCGTTAATTTTTAGGGGAATCACTGCCCGGGGGTGGACGATACGCTTAAACTCCAAGGTGGTGTTTTTCACAAATGTAAGGTGTCGGATAAATTTTATCCCACCGCTGGTAGATCCCGCACAGGCCCCCAAAAATAGCAACATAAAAAAAATAATGGTTAAGCCATTATTATATGATGTGTAATCAGCGGTGACAAAACCTGTTGTAGTAACTAATGACATGATTTGAAAAAGGGTATCACGAAACGCCTTTTCAAAATCATCTCCTGTCAAAAAATAAATTGAGACAGACAAGGCGACTGTCAACGAAAGTAAAGTAACCACATAAGCCCGAAATTCATCACTTGCCCAGACCCTGCCAAACTTTCCCTTAAATCCGTAATAAATAAGCGTGAAGTTGGTACCCGCCAAAAACATGAAGATAATAGCGGTGTAATGAATAGCCGGATTGGTAAAATATGCCATAGAGGCATTTTTGGTCGAAAAACCTCCTGTAGCCATGGTCGTCAACGCATGATTGACCGCATCAAAAAAAGTCATCCCCTCTAAATTAAAAAGAAGAATCAACAGAAATGTCAGACCCAAGTAAACGTACCAAAGCCGCTTGGCTGTCTCCCTGATCCTGGGGTGCAATTTGTCCGAAGTAGGGCCTGGAGATTCTGCGACAAACAATTCGATTCCTCCTATTCCCAAGAGAGGAAAAATAGCTACTGTCAAAACAATAATCCCCAAACCGCCAATCCACTGCGTCATACTCCGCCAAAGAAGGATTCCTTTGGGTATGGCTTCTACATCAGTTAAGATAGAAGCGCCGGTGGTGGTAAATCCGGAAACTGTTTCAAAAATGGCATCCGGCAAGAAGGGAATCGTTTCACTTATTAAGTAGGGAACCAAGCCAAAGATTGTCATGAAAAGCCAACTCAGGGCTACAATAAGATACCCTTCCCGCTTCCGGATATGCTGATCCTGAGAGGCAAAAGAAAAAAACAATCCGGCACCTATTCCCAAAGATATTCCTGAGGCTGCCAGTAGTGAAAATTGTTCCCCACCCTCATAATAGTAGGAAAAAGCAATACTGGGTATCATCAAAACCCCCAAAAGCATTAGTAGGCCACCCATTACCTTAAAAATTGCCTTGTAATGAATCATGACTAATTAAATAATTTTTCCAAAATCGGCTTGGCGGAGGGCAATGCCAATACGATGGCCTTATCGTGAAGTTCAAGGTGAAAATCACCGCCGGGAATAAACACTTCATCTCCCCTTATTACTCCGGCCACAATGGCTGTCTCTGGAAAATGCAGGTCTGCAAGTGATTTTTTAGTTAGCCGGTTGTTTTTTGTTACCACGTATTGAACAAATTCAGCATCAACTCCGTGAATTCCAGAAATGGCCTCCACTGTACCCTTTCTCAAGTAGCGGCTTACGTAATTGGCCGCCACCAACTTTTTGTTGATCAGCGAATCCACCCCGATGCTGTGGGATATATGAATGTATTCCCGGGTATCCACATGGGCGATGGTTTTATATACCCCATGATTCTTGGCACTCAAGCTGGTGATGATATTTGTTTCAGAGCTTTCTGTCAAGGCAAGGAATCCGTCCATTGTCTCCAACCCTTCATCAATAAGTAGGGAAATGTTTTTGTAGTCCCCATGGATGACCAAGGCGTGATTAAGCTGCTGGGCCAACCACTTGCAGCGCTCTTTATCATTGTGGATGAGCGTAACCCGGTATTTTTCTTCCAGCTTTCGGGCAGTAGAATAAGCCAAATCGTCCCCACCGATAATCATCACTTGGTTGATTTCTACCTGCTTGTGCCGAATAAGCTCCCGGATGGAGTCAACGGCTTTTTTGTTGGAAATAAAGAAAACATGGTCTCCATTTCGGATATAGGTGTTTCCTTTGGGTATAATCGTTATCTGATCCCTCACCAGGGCTATGATTCGGATATCTTCAAAAATAGGATCGGTGCTTGCATCGGCCAGCCTTTTGTTGACCAACGGAGAATACCTGTCCAAGGTAATGCCCACCACATTTAGTTTCCCCCCTTCAAATTCAATGACATCTGAAAAGATTGAATTTTTCATCATTTTCGTTATCTCCGTACTGCATAGCATGGAGGGAGAAATGATGGAATCAATGCCTAAGTCCAAAAAATATTTTTGGTTTTCAGGGTAAAGGTAGTCGTGGTTTCTTACGCGGGCGATAACTTTTTTGGCTCCCAACTGCTTTGCCAATACCGCAGTGACAATGTTGGTCTTTTCGGAAGTGGTAACTGCCAAGACCAGTTCGGCATTGTGTACATTCGCTTTTTTCAACACGTCTATAGAAGCGGAATCCCCCAAGATTGTCATTACGTCCAACCTGGACGATATATTGTCCAACACATCCCCATCCAAATCAACTAGAATGATATCTTTATTTTCATAACACAACTGCTCCGCCAAATGATACCCCATATCCCCGGCACCCGCAATCACAATGTTCATGGCCATAAATGCTATTCGGTTTAAAACCAGTGCAAAATTACACAAGATAATTTGGTAAAAAGAGGTAATATTCACTTATTTCATTTTGCTGATTCTTATTTTTAGGTGAAAATTTCCGTTTAATACCAATTATCACGTTTTGTCCAGTTCCCCTTTTTGAATTTGGGGAAAATAGGTTACTTTCAAAATCAAATTTTCTATCTATTACTACCTAAATTCCTTGAGAAACAAAATCATTTACTACGGCCTATTAAGTGTTTCAGGGATAACCTTTTCGGTGGTGGCTTGGTTGTTTTATATGGGGAAACCACTGAGCGCTGGACCTTTCCTCATTGTCTCTTTGGCAAGTCTTTCCCTGGGGGTAAAAGGTTTTCCTTTGGTCAGGGGATTATCCTTTACTTTACTTATTTTAACCGCAGTAGCCGCTGCTTTATATTATCCGAATAATTTCCTGACCGTTGGATCATATGAAACCGCAGGCCTGATCACGCCCCTTATTCAAGTGATCATGTTCGGCATGGGTACCACCATGGGATTGCGTGATTTCATTGCCCTGGCAAAATCACCAAGGGCTGTGCTTATAGGAGTGGGTTGTCAATTTACCATTATGCCGGGTTTGGCATTTGGCATCGCTTACTTCAGTGGTTTTCCCACCGAAATCGCCGCTGGCATTATTTTATTGGGATGTGCTCCCACCTCCGTAGCATCCCCATTGATGTGCTACCTGGCAAAGGCCAACGTGGCCTTGACCATTACAATCGTATCGGTCACCACCCTCCTAGCGCCCTTTATCATCCCATTGCTGATGAAATTGCTGGCTGATGGATTTATCGAAATAGACCTTTTGGCCATGATGTGGAATATCATCCAGATCGTGCTGATACCCATAGGAGCCGGTTTGCTCTTTAATAGATTTCTTTCTGGCAAAGCCATTTGGCTGGATAAAGCCATGCCCTATATCTCTATGGGGGGAATCGTACTCATAGTCGCCATCATCATGGCTGCCGGGCAGGAAAGTTTATTGAATATGGGATTGCTCCTGATTCTGGCTGTTTTAATCCATAACCTTTTGGGGTATTTTTCCGGATATTGGGTAGCCCGGTTTTTCCTACTAAATGAACAAGACTGCCGCACCATCGCCATCGCCACAGGCATGCAAAATGCGGGACTGGTCTCAGGAATTGCCAAAACAATGGGGAAAATAGCCACTGTAGGGTTGGCCTCCGCGGTTTGTGGTCCCTTGATGGGCTTTACATCCTCGGTATTGGCTTCCTATTGGAATAGCAAGGATGAAAAAAAGAAAAATTGATGTAAGAAAACAGCAAAAAACTCGCTTAAATCAAATGAGTTTAACCGGGAAGTTTTTCAAGTGTCTTCCAAATTTGATAAAAAGCCCTGGGTACGTGGAAACATCCCTTCCATTTCCCCCCTTTTAAGGGTAGCAATACCTCTCCCCTTCTATTCAAATAACCGAACCACTCCCCGTGCTCCGGATCGGCAAAGTGGCTCCAACTGTATTCATGTACCCGAATAAACCACTCCCTACACCGCTCATCACCTGTCAGCTGGTATCCCTTTGCCAAAGCAATGAGTGTTTCCAGGTGAACCCACCAGAGTTTTTGATCCCACTCCAGCTGCTGCGGCGGTTTTCCTTTCACATCCAGGAAATAAAATATTCCTCCAAATTCCCTGTCCCATCCATAGTCCAGTAAACTCAGCGTAACCTCTTTGGCATGCTCCATCAAGGCCATGTCAGCGGTACGGGAAGCCAGATCCATCATAAACCACATGGCTTCAATGCCGTGGCCAGGATTGATAAGGCGCCCTTCAAAGCTATTGCACTTTTTCCCTTCGGGGGTTAAGTTTTCATAAATCAATTGGCTTTCGCCGTCTAAAAAAACTTCCATCACTTCCATTTTGCAGCGTTGCAAGGTCTCTTCGACCAGCGATGCAGGTAGCAACGGCTCCAGTTCCAGACAAAGATTACTTAAAATCATAGGTAAAGAAAACCCTTTCAAAGGCCGTGTATCCGGAAAGACCTTATTGTAGGCACCTTTTGGATTTTCCTGACGGGCAAGTATTTGGGAAAAAGTCTGTGTTGCCAAATCAAGACTTTCCTCATCTCCCGCTGCTTGTCCATATACGCCAAATGCCATTGCGGCAAAACAGTCCGAAAAAACATTGTAAGGCTGGACCAAGGGACGTCCGTCTCTGGTCAAAGAAAAATAGAAACTGCCGTTCTGGTCTTTGCCATATTTTTTCAAAAAATCAATACCCAACTTGGACATTTCGAGCCAATCAGGTCTTTTTTCAAGTCGCTGATAAAGCATCGCATAGGTCCATGCCTGCCTCCCCTGCAGCCAAATGAATTTGTCCGTATCAAACACATTACCCCGACGATCCAGGCAGGTAAAATAGCCACCGTGATCTTCGTCGGGAGAATGGACATCCCAAAATGGAAGAATATTCCCCAACAGTCCCTCCTTGTATAATCCCAAATATTCCTTCATCTTCAGGGGGTATTTGTCAATTCCTTGAGTGCTATTTTCTGAAATGTCATGTTGGCCTGACTGCTCTCATATAATATCCCTACATGATCGGCATCGATAAGCGTCAGACAAGTGTATCCCCAACCCTCTTCCTCATCCAGCAAGATCTGATTGCTTTCAGGCCAAGTCAATCCCTCATCAAAACTGGTTTTTATGGTAATGTTATACCGCCCATCCGTAGCATTGGGGTTGGAAAATAGAAGCAGGGATTGATTGGAGGGGTTTACGGCAATGAGACTTCCCATACAAATGGGCTCAATCAGGACGCTTCTATTTGAAGGATGTTCCTCCCAGGACGTACCAAGATCCCTTGTCACCATTACTGCCCGAGAACCTCCCCGATCATCCCGCATATTGAGCATCAAACTTCCGTCTGACAATTCGACTACTTGGGATTCTGTGGTTTTGGGCCTGGCTCCTTTGCCCACTATCCATGTCTTTCCCTGGTCTTTGCTATAAATGATGGTGCTGTAAGGGACTTGTTCGCCATCCTTATACTGTGCCGCAAAGACCAAGGTTCCATCTTTTAGGGTTATCCCCATACCCGGTCCTCCCAGAAACAGGTGCCAGGAAGAATCTTTCAGAGGTTGGGTAATGTTTTCCGGTTCTGACCAAGTAAGCCCGTTGTCTTCCGAGCGGACAAGCATAAGTTGGCCTGTTTCCTCCGGCGCCTGTCCGGGTTGGGAACTTACCCAGGCAGCGACTCCCGGCTTTCCATGCATCCACAATCCTATTACAAAAATGTTCCCCGTAGCCTCATCGACTAAGATAGCCGGATCTCCAATTCCATTTTGGTCTGCCGGCAATCCCCCAAAAGTACCCATGTCCATAATGATTTGCATGGGTTCCCAGGTTTCACCTCCATCGGTACTTCGGCTCAATCCCACGTCAATATCTCCCTGCAAATCCCCTGATTTATCCCGTCTCACATCATAAACCGCCAATAAGGTACCCTCTTTTGAGGTTACCAATCCGGGAATACGGTATGAGTGAACCCCGTCATCACCGTGATTTCTGACTGATTTGGCTACCCGCAGTGGGGAGTACGTATCCTGGATTTCAGGCACAAATTTTTTCCCGTTCCACTGCACACAAGAAACAGAAAGGTCAATTTTAGCCAATAAGGGTGTATGCACAGCCGGCTTCAATTGAATGGAAAAAACCCTTTCCTGGTTGTTTTCGGATTCTTTTACAGGAATGCTGACCTTTCCTTGTACCTCATTTTCTTCAAAAACCAATTGTTCATCCCCCCCATCAGGGGCCATTTCCAACACGCGCAAGCCTGCTAGCGGAATCTCCGAAGTAACCTCCAATTGAATTTCCTGCATCGATCCTGCGGATTCCGAAGATACCCGCAGGTGACCTACGGTGGTGAAATGCCCCAGAATAACGGGAACCTGTTTGATGGATAAACTGGCCAAATTTGTATCCGGATAGTTCTGGTTGTTGGCACAAGACCAAAAATAAAGGGAGGCCAGCAGAAATATAGGATGAATGATCCGCTTCATAGTGAAAGGTATTAGGTGGTTTCTTCAGGTTGAATGTAAGTGAAAAACCCCAAATCGGTCAGTTCACTTTTAAACATATTTTCTTGTTGCTTGGATAGTGACAGCACCGGAGAACGAAAAGATCCGCAATCCAGTCCGCAAAATTTCAGTATGGCTTTTCCCGCAGCAGGTCCCCCATATTTTCCATAAAGGGAGATAAAGTCGATGGACTTTTCTTGCAGATGCAGGGCCTTTTCAAAATCTCTTTCTTCAAATGCCTTTCTGATAGCCAAATAAAGCGGTGCGGCAAAATTGTAGGTACTTCCCACGGCTCCCTTTGCTCCCATTGATAATCCCGCCAGAAACAATTCATCCCACCCCCAAAGTATATCAAATCGACCCTCCCGAAATCTCAGACACCGGTTAAATTCCATCAAGTCATTATGGGTGTATTTAATCCCGGCAAAATTGGGTATTCTGTCAGCTACAGCACCCAGAAAGTCAATCATGGACAAATCCACCCGGGTAAGTACCGGAATGTGATAAAAGTAGAGGGGGAGAGGAAAGGCAGCTTGGGCAATGGGCTCCAGGTAATCTACCAACTGGGAAACAGAGGCGGTACGGAAATAATAGGGCGCGGTAAGCGCAACCCCATAGAGGGAGTTGTCCACGGCGGTCTTCGCCAGTTGGATGGCTTCCCGCTGACTTGTTCCGGCAAGCATTACGATTACCTGGAAATCAGGACCCTGATAGGGTGAATAAGCCTCAATTAACAGGGTTTTCTCTTCCAACAGCAAGGAGGCGCTTTCACCCGTTGTACCACAAATAAAAGCACCATGGACTCCAGTGCGGCGCAAATTAGCTACCAAGGCTGGAACCAGCTCCAGATTTACATCACCTGTATTTAAAAAAGGCGTAAAAGTAGCGGCAATAAGGCAGGAAAGTTTTTCGTAGGTCATTTGTGTTTTCAAAATTATGGAAAAATTCCGGAGCAGAAAAGGGCAATCTATCATTACTAAAAAACTACCCCAACATGACGGAATTATTACTGAAACAATACTCCTCTAATTAGGTAATTTTAGGAGGGGTTTTTGAAAGATTTGTCCAACAATGTGAAAGATTTCTCCACCTTTTTGTTTTCTTCTTTGCCTACCTTTATCTTAATCAACAATCAAAAATTATTTATTATGAGGAAAAATTATTATCTACTCTTGTTCATGTGCTGGATCGCTGCCTCTGTGGCATACGGACAGACAAGAACAGTACGGGGGCAAGTTTTATCCGAAGAGGATAACAGCCCCATACCCGGTGTCTCTGTCATAGTCAAAGGCACCGGCACCGGAACTGCTACAGACATAGACGGAAACTATTCCGTAGCTGTAAATTCGGAAAATGCCATCTTGGTTTTCTCTTTCGTCGGCTTGGAAAGCAAAGAAGCAGAAATCGGCAACCAATCTGTCATCAACATCAGCCTGAAAGCAGATATTGGGCAGCTGGGCGAAGTCGTTGTAGTTGGGTATGGTACTACCCGAAGAGCAGACTTAACGACATCCATCGGCTCACTGGATAATGTTAAAGGTACCGTAGACCGGCCTATTTCCAGTGTTCAGGATATGCTCCAAGGTCAAATTGCCGGGGTAACGGTGGTGGCAGGATCCGGCGACCCCGGTGCTACGCCAAGAGTGGTAATCCGAGGTGTGGGTACACTGGGCGATGAATCCCCCCTCTATGTCGTAGACGGCATGCCCTATTATGGTGGCCGCATCAATCCCAACGACATTGAAAGCATGGTGGTCTTGAAAGATGCCGCTGCCGCTGCCATCTACGGCGCCCAGGCAGCTTCGGGAGTTATCGTTATTACCACCAAAAGTGGCAAGAGCGGAGCGACCAAAGTCAGTTTGGATTTTTATCAGGGTGTTCAATCCGCTTACAGGACGCCTGAAGCATTGAATGCGCAGGAATACGCCAGCTCGTATCGGTCTGCGGCTGCCCATGCCGGAGGGGTACCTCAGTCAGCCCATGACCCCCTGCTGAATCCCTGGAGTCAGGTGACCCGAACGGATTGGATGGATGAAATTTTTCAAACCGGACCTATTACCAACGCAAACATACAATTAAGCGGCGGCAGTGAAAGAGGGCGTTTCAGCACCTCTTTTGGCTACCACAAAAAAGAAGGTATCCTGAGAAATACCGACTTTGAATTGTTTTCGTTTCGGCTAAAATCTGAATACGACCTGACTGACAAACTGCGGGTAGGCCAAAACGTGTATGTCAACCACTCGACGTCAAGAGGTGCAAATACCAGCAGTAGTTACAGTGGGGCCATTATAAATGCCATTTACATGAATCCCGCTGCTCCTGTCTATGATGAATTTGGTCAGTTTCACGGGACAGTTCCATTCGAACTATCGCAGTTTGCAGGGGCTTATGGGGATACGTATAACCCCGTTTCACTGCTACTCCGGCCCAATATAAGGAACCCCCGGCTAAACATCAATGCCATCGCCTATGCGGAATATGACATTTTGGAAAACCTAACCTTCAAATCCTCCTTTTCAATAGATCTGTGGAACTGGTCAGACAAGAATTTCAGCCCTCGCGTGCCAGAAATCGGTAGGCCCAGCAACATGAACTTTCTAAATCAAGGTGCGGGAAATAGCAGCAGATGGATATGGGACCAACAGTTGAATTACAACAAATCCTTTGGCAAACACAACTTGGGACTTACGGCAGTATATACAGCCCAGTTTCGCCAAGAAGAAGCCTTTGGCTATCAGGTACAGGATTTTGACAGGGAAGACGACTGGTTTCAATACGCAGGCAACGCGACAACGATCTTACGGGTTCCCGATGCTTACGGCAATGAAGATGCCCTAACATCCGCCATCGGAAGGGTTACTTACGATTATGATGACCGCTACTTCTTTATGGGCAGTGCCCGGAGAGATCAAACGTCCAGGCTTCACAGCAACACCAAAACCGACTTTTTCCCCGCACTTTCCGGCGCATGGAAGATTTCTTCCGAAGGATTCTTCAACTCCTCTGCCATCAATTTGCTTAAGTTGAGAGGTTCTTGGGGTCAAATTGGCAATATATCCTCTGTGGGATTGTATGCTTTCAATGTTCCTCTCGCATCAGGGAACAACGTAATTATGGGCGAGCCGGGAACACGAAACAGACACGTATCCCTGAATGAAATGTCCAACTCAAACTTACGCTGGGAACGGTCTGAAACGGCCAACATCGGCTTGGACATGGCTTTTTTCTCCAACAGGTTAACGGTAACGGCCGAGTATTACGAGAAGTACACCCGCGGTCTTATTCTCAGGAACGCTCCCGATCCCCATTCAGGTGTGCCTACAGGAGCACTTTCCAATGTGGGTACGGTTCTCAACAAAGGCATTGAATTAACCGCCGCTTATGCCGGAGAAATCGGACAGCTCAGGTACAGACTGAACGGTAACATATCCACCATCAATAACGAACTGTTGGACCTGGATGAATTTACCAACGATTTTATTGTCCATGGTGAAAGTGTAAGAGGCACGGTGTTGCCCTTCCGAAGCGAACCCGGCCAACCACTATTTTCCTATCACCTGATACCCCATGACGGTATATTCCAGAATGCAGCCCAAATAGAGGCGTATGTCAATGCCGATGGTAGGAAAATCCAACCAAACGCCAGACCGGGTGACCTGATCTTCCGGGATGTAAGTGGCGACGGCAGAATCAGCGACGACGACCGGGTATTTATGGGCAATGCCATGCCTGATTTCACTTACGGACTTACCATCAATTTGGAGTACAAAAACTTTGACCTATCCATCTTTGGCCAGGGTGTGGGAGGCGTGATGCTTTTCAACGGATACAAACACACCGCCTACAATGCCGGACTCCAAGGATATAACTTGGACAGGAGGGTTTTGGACGCATGGTCCCCCACTAACCCGACCGCTACGATTCCCGTACTTTCTACCCAGGATCCGAACGGAAACTTCGGTCAGCCTTCTGACTGGTACCTGGAAAAGGGAGACTACCTCAGAATCCGAAACTTGACGCTGGGCTATACCGTTCCGGAAAATTTGTTGAGCCGCATCCGAAGCGGATCAACCGTTCGGGTATATGTATCGGCAGAGAACCTGCTGACCATCACTCCCTACTCGGGTATAGACCCTGAGGTAGGTTCTGGTTTGGTTATCGATAACGGCACATTTCCTATTCCAAGAACCTTTTCCGCAGGTCTGAATTTTAATTTCTAAAATAAGCTACTTACACCATGAAACATATCGTAAAACTTTGCCTGATACTGCTGATAGTCAGCAGTTCTTGCAGCGACACCTTCACCGAGCTTACCCCGCTTGGTAGCCCTACTTCCGGGAACTTCTGGCAGTCTGAAGAGGACGCAATAACCGCCGTTAATGCCTTGTATGAACACTGGGGTGATGACAACTTGTTTGGCAGGGCGTTTATGTACCTGATAGCCGCCTCCGATGACATTATGCAGGGCAGAACCGATGCGGCAGCAGCCGCTATTCGGAATTTTCAGGCAACCGGACAGGAAGGCAGGATGGCACCCATCTATCCCAGGATGTACACGGTCATACAGCGCGCAAACAACATCATCAAATATGTTCCAGAAATGAACATTAACGAAACCCTCAAAAACAGGGCATTGGGTGAGGCCTATTTTATGCGGGCACATACCTATTATTGGTTGGCACCAAGGTATGCAGACCATAGAGCAGGTATCCCAATCGTTACAGAAGAGAATATGGAGGAACTATCCTTTACCCGTCCTGCCAGTGTTGTTGACAATTATCGGCAAATAGAATCGGACTTATTAAAAGCTGCCGAGCTTCTTCCCTATTTTACCACGTATTCGTCTACTGATTTGGGAAGACCTCACAAGGATGCCGCGCATGCTTTTTTGGCTAAAACATATCTTTATTGGGGCCATCACGATGCCAGCAAATGGGCCAGTGTGGTTACTTATGCGGACATGGTCATAAATTCACCTACTGGCAGGGCATTGATCAATACCGGAAATCCGGCTGAGGATTTTGCGAGCGTTTTTTACGTGGACAACAATTTCTCCTCCGAATATGTGTTTTCAACCGTATCCAGCAACGAACGCGGCCAAATTCTGCCCGGCGTCATGTTGGAAAATACAGGATGGGGATTGTACAACGGTTGGGGTACTTTCTCCCCTACACTGGAACTCTATAATGCTTTCGAAGAAGGTGACCACCGGAAGAAGGCTACCTTGTTGGAGTTTGGAGATTCGTTCAGCTTTCTGGGAAATCCCAGAAGGTACTATTCAGGAAATTCCCGGACGGGCATCCAAGTCAACAAATACATGCACCCTTACCGGTTTCCCGAAGAAGTTCACCTGAACCCAAACGGGAATTATGTAACCACCAATTTGAATATACCACTAATCCGCTTTGCGGAAATTCTCTTACTCAAATCAGAAGCCCTGATCATGCAGGGTCAGAATGGCGATGGCCCACTCAACCAGGTAAGGCAACGAGCGGGACTTGCACCTAAGAGCGGGGCTACCATTGCGGATTTGAAGCAGGAAAGAAGGGTGGAACTGGCAGCTGAATATGCCGATAGACACCTGGATCTAATTCGATGGAGAGATGCCCAATTGGCTTATTCCAAACCGGCCACAGGCAGAAACCATTTCAACAAGACAGACCCAGACTCCGGGTTCGAAGTCTATCAAGTATGGCCTGGCAGAACCTTCAACCCGCAGATTCACCATGTATGGCCAATTCCGCCCAACACAATTGCCATTTCCGGAATCCCACAAAATCAGGGCTGGTAATTCATTAATTTGTTCAAGTTTACTTTTCCCGAAGCCCAAGCAACATCCTGCTGCCTGGGGTTCGGGAAAATTAGCCAATCTCTGAATTAAAATTCTTTGCACATGAAAAATAAGCTATTCCTTGTGTTACTGGCATTATCGGCGGTTTTGGTGGGATGCCAAACCGACGATTCCATTCCTGTAGATGACAGGTTGCACGGACAATCAATCATCTTTTCGCACGATAACCCGAGGACAGGTGAGGCATACAAATCCAATGATGACCGTCCTTTTAACCAATTTCAAGATTTTTACCGCTCCAACATGATGGTCGAGCTGGAAATCGAATCCACCTATGAAATCGACAAAATCGATGTAGTGAGCCTGTTAAACAGAGAACTATTGACCGCCATTCAGGTAGAAGGCACCAATGCCTCCATTTACCACCCAGTCGCAGATCTTAATGTGCCCTTTGCGCAGAGTTCTCCGTTGCTTTTTCATTTCTATTTTAAAGATGAAGGAGTGAAGGGCTTTCGCTACCCATCCATGAAATCGTTTACCTACCTGGCAAGCGATGACGTGCCATCTCCCGTCAGCTTCCATCGGGCTACTGGATCAATCACCGAGTTAAAGACCACCCCAATCAATGTCGGAAGTCTAGCGCCTGCACCAAACATTCAAGACATCATTGCCACCTTTAAGCCAAATGAAATTTCCTGTCTGGAAGTGGAGAATGCCCCTTTTCTTAAATTTAGAGATAACCGAAGCTTTTCGTTCAGTTTTTGGTTTAAATCCGATCACGACGTCAGTGAACCTGCCATGATCGGGACGTTGGACTGGAACAGTTCCAATAATACGGGATGGGTACTGGCCTACCAGCGGGGCAATCTTAGGTTAGTAGCCGGAGAGGCCGGAGTTGGCAAAGTAGTTTTTGCCGAACCAATTGAAGGAGAGGGCGGTACGCCGTGGATGACCGGGGAGTGGCATTTTGTCACGGGTGTACTTGATCGGTCCGGAAATGCTTCTATCTAAGTAGACGCGAACCTATCAGCCGAAAGACCCATGACTTCCACCAATATCGACAACGACAACCCCATCTACATCAACCAAGACGGAACCGGATCGTCTGGCGACAAGCTGGGAGCGGAATACAGAAACATTGTCGTTCATGACTATGCC
>JBBQXZ010000014.1:0-36995 GCA_038209145.1 Cytophagales bacterium | reverse complement strand
CCGTATCGTAGCCAATGGTATAATCCGTTCCGTAGAGGTCATTATCGATGGTGCCGGGCAAGCCCATCACTGCGAAATCGTATTTTTTGGAGAAATAATGGGCGCCCCTAAAGGTGCCGTCGCCTCCGATGGTGATTAAGTCCTGAATGCCCCTTTTTTTTAGGTTCTGAAAAGCCGCCTCCATGCCTGCTTCGGTTTTAAATGCTTCGCTACGGGCGGATTTAAGGATAGTACCCCCGCGATGAATAATATTACTCACCGAGCGCAGCTCCATCTTTTCAAAGTCATCCTGGATCAATCCGTCGTAACCCCGAATGACCCCCCACATTTCGCAGTTGTAATAAATACCTGCACGAACCACGGCCCGTATGCAAGCATTCATTCCCGGACTATCGCCACCTGAAGAAAGTACTGCTATTTTATTGATGTTCGTCGACATATTTTCTTTGCTAAAAGACACAATTTAGGCTGCCAGAAGCATTCTTTCAAAACCAACGCGCATTAATTGCGCACAATACTAAAGAATAGTTTGGTGCTTCACGCCGACTCTCCTTTTTCTTTCCGAATTTTCGGGTCAAATCACTGCATCATGTTCGAAGGTTACGATCCAGATCTGGTTGCCTGGGTCCTTATTCCCATTGTCATCTTCTTTTCACGTGTAGCCGACGTAACGATAGGCACGCTGCGTATCGTATTTGTATCGAAGGGCTGGAAACGGATTGCCCCTGTACTCGGCTTTTTTGAGGTGCTGATTTGGATTGTTGCGATGAGTCAGATACTCAAATATGCCAACAACTGGCCGAGTTATCTGGCTTGGGCGGGAGGTTTTGCCGTGGGCAACTACATCGGCTTGTGGCTTGAAGAAGTGCTTGCAATCGGTAATTTGGTCATCCGAATCATCACTGCTAAGCCAGCCGATCTGCTGCTGCAGCATTTGCGCAATGCCGGTTATGGCGTGACGAGTGTAGATGCCCAAGGCTCGCAAGGCGATGTAAACATACTTTTTGCGCTGGTACAACGCCGTGACCTACCCGAAATAGTGCAAATTGTGAAAAACTATAACCCCAACGCCTTTTATACGATTGAGGATGTGCGTTTTTCAAGCGAAAAAGTATTCTCGCCAAGAATGAAAGTCAAAAAAAATGTTTTCGGGCTTGGCGGCGTTAGGGTTGGGAAATAGTTAAAACCAAAAAACCCCGCTATTGCGGGGTTTCGTGGTGATAGCCGGATTCGAACCAGCGACACACGGATTTTCAGTCCGATGCTCTACCAGCTGAGCTACATCACCTTGGTAAAGTGATGCAAATGTAGGTATTTGAACGGTTAGTGCAAATGATTTTATTTAAAAATTAAGCTATTATTAATAAGGAGTTCACTATGAGTATTTTACCACAATTACTTTTTATAGCCCTGTTGGTTGCGTCAGGGGTGGTTTTGTACAGAAGGATAACCTTTCTGCGAAATACCATACTCCTGGGAAAACGGGAATCCAGAACCGACAATCCTTCCCAAAGATGGAAGACCATGGCCTTGGTTGCCTTAGGTCAGCAGAAAATGTTTAAGCGAGTCGTTCCGGCGATTCTCCATTTGCTTATTTACGTTGCATTTATTGTGATCAACCTGGAGGTGTTGGAATTTGTCATTGACGGAATCAGTGGTAGTCACCGAATATTTGCCCCGTATTTGGGGAGTGTATACACAGTAGCCATGAATATTTTTGAATGGTTAGCAGTAGCTGTTCTCGTCTCCTGTGTCGCCTTCCTAATTCGGCGCAATGTCACCCGCGTTCCCCGGCTAACCATGTCCGAACTCCGGGGATGGCCGGCCTTGGATGCCAATCTCATTCTATGGATAGAGATTGCTTTGATGATGGCCATATTGACCATGAACGCTACTGACCAGCTTTTGGCAGAAAGAGGGATAGCAGGTTTTACGCAACTTGGGGGGTTGATTTTCAGTAGTGCGCTTGCGCCGCTGTTTGATGGTTTCGGAGATAGGGGGTTGGTGGTTACTGAGCGGATTGCCTGGTGGTTTCATATCGTCGGGATCTTGGCATTTGCTATCTATGTCACCTATTCAAAGCACCTTCACATATTTTTGGCTTTCCCCAACACTTGGTTTTCCAACTTAAAGCCAAAGGGTGAAATGAAGAACATGGGTGAAGTCACCAATGAAGTGAAGTTAATGTTGGGCATGTCTACTGAAGGAGTGGGAGATCCCCCGGCTGAGGTGGGTCGATTTGGCGCAAAAGATGTGAACGACCTCAGTTGGGTTAATATCATGAACGCTTTTTCATGTACCGAGTGTGGGCGCTGCACCGCAGAGTGTCCAGCAAATATTACCGGCAAGAAGTTGTCCCCGCGAAAGATCATGATGGACACCAGAGACCGGGCAGAAGAAGTCAGCAAGGGTATCGCTGCCGGCGGTCCGGGATTGGAAGACGGCAAATCGCTGCTTGGTGACTACATCACCAAAGAAGAAATCAATGCCTGCACCAGCTGCAACGCATGCGTGGAAGCTTGTCCAATAAATATTGACCCTCTTGATATCATCTTGCAAATGCGTCGTTATGTAGCCATGGAGGAGAGTGGCAGCCCTGTCCAATGGAACAACATGTTTCAGAATATTGAAACGAGTTTTTCCCCGTGGAAATTTGCGCCAACAGACCGCTTCAAGTGGGCGGATGAAATCAAGGGAAAACAAATGAACGATTAGAAGACTTTATTATGAGCGATACGTTTCAAATACCGACCATGTCTGATAAAATGGCTGCCGGAGAACAGCCTGAAATTTTATTTTGGGTAGGTTGTGCCGGCTCCTTTGATGACCGATACAAAGCAGTCACTATCGCTTTTGTCAAGATATTGAATAAGCTGAGAATAAATTTTGCCGTATTGGGAGAAGAAGAAACCTGTACCGGCGATCCGGCACGAAGGGCTGGAAATGAATTTCTTTTTCAAATGCAGGCCATGAGTAACATCCAGGTGCTAAATGGGTACCAGGTCAAAAAAATAGTCACTGCCTGCCCACATTGCTTCAATACGTTAAAGAATGAATATCCCGAACTTGGCGGCAACTATGAAGTTGTCCACCACAGTCAGTTTCTTCAACAGTTGATTCATGCAGGTCAGGTTGTTCTTAAAGGCGGCGGGGGTTTTAAGGGAAAGAAAATTACGTTTCACGACAGCTGTTTTCTGGGAAGGGCAAACAATGTCTATGAAGCACCCCGGCAAATCATTGAGGCGTTGGATATGGATCTGGTAGAAATGAAGCGTTGCCGCTCCAAAGGGCTTTGCTGTGGTGCCGGAGGTGCCCAGATGTTTAAGGAACCCGAACCTGGAAAGAAGGACATCAACACCGAGCGCACCGAGGAAGCCTTGGCCACCGGTGCAAAAACAATTGCTGTCGGCTGTCCCTTCTGCCTGACCATGATCTCTGATGGGGTGAAAAACAAGGAAAAAGAAAATGAAGTAAAGGTGCTGGATTTGGCTGAACTAATAGCCATTGACTTGGGTCTTACCAGTTAATAGTTAGGTGGAATAAATTAGTTCTATTTTCTCCGAATTTTGACAAACTTAAGATTATTGGCGTTTATGTAATAACATGGCTAGATTTTTTGTATCATTATGATTGAATTACCCGTTTAATAAACAAGAAAAAAAAATTCAATCATTCCGCACCGGAAAACATAAAGAATATCTTAGATGTATATACCCTTCCAAGAGATGCCGACCACTTCCAGAATTTGGGTTTACCAGTCTGACAGGCCTTTCGACACCTCCGAAAAAAGTTGGATTGAAAGCCTACTCACCTCATTCTGCGAGAGCTGGAATACCCACGGGCAGGGAATGCCTACTACTTTTGAAATCATGTATGATCAGTTCATCTTGCTTGGCGTAGATGAAAAGGATTTGGGTCCCAGTGGATGTTCCATAGACAGTTCTGTCAGGATCATTCGGACCATAGAGGAAAAAACCGGCGTAAGCCTATTGGATTCGGGAAAAGTGACCTTTCTTTCGGATGAAAAGGTAACTGTAAATAAATTGGCAGAAGTACGGCAATCCATTTCAAAAGGTGTATTGCAGCCTGACACACCGATATTTAACCCCATCGTAAGTACAAAAAGTGACTTGACTGAAAAGTGGATCATTCCGGCCAAGGACAGTTGGTTGAAACGATTCTTTACCAATTAGGTTTCAATACCTGCCAAATGAATAGTTATTTCTCTGATGTGAACATGAAGCGCGGTTACTATTATTTATTAATACTCACCCTGGTCGCTACAGGATGTAAGAGCCTACAGCAAAAAGGAATGAATCAGTTTAGTTCCGGTGAATATCAGGTAGCTATATCCACCTTTTCCCAGGTATTGGAAAAAGAGCCAGAAAATCAGGAGGCAAATTTTTATGTTGCCGAAAGTTACAGGCTTTCCAACCGAATTGAGAAATCGGCTCCCTACTACGACAAACTTTTGCAGCAGGAGGAGTCCTTCGAAAATTACTATTATAAAGGCCTAAGTCTGAAAAACCAGGGCAAGTACAACGAAGCGGAAGAGGCCCTCAAAGCATCCAAAGCCTTTACGATGGATGACCAACTTATCAAGAAAGCCGACAACGAAATAAAAGCCATCACCACCGTAGAAAGTATAGAACCGCTATGGCCGAACCACAAACTTGAGAACTATGAATTGCTTAATTCCCCCGGCTTGGATTATGCGCCGATTGTAAGTGAAGGATATCTCTATTTTACAAGCTCCCGTGGAGCGGGCGGTGTGTATACGGCCACTGGACAAGAATACACGCAGCTGTTTCGCACTAAAGCCGAAGGTGTTCGTGTGGACGTTCAAAATGTACAACGCATTCCAGAATTTCAAAATGAACAAGGCCTAAATCAAGGAGCTACCGCCATCAGTCCGGACGGTAATACCGTGATTTATGCACGGGGAAATACCGCCACCAAGAAAGATCTTCCCGAAGTCAGTTTATTTGCCTCTTACTTCAGGGGAGGCGGATTTACCAAGCCCATCTATTTGGCTGCGAATGAAGAACCTACGTATTGGAATTCAACTCCGGCGTTTAGTCCGGATGGAGAAACGCTTTATTTCGCTTCCAACAGACCCGGTGGATATGGAGGAATAGACATTTATAAGGCAACTAAAATTGCGAATGGAGACTTTGGAAACGTCCAAAATCTTGGTCCCGAAATCAATACCAGTCGGAATGAGCTATTTCCAAGGCCAATGGAAAATGGTGAATTTTACTTTTCTTCCGACGGACATCCCGGATATGGCAAATTGGACATAATCGTAGCCAAACTGGAAAATGGAAAGACTACGTTAAAAAATTTAGGCCCAAACATCAACTCCCTGGCAGATGATTTTGGCATATTCTTTACCAATTATCCAAAAGAGGGATTTATCACATCCAATAGAGAAGGCGGGAAAGGGGATGATGATATTTATTTCTTCCAGGATTTCACCCCAAAGCCCAAAGTGATCAATGTTTTGCTAAACGTAACCACATTGGGTAAAACGGACGGAGGTGACGAAGAAGTACTCCGAGATACGAGAGTTGTACTTTATGACCAGAACAATCAAACAATAGACGGTAATTTTTCCAATCAAAACGGACGCCTCAGATTTCAGCTTCAGCCTGATCAAAAATTCAGCATGATCGCCTCCAAAAACGGATACTTTGCCAAAAGCATTCCATACAGCACCTTTGGCAAAACTCCTGCTCTTGAAGAATTGATTCAGGATGTCACCAATGTGACCTTGGATACTACCATCGTTTTGGAAAGGTTGGTCTTGGAGCGGGCTGTCGTTTTGGAAAACATCTATTACGATTTGGATAAATCTGATATCCGTTCGGATGCTGCACTTGAGCTTAATAAACTCGTTCAAATATTGAAAGACAATCCACAGATCAGGATTGAACTTAGCTCACATACAGATGCCCGGGCTAGTGACACATACAATGATCTCCTGTCCCAGCGAAGAGCCGAATCCGCCGTTCAGTATCTCATATCACAGGGAATAGCTGCCAGCCGAATGGAGGCACGCGGATACGGCAAGCGGCAGTTGCTCATTGAAAACGCCCAAACCGAAGAGGAGCATCAGGTCAACCGCAGGACAGAGTTCAAAGTAATAGAAATCATCCAGTAAAATGAATACCTTTGCATTTTGACCCGAAAAGCTGCATGCTTATGAATGAAAGATATATGCAAAGGGGCGTATCAGCCGCAAAGGAAGATGTACATCAGGCAATTGCCAACTTAGACAAAGGCCTGTATCCCAATGCTTTCTGTAAAATTGTAGGGGACATATTGGGAGGCGATCCAGACTATTGCAATATCATGCATGCAGACGGTGCCGGTACCAAGTCCTCACTTGCCTATTTATACTGGAAAGAAACCGGTGACCTGAGTGTATGGAAAGGCATAGCCCAAGATGCCATCATCATGAACATTGACGACCTGCTCTGTGTAGGTGCCATCAATAATATTCTAGTCTCGTCGACTATCGGCAGAAATAAAAACTTGATTCCCGGGGAAGTAATCGCTGCCATCATCAATGGCACAGAAGAGGTCCTGGAAATGCTCCGCCAACACGGGGTACATGCTGTCCTTACAGGAGGAGAAACTGCCGATGTGGGGGATCTCGTAAGAACGGTCATCGTAGACAGTACGGTGACTTCTCGCATGAAAAGATCCGAAGTAATTTCCAATGACAGCATTCAGCCCGGAGACGTTATTGTGGGATTGTCATCTTTCGGACAAG
The DNA here is from genome assembly GCA_038209145.1 of Cytophagales bacterium. GTDB lineage: Bacteria > Bacteroidota > Bacteroidia > Cytophagales > Cyclobacteriaceae > Lunatibacter. The sequence goes on along the minus strand of JBBQXZ010000014.1, from coordinate 30,217 downwards.
CAACCTACGAATCTGACTACAATGGCGGGATGGGTAGCAATGGACTTACCTCTGCCAGGCATGACATTTTTGGAAAAGCGATCAAAGACAACTATCCGGAAAGTTTTGACCCTCAAGTTCCCGAAGAATTGACATACAGTGGTAGCTATAGGCTCACGGATCCTGCTCCCGGTACTACTGTTGATATGGGCAAGCTCGTGCTTTCTCCCACAAGAACCTATGCCCCCATTATGGTGGAGGTGCTGAAAAACCTCCGTCCACAGCTTCATGGCATTGTACATTGCAGCGGCGGAGCCCAGACCAAAGTCCTTCATTTTGTGAAAAACGTACATATCCTGAAGGATAACCTCTTTAAAACTCCCCCGTTATTTTCAATCATTCAAGAACAAAGCGGTACGGATTGGAAAGAAATGTACAAGGTATTCAACATGGGACACCGCATGGAGATTTATTTGGACCCCAAGCATGCCGATACGGTGATCCAAATAGCCGAATCCTTTGGCGTGGAAGCACAGATCGTAGGCAGGGTAACCCCTGGTACTGGCAACCGCCTAACCATATCGGGCGAATACGGTACCTTCGAATATGGGTACTGATACCAATCCTTGCTATTAATAATGTTCTATGCTAAAGTTGTTGATTCGTATATTCCTATTTACGCTACTTTTTTTGGTAGCAGTGGTCTTTTCCACGATTACCCTTGTGGATTGGACACCCTATCAGGAAACTGCCTACTACCGGGAAACCGTGGAATCTCTTGAAAATCTAGCTTGGGAATCCTCAGATAATGGCTACTTTTTGGCAGGATGGTCCAAGGTTAACATCACCCCAGACCAACCTAAGCCGCTGATACCCTATAAGCCCCGTGGAAATTATGAGTTCATCTTGGATAGTAGCTATGTAAAGACCCTAATTCTGGGTAACAGTGACCAAAAAATTGCATTTATCAACTATGAGATACTATTCGTCCATCCCTACCTGGCGCAGAAAGTAACCGAAAAGATAGTCAGGGAAAAGCTACCCATAGACTATATTTATTTTACCACCACCCATACCCACAGCGGCTATGGGGGTTATTCCCCCGGTTTGATCGGCAAGCTTACCATGGGTGGATTAGATGAAGAAGTAGTTGACCTCTTGGCCAGGAAAACAGTCCTTAGCCTTCAAAATTCTTTGTCGTCACTTGACACAGCAACCCTTTCCTACAAGAAAACTTCAGCTGCTGCCTTCGTCACCAATCGGCTAATCGAAAACGACCCGATCGACCCCTACATCCGGGAACTTCGTATCTATAAAAACTCGGGAGAAACTGGGTCATTGCTCACTTATAGTGCCCACTCAACCATGTTGCCAGGTGGATATATGGGATTATCCGGGGATTATCCTTATTACCTCAACCAACTGCGGGAACAGGATGTTGATTTTTCTATGTTTGCTTCCGGGACCGTGGGCAGTCACCGTCCGGTAAATAAAGGAGAGGGACCCGAAAGAATCCAAAATTATGCCTACAAACTAGATTCGGTCCTTACCCGGGATACAATTCCCTATGATACCCTTTCAGGTACAAAGTTAAAATCCGGCAAATTATCCATGAAATTGCGGTCTTCCCATTACCGGGTAAGTGACAACCTGCGCTTAAGGCCTTGGCTTTTTAATTGGGCATTTGGAGAGAGTCCAGCTCACTTGGACATTCACCAAGTGGGAAACCTGCTATTTATCTCAAGTAGCGGAGAGCTGTCTGGGGTCTTTTATGAGAAATGGGAAAAACTCGCCGAATCCCACGGGTTATACCTTATCGTGACCTGTTTCAATGGAGGCTACATTGGATACATTACACCTGATGAATACTATGGGGAAAACCTATATGAAGTAAGGGACATGAATTTTTTCGGTCCCTATAACGGTGCTTATCATAGTGAACTTGTTGAACGTATCATTTCGATTACCCAAGACAAATAAAAGCCCTTTAAGGATAAGGCTTTTATTTAAGGAGCGACCCAATCCATTTTCCAACTGTCTCCCGTACGCAAAAATTTTGCCCGGATATGGCTCAGTCCATCCAATTGAAGGACATCAAGTTCGGAAGGGGTTACCTGAATAACTGCAAAATTTGTACGTACAAGTTCCGCAGGCCACTCATGTGCTTCTTCAGGATTCAAAATTGGAGTACCTGACCTTACCAGCGGATTGTATGCTTTACGGGCTTCCCCTTCAACCATCTCCCAGTATTTTTCTGACGTGGCATTGTTCCTGTTAATTAAGGCTTTTCCCTTCATTCTTATCTGGGAGCGTTCATTGGGATCGTAAAAGAGTAAGGCTATTTCAGGATTTGCTTGAATGTGTTCAACTTTTCTAGTCCAATAATCTGTAAAGAAATAGAGATTCCCTGCTCCATCCATTGCCCTAAGAACCACATACCTGATATGGGGTACCTGTTGGTGGGTGGTGGCCAGAGACATAAACCGGAAAGGGTGTCCCGGATCCTTTGCGGCCTGATTAAAGGCATCAAAAGAGATTTTTAAAACTTCGGACAGCTCATTATTCTTGTCAAACAACATTTTTCTTTATCCAGTTATAATCTTTATTTTAATTTCCCGCAGCGTTTTCTTCTCTCTGAAAGATTCAAACACACCAATTTTAAAATTTTGAAATATCTTTTCATTGAAATCACTTAAGTTGACTGATAAGTTCTCTCAATTCGCTTTCGTCCAGATCCCCTTCATGAAAAATCCGCTCTCCGTTGGGTTTGACAAAAAGGGTAGCAGGGATGGCACCGGACCACTTTTCGCTGACCTTATTTTTCCAACTGTTGAAGTCCAAATCGTCCAAAAGGAAGACAGGAGATTTCACGCCTCTTTTCTCAATAAAATTCGATACCCGTTCCGGCCTGCGCCCGTCATCCATTGATATAAAAAATAACGCTGTATCGGAGTTTTCCGAATTGACTTTTTCAAAGGCAGGCATCTCTTTCACACAGGGTGCGCACCAGGTAGCCCAAAAATTATAAATCCTGATTTTACCGGAAGGTTTTTGGGTCATTTTCTCAAAAGCTTCAAATGAAATGACCTCCAAGGGTGGGGAATAGGTATCAAAAATACCAGTAAATAGAAATGATAGTAGAATTAATGGACGAGAAATAAGTAGCATTGGCGAATAGTTGGTTTAGTTGGGAAATTCCAGGCAATAAAAAAAACCCTAACATCCTCATAATCTTTTTATTTCTTACGGAATATAATATATAGTGTTGTGACCTAAGCACGGAAAGATGAGGAAAATTAAATTGAATACGAATCTTTTATTCCTTTAGAATGGAATTGATATAATCGACACTTTGAGGGATTTGACTGACCGAACTGGAGGATTCATCTTCGATTATGAGGTATTCCACGCCGATTTCTTTGGCCTTTCTGATAATAGCCGCAATGTCGATATCCCCGGTGCCTAGAACAACATTGGTCTCCACATTTCCTGTGCCGTCGCTAGTACCCTGCGTTCCTGGCTTGCGGTCTTTTAGGTGAAGTAATGGGAATTTTTGAGGGTATTTTTTAAGTAATGACATCGGGTCAACTCCACCCATCTGAACCCAGAAAACATCCATTTGAAAATTATAGTGGGTTGCATTGGCTGCCATATAGTCGAAAAGGGTACCTGCTTGGTAAGGTTTGAATTCATACCCGTGGGGATGATAGCAGTAGACCAAACCTTCATCTTGAACCAATTTGCCAGCTTTGTTGAATACTTCGACAGCGGTTTTGGCCTCTTTTTCTCCAAAGAGTCCGGAAGTATGGGGAATCCAAAATGTAACGATATACTTGGCACCAAATGCCTTGGCTTTATCTATAACCTCCTGTGGATTATCCCTCATTTCCTCGTACGAACCTCCGACACTTACCAGCTGAAGGTCATTTTTTTCAAGTAGATCTTGGTAAGCTTTCATCGGCATGTCGTAGGTACCTCCTCCTTCGACATAGCGGATACCCCATTGACCGATGATTTTATGGTATTTTTCCACATCTGTTTTTAGCTGATTTCTCAAACTGTATAATTGTAGGGCAATTTCCTGAGCAGGTGCTTCAGCAAAAGAAAAGAGCACAAGAACCAATGTGATTACTCTTTTATGTAGTTTATTTATTGTTTCGATCATGGCAATTTAGTGTTGAGGTGGTTAAAAATAAGTTTTTAAAAGCAGTTATGAAAACTACTTCCCAATTATTTCAACTATATAATGCCTTCTTTAACCAATTGTGTGCTATTTCGGTAAAATCCGCTGAAATAGTTCCAAAAAAATTTAAGTTTGATTAAAAAAGGAAGATGTTAAGTTGAAAATGATTAGGTAATTCCGGCACGCAAACTGGGACTAATAGTGCATATTATGCAGGCATAAAAATGTATAAAAATTAATTTTCCTTAAAACGGTCTAGAGCATAAAGGAAAATGTTAAATGAAAGGGTTGATTTTCCTTCTTCCTTGTCTGCTTTCTGTTCCTCAACACGGTATCCACTGTTATCCCTATTGACTATATCTTTTTGGTAATTCATTTTAGATGATTTATTTTCGGAAGAGTGTCCATCCAAATCCTGCTTTTCGCCTTCAAAAAAAAAATTGATCAGAGGCTTCACTTGCTCCAAATCCGATTTATCTTTGTCTGATTGAGCAGTTGCTTCATTTGTCAACAAACAACAAAATAACATTCCGCAAAATGCAGTAATTTTAAGAATTTTCGAAAGATTGTTTGAAGAGAACATATCAACTGAAGCTTAATAGAAATAATATACCAAATAGGTATTGCAATTGTTTCAAATGTAATAAAAATATAAATGATTACAATAAAACTAAGAGATCAATTTTTCATTTATAATTATGTAATGGTTATCCGAAAAGAGTTCGGATTTCTTAATTTTAAGCCGCCCCTACTTACTCAAACTAAATTGTACTTCAGTTTCCAATGGTAAAAAGATTCAGACTTTCGGAATTGGCGGAATCCTTAACGGCCATCATTCTTATAAATGAAAATCAGGGATTTGTTTCTTCCATTTCCATTGATTCCAGAAGAATCTACCTTGAACCTGAAATCCTATTTGTAGCATTGCCAGGAGAAAAGACAGATGGACACTTATTCTTGAAGCCTGCCTATGAACGTGGGGTAAGGAATTTTTTGGTTCAGGAAGGAAAACAGGAAGTATATCAAGTGGCCAACCATACAGGCGTTACAATTTTACAAGTCCCCAACACCCTCCGTGCGCTCCAATTACTTGCTGCATGGAACAGAACCCAGTTCAAAGGCCCCGTCTTGGCGGTCACAGGTAGCAACGGAAAAACAATCATTAAAGAATGGTTGGGGCAGCTGTTGGGACAATATTATAGGGTGGCTAAAAGCCCCAAAAGTTACAACAGCCAAATAGGTGTCCCACTGTCCCTATTTACCATCAACACAGACCATCAGGTAGCTATATTGGAGGCGGGCATTTCTCAACCAGGTGAGATGAAAAACCTCGAAGAAATGATCCGGCCAACTATCGGGATATTCTCGAATTTGGGGACAGCCCATGACGGGAATTTTTCCGGAAAAGATCAGAAACTAAAGGAAAAGGCACTTCTTTTTTCCAGTTGCCGCTATATCATCTACAGGAAGGATCAACAAGCGGTAGCGGGATATTTGCAAGCTACTTTTACCACAGAAAGGCTTATAAGTTGGTCCGAGTCAGAGGGAGCCGACTATACACTTGCTTTAAAAAAAGAAGCCAGTAAGACCAAAATAATCTTATTGGGACCGGATTTAAGCTTATTCACCTTTACCTGTAATTTTTCAGACGAAGCATCCCTGGAAAATGTAAGGCATGCAATCGTTGCTTGCCTCACAGTAGGGCTGAGTCCAATACAGGTTCAAGAGTCTCTTCCTCTTCTTAGGTCTGTGGATATGCGCCTAACTGTAAAAACCGGTCTGCGTCAGTGCACGTTGATTGACGACACCTACAACAACGATTTGGGAGGTTTGGAAATAGCGTTGGAGTTCATGCAGGCTCAGCGGCAAAAGCGACTTCGTAAGGTGATCTTGTCAGACCTTCCCCAAGTAGGGGATACAAAAGAAACCTACAGAAAAGTAAAAGCCCTCCTCGAGCACTTCAAAATTGATGCGTTATACGGTGTAGGAGAGGAGATTTGCAAGCAATTGCCAAGTTTGGCGGATAGTGGTAAAGGATATGCCAACACGGATGAATTTCTTGAGAATATTGATCTTTCAACTTTCGACAATGACCTTGTCCTGATAAAAGGCGGCAGAAATTTTGCTTTTGAGCGGATCGTGCAGGCGCTGGAAGAGCAGATCCACGGCACCGTCTTGGCAATTAACTTGAATGCACTGACCCACAACTATTCTTTTTACAAGAAACAAATCCCTGTAGGTACTAAGTTAATGGTCATGGTAAAGGCCGCGGCCTATGGAGGTGGGGCGACTGAAATAGCCAATCACTTACAAAAACTAAAAGCTGACTATCTGTCTGTTGCCTATCCGGATGAAGGGGTGGAACTTCGCAAAAGCGGCATTACGCTGCCCATTATGGTTTTAAATGCCGGGGTGGAAAATTTTGACCAATTGCGGGAATTCCAGTTAGAGCCTGTAATTTATAGTATGGAAATACTAAGGGCCATAGGCACATTCAGCCAACAAGAACAAAAAACGATTGCTATCCATTTAGATTTGGATACCGGCATGCGCAGACTTGGATTTGAAAAAAAACAACTTAAGCAGGTGAAGGAACTTATGCTTAAATTCCCACTGCTTCGGGTATTAAGTGTTTTTACGCACCTTGCTGCTTCCGAGGAGTCTCAACATGATGATTTTAGTCGGGAGCAACTATCTCTTTTTGATGAAATGAGCGGAATTCTGGAGGACTTTTTAGGATATACCCCCATGAAGCATGCCTTAAATACGGCAGGTATCCTTCGCTTTCCCACCTACGCCATGGACATGGTACGGCTCGGAATAGGAATCTATGGCATTGCGGTAGAAGAAGGTTCCAGAGGCCAACTTCAGCAGGTGGGAACCCTCAAAACCACCATTTCACAGATTAAAACATTAAATGCCGGAGAAACGGTTGGCTATGGTAGAATAGGAAAGCGTGATACACCAACCAAAATTGCCACCATAGCTATTGGATATGCGGACGGGTTTGACAGGAGGTTTAGCAATGGCAAGGGATATGGACTTGTCCATGGCCAAATGGCACCGGTAATTGGAAATGTATGCATGGATATGACCATGTTGGATATCGGCAATATCCCCGCAAAAGAGGGCGACGAGGTTACGATTTTTGGCGAAGGAATTGACCTGATGGGTTTGTCGAAGGCAATTGGGACCATTCCATACGAATTACTTACCCATATTAGCAATCGGGTGAAGCGGGTATATTTTCTGGATTAAACAAACCAATTCTATCCTTGCGGCTAAAAAGGATTTCCGGGATTTCCAGTTGAACATTTTGGCACAGCTTGGATCTGCTATCACGATTGACTGAGACACTAGCGCTATTAGGGAGGGTTTTGGAAACGCAATCTTATACCTTTTCACTGCCGGGCCAATATAGTATTCGATTGAACTAGAGGGAACAATCTTTCGGAATTTCTACCGAAAATCTCTGGTGGGATCCATCTTGGAGATCATGCCTGCTGATTGGCAAAACCATGCACCTGATTTTCTACAAGCCACCCTCAACACGAGGAAACTCATTAACACGCCTACCCGAAAATTTGAAACCGACCCTATACTCCAAACCCGTAGATAGATACTTTGCGTCTGACTTGCGTAAAAATAACACTACTTGAAGCCTATCGGCTTCCTATTTATATAAATGACTCAAGGGATATCATTTTCGATTTGTAGCAATACCTGAAGGATGAGATCAGTAGCCTTGGTATAAAAAACCGGGTCAATGCGGTCAACCGAATCGGTAGGCTTGTGATAATCTTCATGGTCTTCGACACCAAAATAGAGAAAGGGTATCCCTTTTGCATGGAATGGCCCATGATCGGACGCATTTGACCAGTCTTTTTCTCCAGGGCCGCCGTCGTTACCATGATACAGATCTATGGAAGTTTTCTCCTTTATTGGGGTTAGATATTTTTTTAACTGGGGGTAATGACGACTTCCTGCCGCATAGAGGCGGTTGGTTTCGCTGCGACTGATCATGTCCATGTTTACCACCACTTTGACTTGGTCCAGCGGAAAGGGAAAATCTGCCAACAGTGCTTTGGATCCGAGTAAGCCAATTTCTTCCGCATCCAAAGCCGCAAAAAGGAAAGAATGTTTTGGTCGATGGACACTAAAATGGGAAGCAATGGCCAGCAGTGCGGCCGTTCCCGACGCATTGTCATCCGCACCCAAATACACATCCTCTCCCTTCGTTCCCAGGTGGTCATAATGTGCCATCACCAGGATAAGGGTATCCGATTCGCTGCCGGGAATAAATCCGATGATATTTGCCGGATTATTTTTATCATTGGTTCGACGTCTCCCATTCATGGCAAAATATTGGGTAAAATCTTGAAACTGACTGGTCATTTTCAAAGTTCGAAATCGTTCCGCAATATATGCTTGAGCCAACCTGCTTCCTGCGCTAAGGGTAGCTCGGCCTTCCAACTTAGGAGAAGAGAGGTAGGTAATGTCTTTGATTAACTGATCCTTATCGATTACCTGCCCGAATAAAATTCCCGGAACAAACAATAAAAGAAATAAAATGGCTTTTCTCACCGTTTTCATATGGATAGATTATCGATATCGTTGTGTATATTCGTGAAAATACGAAACTTTAGCAACTGGATTTAGACTTTGTACATGAAATATCTTTCGACAGCTATTTTCATTTGGCTTCTTTCTCATTCTGTTTTTGCACAAGATGGCCCTATGGAGGTTTTTTTAAACGGCAAATCGGTGGTTTTGGTTTCAGCCTCCCCGGCAGCTTTGCCTTCATATGCTTGGCAAAAGATTGGAGAGGAAATCCACCTTTCCCTGGTGGAATCAGGAGCTGATCCCATAGCCTATTATGAGCTCGAAGATGTGGTGCTTTCAGAAGCGACCAAGGCTACCTTCGCCGAAACCTTTAACAAACGGATCGTCCAGAGTATCGTGGTGATCACCCGTAAGCAAGACGGCAGCTTTCACCTTCAGGTTTATCCGTTCAGCGGTGACACCAACATCTTACGTATGGGTCAAAGTCTATCCACTACTGCTTCCACCATGGAGGAATTCAAGGGCAATATAGGCGCATTGGGAAGAAATGAGCCTACCGGAAACTTGTTGGTCCTGGAAGTTCCTGAATTCCCCATTTCTCCAACCGGATCGGGAAGTGGCAGCATTGCCCCCTATCTCAAGCAGGCTCCTCTCAATCTCGACGTATTTAAATTGGGGGTTGTACTTACCGGGGCTTCCGGGGAGTCGGGATTTCTTACCACTTTTCGGCACGACCTATTTGGCAAATCCCCAGAACAACGAGAAGCGGAGCAAAACGCAGAAAAGCAAGGACTTGAAGTTGTCTTCAAAGAAGTGTATACCCATCAAGTTGAATTCCTGACTGAAGCACTCAGCAATCAGCAGTTGATTCAAAACCGTGTCCAGTTTATCCTGATGCGCATCGAAGGAAGGGAAGGGGACATCATGAAGAGTATGGGTGTAAGTATTCCGCCGGAAACGGATGTGAATCGGATCGTAGTTAAGTATTACATCAAGTTTTTGGTCCGAAATGAGCTGTATATTGGGGCAGCATGGGATGCACATCCCTATTGGAAAGATGCCTTGACGGCATTCCTGACTCAGATAGTCCAGCAATAAAAAAAGGCCTGCCTGAAAGTGGCAAGCCTTACACGGTAATAGGTGATGGATTATGTATGGGTGATAAACAACCGTTCTACCTTTCTCGTGTTTTTTTAAAAGCAATTTAATTTAGATAGATAACGAACGCATGACGTTTTTCTTGTCTATAAATTCTTACCAGTATGTTGTAGCTTCAGAATAGTTTTGCAGGAAATGCTTTTCAGTGTGACTAACAAATAATCAATGCAAATTTAGTGTCAACTAAGCCTGAACCCATTAGATCATTTCTAGTTCAAATCGGTCGGATCAATATAATTCTTCATTCATAAACGGAAGAAGGGATAAGATCACAGCTTGCTGATAGTATTCTTTCCTTGGAATTAAACCTTTGGTCAATATACCAACAGCACCTCCGGCTTGTTTGGAGTTTTCTTTGTTAAAGACCAAATCCGAGGCTTCGCCCAGTTCTTTTCCCTTGCGTAAGTGTCCACTGATCGCCTCGGGCAAGAAGAAAGTACTTGTCTTGGCTTTGCCGATAGTTTGAGAACCGTTTAAGATCACGACCCAGGCAAAGGCTACCATTTGCTCACCGACTTCATCCACGCCACCTTCGATACCTACCCAAAAATCTGCTTCTGGAAAGGCACTCTTGGAAGCATAGGCCCGGTTGTATGCACCCGTGTACGTATCTACGTCGCCTATGGGCTGAGCACTCACACGTGCATCCACCCCTAATCCCTGTACAATAAACTGGCCTTCAAAAACCGCTTGGAAAGCATCCTCGGTACTTTGAATTTTCACCGGATTCTTACTTCCTACGATAACTAATTTCTGCCTGGTCTGTTGGTGTAAATTTTTTCTTTTTGGAAATGCCATTGGTGGGGATAACTAATAAAAAAGGCCCTGAATTAGGCCATGTTATGGTAGATGTGATTGACATCGTCATCTTCTTCGATACGGTCTATCATTTTCATTACTTCTTCTTCCTGCTCGGGGGTCAGCTCCGTCAGTGACATGGGAAACCGCTGGAAATCCGCACTGACTAGGTCAATATGACGGTCCTCAAGCGATTTCTGCATGTTTCCGAAATCCTCAAATGCCGTGTAAATAAAAATTTCCCCCTCGTTTTCGTCTATATCCTGCAGGCCATAGTCAATGAGCTCGAGTTCCAACTCCTCCATATCAAACCCCGCAGAGGCAAATCGGAAAACAGCCTTGTGGTCAAACATAAAACTAACAGAACCGGAGGTGCCGAGAGATCCGCCCGCTTTGGTGAAATAGTGACGCACATTAGCCACGGTCCGGTTGATGTTGTCGGTGGCTGTTTCGATGATCACGGCGATACCGTGAGGTCCGTACCCTTCATAAACGACTTCCTCATAATTTTTTTCATCCTTGTTACTTGCCCTTGCTATGGCAGCTTCTATTCTGTCTTTGGGCATGGACGCGCCCTTCGCATTTTGGATGACCGTTCGTAGCTTGGCGTTGGTATCCGGATCGGGTCCACCGGACTTGACAGCGATTACGATTTCTTTGCCCAAGCGGGTGAATACCTTGGACATTTTATTCCAGCGTTTGAATTTTCTCTCTTTCCTAAATTCGAAAGCTCTTCCCATGTTAAACAGTTTTTAATGCGGTAAAATTAATAAAACTTTTGAATAAGCAGCCCTCAAAATAGCGTCCAAGGGTTTTTTCCCTCATTTATCGGCAAAATGTGAAGAAATAAGATAAAAATACGCCTACAAGCAACGTAAAACCGTTAAGTAATTCATTATCTACTCCCATTTAGCATGGACTTTTATACGCAATCTCCGATTCCAAACATTCCCAAACCCCATGGCAAACGCATTGTGATCATAGGTGCGGGATTTGCAGGTCTCAAGCTGGCCAGAAAACTCAGGGATTCCTCCTACCAGGTAATCCTACTCGACAAAAATAATTACCATCAGTTTCAGCCACTTTTTTATCAGGTAGCCACTTCGGGCCTTGAACCCAGTGCGATTTCATTTCCATTGCGGAAGGTCTTTCATCAATCGAAAAACATCATTTTTCGGATGGCTGTAGCGGAGAAAATTGATGAAAAAGCCTCCCGAATCTATACCCATGTCGGCTACCTCGACTATGACTACCTAATATTGGCTATGGGAGCTGACACCAACTATTTTGGGATCAAGAACATCGAAAGATATAGCATCCCCATGAAATCCGTCTCCGAAGCACTCTATATCCGGAACAAGATTATCTCCAACTACGAGAGGGCCATCAATATTGCCGAAGAATCGAAAAGAAAAACCATGATGAACGTGGTGATTGCAGGTGGCGGACCTACCGGGGTGGAGTTGGCAGGTGCGGTGGCTGAACTCCGGAATAACGTCTTTCCCAAGGACTATCCGGAGCTTAACTTCAAGAATATGAAGGTAGTCCTAATCGAGGCCGGTCCCAGCCTGCTCTCCAGTATGTCTGACTCCGCCAAGACCAAGGCCAAGGCTTACCTCGAAAAGTTGGGCGTAGAGGTGATGACCAACACCCAGGTGGTGGATTATGACGGTAAACTTGTATCTCTCAAAGACCTCCCACCCATAGCCACCCATACCCTGCTCTGGGCAGCAGGAATCACCCCAAACCGCATCAATGGTATCCAGGAGTCTCAAATGCAGCCCAACGGAAGACTAATCGTGGACGAATACAACAAGCTTCAGGAGTCGGAAAATATCTTCGCCCTTGGAGATCTGTGCATCTCCGTCACCGATGGATATCCACGTGGATTGCCTCAGGTCGCCCAAGTGGCCTTACAACATGCAGAAAACCTTGCCAACAATTTATTGGCCCTGGATAAGGGGAAAAAATGGAAACCCTTTCGGTACAAGGATTTGGGATCCATGGCCACCATTGGAAGAAAACTGGCCGTGGTAGACTTGCCCTTTATTCAGTTTCAAGGTGTGCTTGCATGGCTAACCTGGCTCTTTGTCCACTTGATGGCTATCTTAGGTGTGAAAAATAAACTTTTTATTTTTCTAAATTGGTCATGGAACTACCTGGCATTCGACCCAAGTCTGCGCTTGCTAATCCGTCCCAGAAAGAAGAAAGAACCCTTTAAAAAAGAATTGATTGAGCATTAAGCCTTTAAAGCTGAAAAGATTGACTAGTAGCCTGGTGGCCGAACTGGGAAAGAACTTGAAATAATCTCCCTTACGGCTGTAGATCCTTAAACGAAGGCGATGAAGAATGGAATTAAAATCCTACCATCTTGCCGGTTATGTTTAATTTTTCTGTTAAGGTTTATTAATAATTAACTTCAGTAGTGCGATTAAACTAACCGCTTTACCTTGGGTCTAACCTGTAAATAAACCAATTAAAAAAAACAGAAATTATGAAAAAGCTATTGTTTATCTATACCCTGAGCTTGGGATTATTGTTGCAGGCAAACGCCCAACAAGAAAAGAAAACCGAGAGGCCAAAAAGAACTCCTGAAGCCATCGCAGAACAAATGGCAGATCGGATGGCCCAAAAACTGGAGTTGAATGAAGCCCAGAAAAAGGAAATCCACGACATCCAACTGCAGCATGCGAAAGACCGAATGGCCAAAAGAGAAGGAATGAAAGCAGCAATGCAAGCCTCCCAGGCAGCCCACAAGGAAAAAATCGCCGCAGTACTTACCCCTGAGCAAAAGCAAAATTGGGAGGAAATGCAAAAAGAATCCAAAGGCAGACAGGGTGGTGCATGGGAAGAGCGAGGTAGAGAGCGGCCTGAAGGGCCTTCAAACCGCCGTGGAGGTGGGGCCAATCGCGGTGGCCGCAGTGGAAGGCCAATTTAAAAACTCACCGGTATCAATCCAGGGAAAGGGTAACACCTTTCCTTTTTTTTGTTATATGGGATTTGCAAAAGAAACTTTTTTACCTTTGAAAATCCATGAAGAAAGCGATCATAGTTTTTCAAAAGGCAGCGGTGTCCGGCAAGGTAAAGACCCGCTTGGCGCAGCGTATAGGTAATGCCCAAACCCTCCAGGTTTACCGTTTTTTGGTAGCCCATACCCACCTACAGCTAGCGGAAATAGATGCGGATATCTTCAATTATTTTGCCGGGGAACCTGATGGGAAATATGGTGTCAATCCAAATTATCACATCCGTCAGCAATGCGACGGAGACTTGGGTTTGCGCATGGCCACGGCTTTTGCTGAAGTATTTGATGCCGGATACGATCAGGTACTCATTATCGGAACCGACTGCTACGAGCTGCAATCGGCCATTTTGGAGGAAGCTTTTCAGGCCTTCAATCAAGCCGATCTGGTGATAGGTCCTGCCAAGGACGGCGGCTATTACCTGCTTGGCCTAACCCAACCGGTACCCGAATTATTCAATGGCATAGCTTGGAGCACTTCAAGTGTCTATTCCCATTCGATGGCAATTGCCGCTTCTCTGGAAATTAGCGTGTTCGATTTGCCTCTGCTAAGTGATGTGGACAGGTATGAGGATTTGGGAGAACTGGCGTCTTTGATTGGGATAAAGCCATTGGACGGATCTGGGGGAGAATAAATTGAGAGGAAAGCATTTCATTAGATAAAGGAATCCCATGATTTATCGGCCCAGTTCGGCAAACTCCTATATTTGTTGATTACGTTTTTTTAGAAAATCTTCCATGTATTTCTTTAATATTATTCTATTGGCTAGCTGCCCCAAAAAACCAAACGGTGATTCGTAATCAAACAAATCAATCTTCTATTTCCTTGGCATTAAGCCCATTCATCCGTCTCCATAGTTTTAAAATTTCTACCCAGAACACGCCCAAAAATGCAGCAATAAACGCATATCCAACCAACTCCAGCCCGATGGGTTCAAAATCAAAAACGGACCTTACCTCGGCTACCGTCAACGACAAGGCTAGTACTGACAGTGAAATACCCAAAATCAGCGGAATCAGCTTATTGGGATACTTGAGTGTCTGCAAGACAGAATAATAGAAGGATCGATTCACCAGCGTCAGAAAAACGTTGCTGAAAACTAATGTGGTAAAGACCACAGTCCGGACGGTTCCCTCCGTTTCTCCGGCCCCCATCAGTCCATATCCGAGTCCCAGACAGGCCAATGTAATGATTAACCCCTGAATTACTGAAAGTGAAAGTTCCTTCCAAGAAAAAAAGGTATGCGACATTTTGCGGGGAGGCTTCTGCATGGAATTGGGCTCAATGGGCTCATTTTCAAACACAATCGAGCAGGTAGGACCCATAATTAGCTCCAGAAATATGACATGAATGGGTGAAAAGATGTTGATAAATTCCCAACCCAAGACCAATGGCAATAAGACAATTAGTATGATAGGAATGTGTATAGAGATGATATACTGGATTGCTTTTTTGAGGTTTTCATAAATCCTTCTGCCCAAGGCAACCGCTTCGGGCATGTGGGACAAGTCATCATCCATTAGCACCAAGGCCGCTGCTTTTTTGGCAACTTCACTGCCTCTTTGCCCCATCGCAATTCCGATATGGGCAGATTTAAGGGCTGGGCCGTCGTTTACACCGTCCCCCGTCATGGCTACGACCTCCCCATTGGATTTGAGTGCCTCCACCACTTTTAGCTTGGCATCCGGAAACATGCGGGCAAAAATGGAAACCTTGCCGACATGGCGGCAAAGTTCGTCCTGACTCATGGCCATCACCGTTTCACCGGTCATAATTTCACCCTTGGAGGTTAATCCAACCTGTGCGGCTATGGCCGAAGCCGTCTCTGCATAATCTCCAGTTATCATTTTTACATCGATTCCTGCGGTATAAAAGGATTCCAAGACGGTGGAAATGTTGGCTTTTGGCGGATCATAAAAAGCGAGTAAACCCAAAAAATCAAATTCGAAGTCCAGCTGGGATTCTGGTAGCTCTCCTGTGGTAGCATTGGCTTTTCCCACGGCCAATATCCGATAACCTTGGGAAGAAAACTCATCTACCTTTAGGAGAATAGGGGCCTTTTCCGCCTCGGTAAGTGCTGACTGATTCAAAACACCCTCAACACTTCCTTTGACCGCAATTACTGTTTCCCCATTTTGTTTCTTGAAAACATGTGTCATCCTGGGAGGTTTTCCTCCCAACGGATATTCATGTATCATTTTTGCCCCTATTCGCTCATCTTTTTCAGCCAACTTCCCATAAAAGTCATGGATGGATTTTTCCATTGGGTCAAATGGTAGAATCTCAGATGCCCAAAGTGCATAGTCCAAAACGGAAGAAAAGCTGGGATCAGGTGATGTCAGGTCTATAGTTTCCCCTGTATTATATGCAAAAATGGTCCGTAATTCCATCCTGTTTTCCGTCAGGGTTCCTGTTTTGTCCGTACAAATGACTGTGGCAGCACCCAAGGTTTCTACCGTATAGGGACTTCTGCTTATGATTTTTTTCTTGTACAAATGGTAAGCGCCCAACGCCATAAAGGTGCTGAAAGCTACGGGAATTTCTTCGGGTAAAATGGACATGGCCAGCGTCAATCCGTGGAGAAGTGCATTCAGGAGATCGCCGGAAATCGAGTAATTGATCCCCCAGACCAAAGCAAAAGCCACTGCTCCAAAAATGACCATCATACGGACAAAATTCTTTATTTGTAGCTGAAGGGGTGTTTTGCTTTGCTGGATTTGGTCGAGGCTCTCCCCTATCTTGCCCAAAGCTGTTTTTTCCCCAATAGCCACCACCTCCGCCACACAATTTCCTGACGTGACAAATGTTCCCTGAAAAACCAAAGGTTCTTCTAATCCGCTGTCTTTGGAGACAGCCAAGGACTCTCCAGTCAACATGCTTTCATTGACCGTAAAATCATGTGCTTCGATTATCTTGGCATCTGCCGCTACCAAATCTCCATCGGCTATCAACAAAAAATCACCCATCACCAGCTCTTCTGTGGGTATTTTGGATAACTTACTGTTTCTATATACCTGTGCCATTGGAGTTGACAGCTCCTTTAACGCATTTACGGCACTTCGGCTTTTATTTTCCTGGAAAAGGGAAATGCCCGAAACCAACCCCAATGCGATTAGCATGATAATCCCTTCTGTAGATTCTCCCAATAAAAAATAAATGGTGGCGGCAAATACCAAGATGATAAACAGTGGTTCCAAGATTACATCCCGCAAAACCTCCCAAATTGGATTGTCGGTTTTTTTACCCAGATCATTGCTTCCATGAGCCTTCCGGCTGGCTGTTACTTCTTCATCATTGAGGCCTTTGTATACCATAATTATATAAAAATCAGAGAGAATTTCAATTTATACATTAATATACTAAATGTGTTAATTCCTTCCAGAGAATTTTTATAACTGGCTTGAAGTTGAAGGCGTTTTTAACCCTTGAACCAACCGATTCAACTTTTGGGAATAAGCAAACTTTGCTTTCCCAGCAAAAACTGGAAAAGGACGGTTCTGGCAATCCCAAATGAGGGGATTCATTCAGTTTTCGCCTGGACAAACCCTTCTCTAATCTCGGGATGTCTGATTTCCCCACCGGTAGTTCCGGTTTCTTTGGCAAATGCCAAAACAACTAATGCAAAAAACAGCAAAATTACCGTAAAAATATTGGAATAGGATTTCTCTTTCCAACTGGCCCAAATACCGAACAAAGACAACACGCCAAGCCCATATGAGAGGTAGGCAAAAGTTTCCGCAGCCTCTTCGTGTTCTTCGATATACTTTTCTTCTACACCCGGTAGGTCTTCAATTACCTCCTCGGCATCTTCTCCTGTACCAAATGCCGGAAGGGTAAATAAAGCGCCAAGAATAAATAATCCAAAGGCAGTCCTCTTGAGGATGGCTGACTTGAAGATAAAGCCTGCAATCATAACCAAAAACCCGATTATTGGAATAATGATAGGAAAATGGTTGAAAATGAGATGTAGATGGGCTGAATTCATAGTGGATTTTGTTTAAACATTGGGTTATTTAATCAATTGAAATCCTACCTTGGAGAGGAATAACGTATTGTTACGAAAGTCGCTACCGGATAGAATTTCCACCATCAGCTCATCCTGCAATCCGATATCGACCTGGTTTTTTTTGAGGTAGTAGAGATCATTTTCTTTTTTGGTCAAAGAAAGGACATAGTTTACATCATCCGAATTGATTAAGGCAGCAATTGGTAATGCGGTTTTTTTACTGCTTTTGACTTCTATTTTCGCTTCTAGGAACATCCCCGGAACGAGCAATTCCTCTTCATTTTCGTCATCAATATGAGCGTGGATATTAAGCATCCTATTTTCATTGATAGATTGACCGATAACGAATATTTTTCCTTTAAACTCCCTTGATTTATTATCTGGCAGGTAAAACATGACCGGTTGACCCACCTCAAGCCCAATGGCATGCTGCTCAAATACATTGAGTTCGATATGCAAATGATCCTTGTTGAGGATGGTCAAAGCAATATCCGAGGGATTCAGGTAAGCACCTTGGTTGACGTGAATGGATTCAACGTAACCTGAAATAGGGGCATAAATATTAGTCTGGGAGGTGATGTTGGAAGCATCCAACTTTGTGGAGGATATATTGACCAATTGGAGTTTCTTCCGGAGGCTTTGGGTTTTTGCCAGCGTACTTTTGTAATCGGATTCAGCCTTGGCAAAATTCTTTTGTGAAGATATATTTTCGGCGTTGAGTGCTTTTTGACGGTCATAGTCCGATTTGAGGTAAGAAAGCTGGCTCACCGCAACCAGGTAATCCTCCTGCATTTGTACGAATTCAGGATTTTCGATGGTAAAAAGCACCTGTCCTTTTTGTATTTTTTGACCGACAATCAAATTAAAACGGATGATATTTCCGCCAAAATACGCGCTGACGTCAAAACGTCCCTCAGTGGGGATATTCACCATGCCATTGGTCAAAATGAAATCCGCAAAGGTATGGGTTCCCAGGGAATCCCATGCCATTGAAGCTTTGTCAAATTGGGCCTGTGTAAGGATGATTTCATTGGTATCTTCTTTATCCATAACCTCAATAGATGGGTCATTTCCTGTACCGCATCCTGAAAAAAACGCCGTGGACAAGATAAGTAGAATAAATAGGTAGGAGTAATTTTTCATGGTTTAGGGATTGATAAGGTAATTGATTTCCAGTACGGTCATGTTGTACCCTTGCAGGTTGATCAAGTAGTCCATCTCGATATTTCGTGAGTTCTCGATAAGCAACACATATTGCAAGAAGTCGATTTCCCCTTCTTTGTATGCTTTGTTTCCCTGCTCAATCAGTTGCTTGCTGAGCTGACGGCCTTCCTCTGTATAAAATGATATCGCCTCTTGGAACTTCTGCAGTTCGATCTTGAGCTGATTTCTTTTATTTTGGAGCTGAAAGGAATAATTCTCAGCGGCGAAATTGGTTTTGGAAAGTTCATACCTGGAGGAATTGATTTTGGCTTTTTGGGCACCAAACCAAAGGGGAATGGAAACCCCAACCTGAACACCCGGATAGATACCTGCATTGAAGCCGGTATTCGAGCCGCGGAAATATTCACCATGAAGGTCAGGCCAGAGCCGTTGTTTTTCCAGGGTTAAATAATCCTGTTTTAGGTGAATGGATTGCGTATAGAACTGGACTCCGGGATGGGTGTCCATATTCCATTCCTCTATGGGCAATGGCAATAAGTCCTGGTCCTGGATATAAAATTCCCTTCCTACCTGGATTAATTGCTCCAGTTTTACATAGGCTTGGCTTTTGCTCTCTGAAGTCTGGGCCAACTTGACGGCAAGCTCCCTCATCTTGCTCCGGGCGGTCAATTTTTCCAGGTAATTCGTTTCCCCAAGTTCATACCGCCTGCTGGCCGCAATTGAAAACTGCTGGTAAAGGCTATCTAGAAAACGGTAATTGGCTTCAAGTTTTTGCAAGTAAACCAGGGTAAAGTACGTCTGGGACACTTCTTTGACAAGTTGGTTCTGGGTAAGGAGGAACTGCTGCTGTTCCACCATTCCCAAAGTTTCAAAAACCCTTTTCTGACTTCCGTAGACCGTTGGAAACTGCATGCTTTGACTTATGCCGAAAACCGTGTTGGAAAACCCGTTTTCTGCTATGTCGTTTTGGTCATGCCGATAAAAAACCTGGGTTTTTTCCAGATTCCAACCCATTGGTATCAGTGCCCTTGCTGCTTCTACGCTTTTTTGGGCGGATTTCAATCCCAAGTTATTTTGCAAGGCGGCATCTATGGACGAGGCAAGATTGATTGTTTCCTTCTGGCCAAAAGACAGGAATGGAAACAGCCCCATCAGGCAGGCCACTATGAAGATAAATTTATGGTTGGCGTTCATGACTGTTTTTGTAAGAATGAAACATCGTGTACAGGACAGGGAGAACTATCATCGTAAGCAGTGTGGCTGAAATCAACCCCCCGACAACGACAGTGGCCAAAGGCCGTTGCACCTCCGCACCGGCAGAAGTTGACAAGGCCATTGGCAAAAATCCCATTGCTGCCGCGGCAGCAGTCAATAAGACAGGGCGCAGACGCTCCTTGGTTCCCCTTAAAATCAGGGATTTCAAATCCCCAACGTGTTCCTTTTGAAGTTCTTTGAAGTGCTCGATCAAGACAATCCCGTTGAGTACAGCTATGCCAAACAACGCAATGAAGCCCACTCCGGCAGAAATGCTGAAGGGCATTCCCCTGAAATAAAGGAATAGAATCCCCCCAACGGCAGAAAATGGAATGGCGGTGTAGATCATCAGGGCTTCTTTGATGGAAGAAAGTGCAAAAAACAAGAGTAGGAAAATCAGGACCAATGCTATCGGAACAGCGATGTAAAGCCGGGCCTTTGCCATATTGAGGTTTTCAAATTGTCCACCATAATCTATATAGTAGCCTTCGGGCAGATCAATTTTTGCCTTGATGATGGCTTGTATATCCGTTACCACAGATTGCAAATCCCTGTTTCGGACATTGACTCCGATGACGACCCTTCTCCTCGAATCGTCGCGCGATATTTTAGCAGGACCCTTATCCAGGTAAATCTCCGCAAACTCACTTAAAGGCAAGGAGCTGCCGTTTGGGAGATTTACAGATGCTTGCCGGATATCGTCCAGGTTCTTCCTGAAATCTTCGGAAAACCTGATGACCAAATCAAATTGTTTTTCTCCTTCGAAAACAGTGCCGGCAGCCTTTCCTGCAAATCCCATGGTGACAATGTCATTCAAGGTACTGATATTGATCCCGTATTTGGCAATCTTCTCCCGGTTGTACCTGATTTTCATCTGTGGCAGACCGGCTGTTTTCTCGACAACAATATCCGCGGCACCTTCCACATCCTGTATGACAGTTTCAATTTCTTTGGCCTTTTGGCTGAGGATGTCGAGGTCTTCACCAAAAACCTTGATTGCCAGATCAGCCCTTACACCGGTGATCAGTTCGTTGAACCGCATTTCTATGGGCTGGGTAAATTCAAACTCCAGACCTGCAATGACCAAAAGTGAATCCTTGAAGGCATCTGCCAATTCATCTTTTGTGTTTACCGTTGTCCATTCCTTGTGTGGCTTCAAGGTAACAATGATGTCGCTTTCTTCCATGGACATGGGGTCTGTGGGGATTTCCGCGGCGCCGATCCTACTGACGACCTGGTTTACCTCGGGAAACCCAAGGAGAATTTTTTCGATTTCAGTGGTAGTCTCAATGGTCTTGGAAAGGGTGGTACCGGTTTTCAGGACAGGCTGGATTACAAAATCACCTTCATCCAACGTTGGGATAAATTCTGCCCCCATCCGTGAGAAAACCCCAAATGAGACAATCAAAATAGCTACAGCAAGTGTCAATACAGTCTTTTTTCTTTCAAGAGCCCACTCAATAGTTGGCTGATAGACGCTATTGATCCAGTCAATGATTCGATTGGCGATGTTTCTTTTATTTGGATCAGTGGCTTTTAGAAAAAGGGAGGATACCACAGGTACATACGTCAGGCCCAAAAGCATTGTCCCCAATAAGGCAAAGCTGAATACCTGAGCCATGGGGCTAAACATCTTCCCTTCTACCCCCGACAGGGAGAGAATTGGGATAAAGACGATAATGATAATAATCTGACCAAAAACGGCTGACTTCATCATTTTGGAAGCACTGTCTATGGCTATTTTGTCTTTCTGGATTCGGGTTTCCGCCTTGGATAATCCCAAAAGCGAGCTATACTTTGTAGTCAGCTGAAAAGCAATAAACTCCACGATGATTACAGCACCGTCAATGATAATCCCAAAGTCAATTGCCCCCAAGCTCATCAGGTTGGCATCCACCCCAAAAAGGTACATCATAGACAATGCAAAAAGAAGACTCAAAGGGATAACGGAGGAAACCACCAACCCGGAACGGAAATTTCCAAGCAATAACACAACCACGAACACCACTATCAGACAGCCCAAAATGAGGTTCTCCGCAATGGTGAATGTGGTTCTGCCTATCAGGTCGCTTCTGTCCAGAAAACCGTTGACAATGATTCCTTCTGGCAGGGTAGGGGAAATCTGCTCGAGCTTGGCTTTTACCCTGTCTATGGTGGCTTTGGAATCGGCCCCTTTTAGCATCATCACTTGACCGAGGACTTTTTCACCCTGACCGTTTGCGGTGATGGATCCAAATCGGTTGGCATGGCCAAAACCAACTTCTGCCAAGTCCCTTACATAGATGGGCATTCCGTCGCGGTTGTCCACTACTATCGATCCGATTTCCTCCAAGGTTTTTACCTGACCTTCGGCTCTTATATAAAAGGATTCGTTTGTTTTTTCAATATACCCCCCACCTGCGATGGCATTGTTTTCTTCCAACGCTTTGAATAGTTGGACAAGGTCAATATTCATGGCTTTGAGCCTTTCCGGGTTGACAGCCACTTCATACTGTTTCAGAAAGCCTCCCCAGGTATTCACTTCTACCACACCTGAAATTCCTGAAAGCTGTCTCTTCACGACCCAATCTTGTATGGTCCTCAAGTCAGTCAGACTATACCGGTCTTCATATCCCGGCTTGACGTCAATGATGTATTGGAAAATCTCCCCCAGTCCCGTAGAAATGGGCCCCATAAATGGCTGTCCGAATCCGGCGGGAATTTTTTGTTCGGCAGTCTTGATTTTTTCCGCGATAAGCTGTCTCGGAAGATATGTGCCGATATTGTCTTCAAATACAATGGTTACTACCGAAAGCCCGAATTTGGATACCGAACGGATTTCTTTGACCCCGGGAAGGTTGACCATCTCCAGTTCAATGGGATAAGTGAGGTATTTTTCTACGTCTTCCGTCGAAAGATTGCGTGAGGTAGTGATCACCTGTACTTGGTTGGTAGTCACATCCGGCACTGCGCCTATTGGAATCTGAGTAAGGGAATAGGTTCCAAAACCTATCAAACCAAAAATAAACAGGAAGACAATTATTTTATTACCGACACTCCAACGGATTATCTTCTCTAACATACTTTTTCAGGTTAAGCACTTTGTTTTTACTTTTCCGGATAAAATTCCAAGTGGAATTTTATCTGGATCAGATCATCGGTTTTTATAAGCATAAAACTTGGCCTTTCCACGTTAAAAGCTTCCAGGGAAACCGGGATGACTCCTTCGACAACGAACCCATTTTTAACTTTCTCGACCTTTGGTTCGAAGGTTATTGTTTTGGTAATGCCGTGAAAAATGAGGTTGCCTGTTACTTTGGTGGATTCTCCTTGCCGGGAAATTGCGGTACTGGAAAATTGGACCTTCGGATATTTTAGGGCTTCCAAAACTTCCAGGGCATGTGAATCCCTGCTGGAATTTTGGCTGTCAAAATCCGCAACATTTGCACTTACAGCTACTTTCTGAATGGTATTTCCACCTTCATTCAACACGATGACTGCATTTACACTCGGCGTTTCTCCAGACCATTCATGGAGGGAATGGTTGGCCGTGTACCCTATTGTGGATTTTTCTTTATTTGCCTTCAATGTGATAGGTGCTGGATTTATCCATAATCCGGTAAGTAAGCTAGCAAGCAATAACAGGGTTTTCATAACAGTGTAAGGTTAAAATTTCATGACAATAGTGGCGCCTGCAAACGCCCCGAAGGCGGTGAATGCGGCGGCTCGGTGAATTTTGGCATACCTCGGATCTTCCGCTTTTCCAGCCAAGAGATTTGTAGCAATCATTGCTGTCATGTGTACAGAGGCCAGGATTTTATGTGCTTTGATGGAGTTGAGCCCTTTCACCTGCCTGGAAATTAAAGGTGGAGGTGAAAAAAGTGACAGGGCGGCACCTGTGAAATAGCCGACATTGACAGCACCTGCAAGACTTTCATGCAAACCCTTGAGCTGGCCCTCTCCGCTATATAGTCGCTGACCAACTACACCTTGGGCAATCATCCCTGCCAATGTAGCATACCCCAGTACTTGATGGGCCACCAGCATTGTCCTTCTTATTTTGAGTTCTTTGATCCGGTTGCTTTCGGTAAGCGGAACGATTCCTGTAGTCCTGAGTAAGCCTTTTTCTCCCCAAAATATGCGCTGGGTCAACATGATTCTTTCCGGAAGCAGTTGTGTAGGCGCTTCTGCTTCGGAATCAAGCGAAAGCAATAAGCTGTCCACATCCTGGGCAATGGCCTGGTTGACCAATGCGAAGAAAATTGAGTACATAATCAAATATTTTTTCATGGCTTTTTACGAGAAAATCCTGAGGTTATTTCCTTCAACTGCTGTATGGTACACGGTCAGGTTTTTATTGCCGTTGCTGTTTAATCCATGTCCGGTTGAATCAAACCTGGCATCATGGGCAGTACAGTGAAACTGGTTTTTGCCATCGTCGTAGGTTATTTTTTTCTGTTGTTCATGGCTACAAATGACCGTGGCAGCGACATAATCTCCCTGTAAGGTTCTTGCAACCAATACATTGTTTTTGATCACAAATCCTCCTGGATTGGTCAATTGAGAAAGTTGACTAAGGTCTAAGGTAAAGTCAACGTCCGTATTTGGGCGAGTGTCTGGTTGGGAAAGACAACCTACGAGAGGGGTTGCCGCCAACGCAGCAGCGGCACCTGAGCTGATTCGGATAAGGAAATTTCTTCTTTGCATGACTACTTTGATATCTTGATGACCCAAAGGTAGTTCTGCACGTCTTTTTGGTTCCTTAGGAGTTCCTTAAGGTTTGCTTAATATTCAGAGTGAAATGGAAAAATAAGCCTTACCGTGGTCCCTTCTCCAATATGGCTATCGATAGAGATGTCTATGCCAAGCTGGTCAGCTAATTTCTTGACAATGGAAAGCCCCAATCCCGAACCTTGGATTTTTCGAAGCTCACTTGAGTTTTCCCTAAAAAACGGGTTGAATATCTTAGTCAAAGATTCCTTTCCAATTCCTATCCCTTGATCTCGGACTTCCAATATGGGATGTCCATTTTCCTCAAAAAGCAAAACATGGATTTCGGATGTGGGCTTGGAATATTTCAAGGCATTTAGGATCAGATTCGTTAAAATAATGAAAATTGATTTTTCATTCGACTGAACATAGGTGGCATTGGAAGAAGCGTTGGAATAGTGTACATTCCTATTCTCATTTACCCCAATAGCTGCTACTACTTCTTCCACGATATTGCCCAGATCTATCTCATGAACATCCCAAACGTCAAATTCAGCCCTTGCCAAGTCTAAAAGCTGATCGATAATGCCATTCAGCTTATCAATTTCTACCAGACCGGATTGTATTTTTGTGATATATTCATCAGGGGTCCTGGGTTTGCGAACCAACACTTCAAAGCTTCCCTTCAGAACAGCAAGTGGAGTGCGCAACTCATGGGAAGCATAAGATGTAAATTCCTGCTCTCTTTTCATGGCTTGCTCCAACCTTTCCAGCAGTCCGTTGATGGCTACAGTTAGCTGCTTTATTTCATCATTGTTCTCAGAGAGTGGAATTCTTTGGTCCAGGTTTTTTTGAGAAATCAGATTGGTCAATTTCGTGGTTTTGACTACCGGTCCGATACTTTTACCTGCCAAATACCGCATGGTAAAAAAAAGAGAAATCAATATAAGTGGATAAAGTAAAAACAAGATCGATTTTAAGTTGGACAATAATTTCCTCGACTGCTCAAAGGAGGTAGCGACCAACAGGTATCCTTCCACTTCATTGCCATGGGTCAAGGCAATCTGCATTTGTCGGACTTCCTGGTCATCAAGCATCTGATTAAAGCCCATATTAAAGGAAGAATGGTCTTGTTTGAAACCTAGACGGAATAATCCAAGATTTGGAGATTTGTCCAGTTGATTGCCCGCGGTATCCACGATTTCTATGAAAATCGGATGGAACTGGATTTCTTGATGTTCTGCTTCCTCCCATTCATCTTTGTGCAAAAACCGAAGCTCCCCATCTACCAGTGAAATCTGATCTTGGTGAATCTTGGTTTCAAAAGCCAAATCCCGATCCACAGCATTGATCAAAGTCCAATTTGCGACATTATATATGAAAATGAATGATATCAAAACAATCCATGACGTCACCAGCGTCAAGTAGATCGAAAGGCGTATTTTATAAGCTAAATTCATAGTTCCCAAGCCATATATCCCACGCCTCTTATTGTTTGGAGGTAACTGTCTTCTTTTGTCCATCCCAACTTTTTACGGATAGAATTGATAAACACATCAATTACTCCCGTATCGTAATCAAAATGCATGTCCCAGACACTTTCAATGATGCGCGTACGCCGACATACTTTGCCTTTGTTTCGGATCAAATATTCCAACAATGCAAATTCTTTCAGGGTCAGCAACACCTCTTCCCCGTTGTTTTCTACCCGATGGGTATCGGTGTACAAGTGAACAGGACCAAGGGTAAAAACAGTTTGTTCCCCGGTTTTGGTCCGCAACTGCACCCCAATCCTGGCCAGTAATTCTTCAAATTGAAAGGGTTTTCGGATAAAGTCGTTTGCCCCAGTCTGCAACGCAAAAACGGCCTCTTGGGTAGTATCTTTAGCCGTGAGAAAAATCACCGGCGTATGGGGAAATTCCTTTCTGAAATTCCGGGTAACTTCTATCCCACTTTTGCCTGGCATCATCCAATCAACCAAGATCAGGTCATAAACCCCTTCAAGAGCCATGTCCAACCCCTTGTTTCCATCTTCCGCCTCATCGACGGAATACCCTTCTTCTTCTAGCCCCTGCTTTAGAAAGTCCCTAATGCCAGGCTCGTCTTCGATTATTAAAATTCTCATGGTTTTTCGGTTTAACTAAACCAGTCTCTTCTGGAAGACATTTCTTCCATATATTTCTCCTTCTTTTCCTTAAACCTCTCCCGTGCTTTTCTAATAGACGCTTCCTTATCAAATTTATCGACTTTTTCGACTCCCATCATCGTATAGACATTGACCCAATTATCTGCTAACAGCACCTCTAATTCAGGATTTAACACATAAAAACCCCTGAAAACTCTCAGAAAAAGCTTCTTGCTAATGCCTTCTTTACCGGCGATCTCGTTTCTGGCAATTGCCTGATTCAGATAAGCCCTTTGTTTTCTGTAGTGTGGCAGTACAGCGGTTGGATAGGTCGCTACCGTATCCAAAAAATCATCCATCTTCACCCCGCCTCCCCAGGTATTGTTTTTAACAAGAATAGCTTGAAGGGCAATCAAATAATTGAGAATAAAGAACTCAATCTTATGATTGTCAATTTTAATCATTTTTCCATCCACTTTCACCTTTACGCTATCTGTTTGGATATATCTGTAAATAGTTGACAGGTCCTTGGCAGCGTAGGAAGTTGAGAAATAAGATTTATACAAGGCAATTTGTAGGGCATTCTTTCCCTGATTATCCCTCACCGATAGATCCGCCCCATTTTCTTGCAAAAACTTTACCAAGGGTGACGAACCTGTATATACAGCCGCCAAGAGTGGCGTTAAGTTAAACTGATCTCTATAATCTACCCCGTACCTGTCAATGTTTGCCGTCACTGCCTTGATGTTGTCAGCTTTATATGGGGCATAATATTTCCGATAGAGCGAATTGGTTTCCTTTTCTGCCTGCTCTGCCCGTCGGTACTTAAGCTCCACCAGTTTTTGAACGGCCTCGGTATCCGAATAAATTAACGAATAATCAAATAGCAGGTCTTTGGCTTTTTTGTTGTAGTTGTCAGGATCCAAGGCGTCCGCTTTTAACTTGGGGAGGTTTTCCTTGAGTACAGGTTGCCAGGGGGTATCCTGGATTTTCAACAAACTCTGGCGAATTTGGTCCGCCTGCTCTTTTTTCCCCTGTTTATCAAGTCTGCTGGCTTCCTGCTTCCAGTCTTCCATGGAAGATTTCTGTTCTTTTATTCCGACCTTCTCCCTTGTTTCCACCAGCCCAAGAAGTTGAAGCATCTCATGTTTTGGCGATACTTCCAACAGATAGAGGTTTTCTACGGCACGGGTAATGGCCACATAAAGGGAATTGATATAAAACTTGTAGCTGTCCAGTGACTTATCCGTTTTGTCCTTTCCTCTTGAAAATTTAATTTCTTCATCGGCTGTAATATCACCGACCTGGACGCCTGAACAGATCTCCCTAAATTCCTTCTGATAATCGGCAATGAAATTCACAAGGATAATATTGTCATATTCCAATCCTTTGGCTTCATGAATCGAAAAAAGCAACGGGGTCTTGAAGATTTTTCTAGCCTCTGCCTTGTCCTCGTTACGCATGACAATGACGGCATACTTCGCTGAAGCCCGGGTGTTCTGGTTAAGTTCGGATTTTATTTTGTCATTGCTTTGAAGAAACACTACCTCACCGTTTTTTTTGCTTACCGAATGGACCAAGTAGGTACTTTCTTTGTCAATGGCTCCAAATCGGCTGATTTTGATTTTAAGTAATTTATTGGCCAATTCTGTGACGGCAGGGGCATTCCTGTAGTTGGTTTTGAGGATGTTAATTTCCTTGCCTTTCAGGTCCCTTTTATAAAGGTAAGTTTTGACGCTAGACCAGGAGAAGAAATTGGGATGAACTATTTGGTTGGAGTCACCGCAAAGAATGAAATTTTCACTCTTTTTTAAAGATTTCAAAATAAGATGCAGCTGGACAGTGGTGAAGTCCTGCACCTCGTCCACAACGATAAAATCATAGATCGGTTTCACTTCGGCAAGCCTTTGGTTTGCAACGCAATTACTGTCGTAAAGCTGGTTTTCTTTCAAAAAGAGCAAGTACTTCTCGAATACATTATACACCTCTGGCCTTTCCTGGGATAAAAAGACGGACTGTTTCACTCCCAAGCCCTCATAATCTTCCCTGCTTAGGTATTCCTTGCCGATATCCGTGCCAGTCATCACCCCTTTAAATTCCTCAAACAGCTTGTGGGAATCTTTGATTTTGGACGAATTCCGAAACTTGCCAAACCAGCTTTCAAATGTCTTGAAATCTATTTCCTTCCCTTCGGTCACCTGAATACTCTGGATGAAATCATGAAAAGAAAGAAACTCCA
This sequence comes from Cytophagales bacterium, assembly GCA_038209145.1. Classification (GTDB taxonomy): domain Bacteria; phylum Bacteroidota; class Bacteroidia; order Cytophagales; family Cyclobacteriaceae; genus Lunatibacter. Next base: position 1,036 of record JBBQXZ010000014.1, on the reverse strand, counting down.
CTTCCTGTTTTTCATTGTCATAATCAAAAGAATAATAGAGGTTGGCCGAATTCTCCACCAGATACGCCGACAGCGTAATGTACAGAATTCTCCCTTTTAGCAATTTTATCTTTTCTAATGTCAAAGCTGTTTTGCCACTTCCCGCTGAGCCAATAATGATCACTGGGGGTCTTTTGTTGAAGATTAACTCCTGGCTTTCGTCAAAAGAGATGGCTTTGTCCAATAAGTTAAACCGGGTAGCTTTGGCATTGACATAGGTTAGGGGCAGGTAGTCCTCCTTCTCTAGTTGCTTTTCGGAAGACAGCACCTGGATCTTTGACTCATCAATCTCCGCACCGCGCAAAAATCTGGATTTTTCGTATTCGTGATTGAGGATGACTTCCAGCAATAGGATATGGGTTTGGCCTTCGTGGGAAGCAAACATAAAGAGCAGCCGGTTTTCGGCGTCAAGCCTAGCCCTGTAGTACTTGGTGGGTTTTAATTTTTTTATTTCTGCCGATTTGAAGTCACCCTTTTGAAGGAAGTCCACCGTTTTTTCAAACTGCTTTTTGACGTTGGAATAATCCAGGTCAGTGTAAAATAAAATGTTCATGGTATAATAGGATCCATTTGAATCTCTAAAGTTAAAATGGTAAAAATAGAAAAGGCACCTATTCCGGATTTTTTGCTCCAAAAAAATTATTCAGGTGTCAAGTACGCTGAAAAAGCGGGGGATGGGGATTTAATATTCCTTTAGGCGCCTGGGTTACAGCAAAATTTCACAGAAAATTTATAAAAGTGTTTGATTTTTAAATCGAGTCAATTACATTTGGCACATGAAAAATTTCGCGGCTACTTATTTTAGCTTCTTTTACTTTTACTTTCGTCCCCAGGGTCGAATCGGAGCTGCGTATTGTCTGGTGAAATAACAAACTAAAGATAAAAACACACAGGAGCCCGGTTCGAAAGAGTCGGGTTTTTTTATTAAAAAAACTATGGAAAATCACTTACAAACGCAAGATTGGGGCTTAGGCCTGAAAGCCAAGCACCTGATCAT